>CAJPTV010000051.1 GCA_905373665.1 Bacteroidia bacterium
AATTGCTAGGAAGTCTTTTTTCGCATCATCACTAGCCACCTCCGTTTCTAGTTTTGTAGCAATGCACTTGATGTCAAACTCGTCCATGTGCCAGAGACATTTCTGGATCCCGAGGCTCAGGGCTTTTGTTTCTGGATCTGGCATCATAGCAGCACTCTTCAAAAAAGCACGCAAAAGAAGCATTAGGGTGATGATGCGCTGTTGTCCGTCGATAATCTCCGTTTTGCCTTCTTGATTTATAAACGTTACAATAGAGCCGAGGTAGTAGTTTCGATCGGGGTCAAACTTCCCTTCCTGCAGTTCTGGTAAAGTAAATGTAGCGAGGTCATTCCAAAGCTTTTCACACTGGTCTTCTTCCCAAGAATAAGGGCGTTGGTAATCTGGGATGAGAAAGCCCTTCTGGTTATCTTGAAAGTAACGAAGGATGGTATTCTGTTTGACGCTTAATTCAGCCATAATGGTTTTGTTTTTTTAGTAACGGTAAGGAGTCTGGCAAAGTAATGGTCAGGAGCTCTCTTTAGCCAAATATACAACATTCCTGCTCGGAAACGGCTATAAAAAAAGCGGGCAATCCAAACTGCCCGCTAAAATGCTCAAATAAGAGGAATTAGCCCCCTTCCTAAAAGCCCTTTTTACCCCTCCAACGCAGCAGCCCCAGAGACAATTTCCAAAATCTCGTTAGTGATTGCCGCCTGACGAGCCTTGTTATATTCAAGGGTCAATTCGTCAACCAATGTGTTCGCATTGTCCGTCGCTTGCGACATCGCAGTCATTCGCGCTCCATGCTCCCCTACATAGTTGTTTAATATGCAGGTATAAAGCTGCAAGCGAGCGAAATGGGTTAGGGTATAGGAAAAGAAAGACGGAGCGTCTGGTTCAAAAATATACTCATGGTTAACGACCGAACTCCCTGCAGGCGGAATACACGGAAGCAATGTTTCTACAACGGGCTCTTGCAACGCTGCACTCCGAAAGCGGTTATAACAGACCACAACCCGTGAATAGCGCCCTTCCAAGAAATCTTGCATCAAACGGTCAAAAAGCTCAGCTGTAGGGTCAAATGAAGGCTTATCCACCAGCGTTTCACTAGAGAATGCGACATCAAACATTCGCAACCCCTCTGCCATCTTTTTACCTAAGGCATAGAAGACGACATCATGCCCTGCCGACTTCTCCACCTCCACTTGCTTAGTGGCTAAGCTAATAACATTCGCATTATAGCCGCCACACAACGACGAATTCGAAGAGAGCGCGACCATCGCCACTGGCGCTTCTGCATTAGCGACCTGCATCAATGGGTGGGAATAATTAGCACATGCAGCTAGAGCAATAGACATCGTGTCCCGATACTTATCAAGATACTTCTGAAACTGCACGGCTTGCTCCTGTGCCTTATGAAACTTAGCAGCAGAGACCACCTTCATCGCACTCGTAATCTTACGTGTGGACTTTACAGAGCCGATACGAATACGGATATCTTTGAGACTTGCCATAAAAGAGAGACGCTACCTTGATTTAAGAAAAAGAGGTCTCCGCCCCATCGAAAATAAGACAGAGACCTCTCTAATTCACATACAACGAGACTACTTCTTCTCTAAGAAAGAAGGCAAAAGCTGTGCAACGACCTTCTCAATAGCCCCTGTACATTCGTCATCATAGACACCTGCCCCCAGCTTATCTAGAATGGCACGTGCAGATGTACGCATCTCCTCCAAGAAGATCTTTTCAAACTCACGCACCCGCGCCACGGGGATATCTTTGAAGAGCCCCTTTGTACCACAATAGATCACCGCTACCTGTTCACCAACAGGAACTGGACTATACTGTGGCTGCTTAAGCAGTTCAACGTTTTTAGCCCCCTTGTCTAAGACACTCTTAGTAGCAGCATCTAGATCGGAACCGAACTTTGAAAAAGCCTCCAATTCACGATATTGCGCTTGGTCAAGCTTCAACGTACCTGCCACCTTCTTCATAGACTTGATTTGCGCATTACCTCCGACACGAGATACCGAGATCCCCACGTTAATTGCAGGACGCACCCCAGCATTAAACAATGTCGACTCAAGGAAGATCTGCCCGTCAGTAATAGAAATTACATTCGTTGGAATGTAAGCTGAGACGTCCCCCGCCTGCGTTTCAATGATTGGCAACGCGGTAAGCGAACCACCTCCCTTTACCATCGGACGAAGTACTGGAGGCAAATCATTCATCTGCTCTACCACCTCTTGCGACTCGTTTATCTTTGCGGCGCGTTCCAGAAGACGGCTGTGGAGATAGAAGATATCCCCTGGATATGCCTCACGTCCTGGAGGTCTACGCAACAAAAGAGAGACTTCACGATAAGAGACCGCCTGTTTAGAGAGGTCGTCATACACCACCAAGGCATCTCGTCCCGTATCTCGGAAAAACTCCCCGATAGTAGCTCCTGCAAATGGAGCAAAAAACTGAAGCGCAGCAGGATCAGAGGCCGTAGCCGATACAATAATGGTATAAGGCAATGCACCAGCTTCTTCGAGAGTTTTCGCGATATTAGCAACAGTAGACCCCTTCTGCCCGATTGCGACATAGATACAATAAACAGGCTTTCCTGCTTCATAAGCGGAACGCTGATTGATAATCGTGTCTATTGCAATCGCAGTCTTACCTGTCTGACGGTCACCAATGATCAACTCACGCTGTCCACGACCGATCGGGATCATCGCATCCACTGCTTTCAGACCCGTTTGTAACGGTTCCTTTACAGGCTGACGATAAACCACTCCAGGCGCTTTACGTTCCAACGGAAGCTCATAAAGCTTTCCCTCTATAGCACCTTTCCCATCAATCGGCTCACCCAACGTATTGACAATACGCCCAAGCAAGCCCTCACCTACCATAAGAGAAGCAATATGCTTGGTTCGACGCACAAGCTGACCTTCCTTGACAAGCGTGCTATCCCCCATGAGAACGACCCCAACGTTGTCTTCCTCCAAGTTAAGCACCACACCTCGCACACCAGACTCAAAATCCACCAACTCGTTAGCCTCAACGCCTCGAAGACCAAAGAGACGCGCAATCCCGTCCCCGACCTCTACGACACGCCCGACCTCCTCGAAATCTTTTTCTGCATTCAAGCCCAACAGTTCCTGAGAAAGGATCTCGGAGATCTCTGAAGCTTTAATTCCTGACATAACACAATCTTTCGATTAGATTACAACTCCGATAACATACTTCGCAGCTCGCCCTGCACACTACAATCCAAGAGCGCATCGTTCACCTCTACGGTAAAACCACCGATGAGATTCTGATCCTCAGAGAACTCGAGTTCTACCCCTGTTCCCAGACGCTTCTGTAAGAAGCTTAAAATACGACTCCTCGCACTCTCTGAGAGCTCAGCACTGGATACCACATGCGCCCTCACCAATCCGAAACGCGCAGCGTAGAGATTCCGAAACATACGCAAGGCACGATCTAGATATTCTGAACGCTGATGGCGATACATCAATACAGCAAAGGGAAGTAGCTCGGGTGCAACGCGATTCACCATCCGTTCCACAAAGCCTCGTTTTTCAGCTTCGGAAATCACAGTACTCTGAAGCATCTTCCGATACTCGCTTCCTATCTGCAAAAGGACATCTGACAACACTCCCGCCCCATCATAAAGAGCACGAGCAGCAGCGTCATTCTCCTTGACGGTAGCGAGCAGCGCCTTCGCATAACGAACAGAAACCCGTCCTTCGTTCATATCCCTACACAATCAACCTTATTTATGCTTGAGGCGCATTAACCTTCATCATCTCGTCAATGACACGATCAAGATAACGTTCCTGCTCCTCGTTCGAGGCGAGACGCTCACGCAAGATACGCTCTGTTGTCTTAACCACCAACACTCGTACCTCATTTCTGAGTTCTCTGCGGATCGCCTCCTGCTCCAAACGCATATTTTCTCGCGCTTGCTGCGTAATGCGCTCCACCTCGTCCTTTGCCTGCTCACGAGCTTCTGCAATCAACTGTTCCCGCTGCGAACGCGCTTCAGAAAGAAAAAGTTCTCGTTCTTTGCGCGCCTCTGCCTCAAGACTTAAACGTTGTTCTGTCCACTGTTCGAGCTCGATACGATGCTTCTCAGCGTTCTCCAAGCCTTCGGCGATGGTTCTTTCTCGACTCTCCAAACCGCCCAAGATGGGTTTCCACGCAAATTTACGTAATACCACAAGGACGAGCCCAAAGGCCAAGACCATCCAGAAAAATAGCCCAAAATCCGGGGTTATCAAGCTCATCCCGAAAAGACTCCTAAGCTAGGAAGAGTACCAGAATAGCGGCGATAATTGCGAAGAACGCCAAACCTTCGATAAGAGCGGCTGCGACAATCATACTAGAACGTATGTCGCTAGCAGCTTGCGGTTGACGAGCAAGGGCATCGAGGGCTTGTACGCCGATCCGACTGATCCCCATAGCAGCTCCGATAACCACTATACTTGCAGCAAAAGCTGCCCCCATCATAGCCAATGACTTGAAATCCATCACACCTATACTTGTTTATTTTTCCGTACTAAAGAGTAAAATGTCAATGTTAAAACGCCACTCTAGTGCCCCTCCTCATGTCCAGCTGTCGCCATCCCAAAATACATGGCACTAAGCATAGTAAAGACATAAGCCTGAATAAAGGAGACGAGCACGTCCAAAAGAGTCATGAAAACAGCGAAGAAAACCGAAAGCACACTTACCCCGTAAGCTGCGACAGCATTCATCGCACCAAAAAGGAATATCATACTGAAGAAGACCAAGACGATCATATGCCCAGAGAGCATATTAGCAAAAAGTCGAATCATCAGTACAATCGGCTTGGTCAACATCCCAGAGAGCTCAACGATAGGCATCAAAGGGATAGGCAACTTCAAAAAAGTAGGCACTCCTGGACTGTTAAAGATATCCGCCCAGTAATGCTTATTACCATTGAATGTAGTCACCAAGAACGTGAACATCGCCAACACCATCGTAACCGTAATGTTCCCCGTAAGGTTAGCCCCTGCAGGAATAAAGGGTACCAACCCCAACAGGTTACAAAAGAGCACAAAGAAGAAAATCGTAAGCAAAACTGGCATAAAACGAGGTAAGTATTTCTCGCGGATGCTAGATTTTGCAATATCATCTCTCACGAAGACGATAATAGCTTCCATAAAGTTCTGCAAACCATGCGGCGCCTTCTTCGGATTCTGCTTGTAACGCTTTGCAACACTCACGAATACCCATACCATCAACAGACAGACGAACAAAGCTCCTGCCACATTCTTCTTAATGCTAAAGTCCATCGGAGCTCGTAATATTTCCCCCGTCTGCGAGACCTCGACAATCTCCGTAGAACCTCCCTTCGCAGGTACGAGCATTCGGAAACCATTATAATCCTCATGCCCATGATGGAAACGACTCGAAAGGAAGCAGAACAACGATTTACGTTCTTTGCTATAAAGAATCACTGGCAACGGTACACTAACATGCACATCTCCAACGGTCATGATATGCCACTCATGCGAGTCGGAGATATGATCAAAGATCATTTGTACGGGGTCATACCCCTTCTTCTCTTCATGCGAAGACTCAGAAATGAGCTCTTCCGAAGCAGTCCGAAGCGTATCAGTCTCCGTAGCAGCCAATACATTAAAAGATACAAGGAGGCTCACGACCACCCAAAACAACGAGCGCAACACCTTACTTTATTTTTTAAGGGGTTAGTTTTTCCAACGAATGACCTTTTGCAAAGGTAAGGTTTTTTCTTCAGAAACACATGCTGTGTTCAATCATGTGTGGATTCTCCACCGTGTTTTTCCCTTTCACGATGGCTAGAGTCTTGATTTTCAGATACACAGATAGATGTTTTTACCTCACAACAAAGCCCTTGAAGACGTAAAGATTCGGTATGCACGAGCTCACAAAGCCGACGCACAAAATGTGTATCCAACCCCAATTGCAAACCGTAACGAAGGTGATGTTTAAGGAGTTCACGCCACCGTTCTTGGTGAAAGGCCTGAATCCCCCGCTCGGCCTTCCAAACCCCGATATCTCGCACCACTGCAAGACGCTCTCCCAACAGGTCTAAAACCTGTACATCTATCGAATCTATTTTTCGTCGAAAATGCTCCAAATCAGCATCGAGCACTTCCGTCATTTGAGGCGGCGGTAAAAGCGTATCTAACAGCTGAAAAAAAGCGGCTAATGTTAGTTGCTGACGTGCATCGCTCAAGGCATTCTCAGGCGACGGATGAACCTCAATCATCAAACCGTCAAAAGCAAAATTCATCGCTTGTTGAGCAATTTCAGCAACCCACTCACGCTTCCCTGCAATATGACTCGGATCACACAAGATCCGTAAACGATGTCCGTAACGGGAACGAAGTTGCAGCGGCAATTCCCATTCTGGCGCATTACGATAAGCAATCTTTCGCGTAGGGAAAAAACCTCGATGTACGGCCATAACCTCCTGAGAAGTATGAGCGGCAAGGCGCTCAATAGCCCCCATCCAGAGCTCGATATCTGGAGAAATAGGGTTCTTCACAAAAAAAGGACCATCGGCTTTCCCCAAAGCCTCAGCAACCTCCTGCACGGCAAATGGGTCAGAGGTTGTGCGCGCCCCTATCCAAAACGAATGGATACCATAACGATGAGCAAGCGCTACATGTTCCGCACGCGCCACCTCAATACAAACCTTTATCCCAGTCTCTTGCTGCGCCTCTGCAAGCCAAGAGAGCGCCACCTCCCCCATGCCTTCGAATTGACCTGGGTGCGTACGAGGTTTCCAAACTCCTGCACGCAAATAGGAAGTTCGACCATCCCGACTCAATGACCGAGCCACCTCAAACACCTGCTCGCGACTCTCTGCCGAGCACGGACCTGCCAAAATAAGACCTAACGGAGTAATGTTCACGATACTTGTAGTACTATCGCGACAAAGATATAAAGAAGAAAAGGGAATCCACTACTAAAACTCCCACCGTAAAGAGAGAAGAGCGTAGCCAGCCATCCGGCGATAGCGATTATAACCACGCACCTGTGTCGTAAAAACATCCGTAACCCATTCATCGGTTCGAAGATGCAACAAATCCTCACCAGAGACGCTTATCGAGACCTTACGAATCTTATAACTTAACGTCGCATCAAAGTCTGCAAAATCCTGATTCGTCGTAGCAAGTCGCAGCCGCGAGAATTTTCCCCTGAGGAACGATGTAAAATTGCCTCTCGTAAAATGGATCGTAGCCTCGCCACGCATAAACTCTCGAGTCGTCATAGCCTTGCTTAACAGGAACTCTCCTTCTCCACGATCGTAACGCACACTGATTTCCCCATTAACTGGAATGCTTTGATAACGTGTCACTAAGGTAATCTGACCTCGGAAATTCAGATAACGCCGTTCGTCTGACTGTGTATTATACTCCTCTGACGACTTTTGCCAAGAAGCGCCGAAATACCCCCTGACATCGATCGGTACTCTAGGAATCCCCTTCTGTATATTGAGATTGGAGTGAAAAATATCTCGCCATCCTCCCGAACGATAATAGTAAGAAGCAAAAATCTCAGAAGCGCTACTTACATACTGTTTCTGATCTCGCGCCTTTGCGTAGTATAAGGAAAGACTCATGACCAATCGTTCGAAAAGGTCAAAATAATACCAGCGCCCTAATCCATTCAGGCTACGAGTAAAAGGCGTTGCAATCTGAGCTCCATACTGCAACGAATTGTAGGCTTTAGGAAGCACTACCTGTGACAGCTCCTCAATAGGAAGCCTCCCTACGGTTTCAGAGATTGAGAAATTGAGGTTCTGTATTTTGCTTATCTGAAATGCTAACGAAGCAGTCGGTTCTACATAGAGTCGCGCTTCTAATGCTTTTGAAGATGTCAGAAATTTAGGCACGCGATAGTGTGATAAATATGAACCAGCAGAAAAAGTAAAAGTGCCAAGATTGCGAAATGCACCGACGTAAAGCCTAGAACGCACCATTCCGCACCATTCCTCTGTTGCGGGCTGCCAATTCATATCATGAAACGAAAGCTCCTCCTGCATCCGCCCATAAGAGATCTCTGTCTTAATGAATAATTTTTCCAGCATGGGGTAAATGATTCCTCCAAAGAAACGATACTCCTGCTTCTGGCTCTCTTTCTCATAGTTCCAACGATAGCATTCCTCGTCTAAGTCGTATGAGAGAGGAAGGAGCGCTTCTGTCGAATAGATATGTTGTTGCAAAACGCCATCATTAAAATGAAACTGTCCTCCGGTGTAAAAGAGCCCTTTCCCTACACGTCCCTGTAGTTCCAAACTCTGTTTTATGCGAAAATATCCTCCCCTGTGCTTATTGCCTGCACTCAAAAGAGTGGCGCGATAACGATTTTCAAAAAAGTCATCAGAGGTACTACGTTGATAGTACAAATCCGTCCCCGACTTGATAGAAAGCCCTTGTGTAGGGCGGAATTTCTGATAGATACGCTGCCACAAGTTTTCATTTCGTCGCCGAGTCGCTTCTTCAGTCGTGCGTTCAAAATTATCCTCAGGACGGTAATAAAAAAGCCAACCTCTAGAGCCACTCCTTGCTTCGCTTTGATTATAGATGGTGCTCGATTTCAGACGATAAACACGATGTGGCGTCAACGTCAGATTAACATTTGCAAGACCTGCGATACGCTCATACTCATTATCCGAATGAACAAAGAGCTCTCTCTCCTCCCCAGAGACATTAACCGAGATATTTCCTCCTTCGCCAAGCGACTCAGGATCGAGATTGCTGGTATAGTCTTCTAAAGTGAGAAGTTCCTTGCCAGTGTTATTAGCAGAGAGAATCATAGACATGGTCAGCTTAGGGAGCATTGAGATAAGCGCAACTCGCCCACCAAACTTGTTGATCAGACCTCCGCTTCCCTCCATTGCCCCGTTGAGTGTCACCTTTCTATCAGACTTGAGGTTAAGCGCCATCATCTTACTTTCTTTGAAATTTCGCACAATGTCGCTCGTGTCCTTGTAATTTTTGATGAGCTCTATCGAGTAAGCAAAATCGGGCGGTAGGTTATTGATAGCAATGCCTTCGGCACTTGCCCCCAATACGTCCTCTCCGTTAACCAGCACTTTCCCAATATCCTCACCTTGATAAGAGACTTTACCACTTTGACTAACCTCCATCCCCGGCATACGCTTAATCACTTGCCCAATATTTTGCTCATTACCAAGCGTGTATTTTTTCGGATTGTAAACCAGCGTATCACCCTTCTCATAGACGTCTGGCGCCTTGGCGACCACCACCACACGCTCCATCTCTCTCACCAGCTCTTCCATCTGTATTAGGAGATCGGTAGGCAGTTTTAGAAATCTGTGTCGATAGTCCTCATACCCCACAAAGCGCACATGCACCCAATAAGAAGCTTGCTCTACGAGGCGGGTAATGTGAAACGAGCCATCTGGCTTAGTAATAGCGTAACGCACATCTTTAGCTCCCACACTATCGCTCGTAACAACGACAGTTGCATACGCTAACGCCTTCCCTTTCTGATCAGATACTCGCCCGCGAAGCTGTAAACTCTGTCCCCACACTGTAATAGAAAACAAAGAGAGAAGAACCAAGAGTGTAAGAAAATAACGCATTACTCATCAACAACCACAGCGTCATACTCAGCTATTTTCTTATCCAAAATAGCCTTAAACTCCTCTGGAGTCACAATTTTAGCCTTCTTAAGGCGTCCCATTTTCACGTCATCATTCGTATAAGTCACTTCCGTTGCTGTATAGCGATAAGACGACGTAGAGAGTTGCATAATCAATCCCAAAAGACCATGATAACCATTAGGTCCCACCGGAAATGGGATCTCGGGACAATACCATGCAATAACAAGCCCCCCAGACTTTTCTCTGAATATTGCCTTTTTGCACAACTTGCCCGCAATCAACTCTTCCTCGTCAACGACAAGTTCCCAATCATACTCACGAACCCTCTCTTTTACCGTGAAATCTTTCCCAAAAAGACTCCTAATAGAATAGGACTCGCCAGTATTAAAATCAATATACCTAGACTGATCACTTAAATTGAATGTCTGTATACCTCCGTTTATAACCAGCTGCGCTGGCATACTCTCTTTCACGAGATAACTATAAAGCCCCTCTCTGAAATTCAATAGATAGATATCCTTGTTCTCGTTTTTCTTATCGATAAGAGCTATGTATGCTGCCCGCTCCTCCCTATTCTCATTTTTCAATTCTTTCTCGTCATACTTCACTTCAACCTCATACACAACAGAGAGCGATCTCATTTGGGCATATAGAGCACCAGAAAAGATGAAGATGAGAATAAGTAAGAAGAAACGTTTCATATATACCATCCCTTTCTAGGACGAAGATAATCTTTTTTCTATATTCTTCGTATCCGTAACGATACGAACTCCTTATTTATCGTACGTCCCCAACGAGATGTAGCACAATGCATAACTCCACCCTCTATGCGGATAGCGTTGCAGGCAATATCCCTATCATGCCTAAAGATTTATTTTTGTGCAACGCTCCTCTGAAAAAATGGGGTGTACTGTGCAATGGTATCAAACATAAATTTTCTTTCCCCCCCAAAAAAAACAAGGGAGGATAACCCCTTCTGGGCATCCCCCCTCTCAAAAATAAGTACGGACTTCTACTCTGTGAGCCCGAAACGTTCAAAACAGAGCACCTTCAAATCCTTATCAGCCTTGGAAACATACTGCTCCACTGTCATCTTGCTATCCTTGATGAACTCTTGTGCCATAAGAGTATTTTCTTTAATGAACTTAGCAAGACGACCTTCCGCAATCTTATCCAAGATTTGCTCGGGCTTCCCCTCAAGACGAGCCTGCTCACGACCGATCTCAAACTCCTTCTTACGAATATCCTCAGGGATACTATCCGCATCGACAGACACTGGGTTCATCCCAGCGACTTGCATCGCGATGTCGCGTAAAAGAGTAGCATCAGCTCCTGGCTTACTTACCCCGACCATTGTTGCCAAACGACTCCCTGGATGGATATAGCAACCCACGGTTGGCGCCTCGATACGCTTGAAGCAACCAAGCTCCATTTTTTCACCCGTAACCCCCGAGAGGTTCTGCACCATATCGTCCACACTTTTGCCATCAAGGATCATCGAACGCACACCATCAAGATCCTTCACGTTGGCCTTCAGTGCTTCATCCACGATTCGTTCTGTGAGCTTCACAAAATCTGCATTTTTCGCCACAAAATCGGTTTCACAATTAAGAGCGAAAATTACCGCTTGGTTGTTAGCCGCATTCGCACGCGCAATCACCATCCCAGCCGAAGCAGTACGATCCGCACGCTTATTAGCAATCGCCTTACCGCGCTCACGAATCAACTCCGAAGCACGATCAAAATCGCCATTTGACTCTTCGAGGGCTTTCTTACAATCCATCATCCCCGCACCAGTCATCTGGCGCAGCTTCTGCACATCGGCAATTTTTATGTCTGCCATGAACTTATTCCTTTTTTAAGTCAAATACACACTCGGCGATTACTCGTCATCCTCATCAGAGGCGGGCACTTTCTTTGTCTCTACCTCTTCGTTTTCCTCTTCCGTATCCTGCTCTGCGTTGTTACGATCCATCTTACGCTCGAGCAACCCCTCCTTAATCGCCTCACACATCTCACCGATAATGAGATCGATAGAAGTATTCACGTCGTCATTAGCAGGAATAACAAAGTCTATTGGCGTGGGATCACAGCACGTATCCACCATAGCAAAGACAGGAATCCCCAAACGATTTGCCTCGCGCACGGCGATATACTCACGCTGTACATCGACAACGAAAAGTGCGGAAGGCAACTTGTTCATATCAGCAATAGACCCCAAGTTCTTTTCCAACTTTGCTCGTACACGTGTGAGCTGCAGCTTTTCACGCTTAGACATATTTTCATAAGTCCCGTCTGTAATCATCTTATCGATGTTACTCATCTTTTTAACGGCCTTACGAATGGTAGGAAAGTTGGTAAGCATACCACCTGGCCAACGCTCAGTAACGAAAGGCATTCCAACCTCTTTCACACGCGTCGCTACCACTTCCTTTGCTTGCTTTTTCGTAGCTACGAAAAGAATGCGTCGCCCACTGCGGGCAATTTGACGAAGCGCTTGCGCAGCCTCATCTACCTTGACAAGGGTTTTACGGAGGTCGATTACATGGTAACCGTTACGCTCCATGAAAATGTAGGGTGCCATCTTCGGACACCACTTCTGCGTCTGATGCCCAAAGTGCACCTTCGCATCCAACATCTGCTCAAAACTCAAATTTGGCATACCTGTATATTGTTAAAAAATCTACGTCAGGCAACGACTAAGTAGCAAATCAAATTGATCTTAACCGTTTGAACACGCTGGTAAAACAACGTGCCTGCACTAACCATTCAAAAAAGGGTATTCCCCATAAAACACAGAAGGCGTACTTAATCTTCACAAACCGAACTACCTTCTTAGCGAAAGATAGGGCGCAGCCACGCTACGCCCTCATAAAGACCGAAAACCAAAGACTAACGCTTACTGAACTGGAAGCGACGACGTGCACCTGGACGTCCTGGCTTCTTACGTTCAACCTCACGCGGATCGCGAGTAACGAAACCAGCAGCACGCAACTGTGGCTTCAACTCAGGATTGTAAGCAATCAAGGCACGTGCAATCCCCAAACGAGCAGCCTCTGCCTGTCCCGAGATCCCACCTCCGCACAAATTGATTTTTACATCAAACGTCTCACTCAGCGCCAACTCCGTAAATGGCTGCGTAACGACAAAGCGAAGAAGAGGAGAAGGGAAATAACTTTCCAACGAACGCTTATTTATCGTTACATTGCCCTCCCCTTGAGAGATATACACTCGCGCTACAGCCGACTTTCTACGTCCAACAGCATTAAAAACCTGCATCCTTCACACTCCTAAATTATTTCGTGAGCACCAATTCCTTTGGCTGTTGTGCAGCATGCGGATGCTCAGCACCTACATATATAAACAGATTGCGGAAAAGGCGACGCCCGAGACGATTTTTAGGCAACATGCCACGTACGGCGTGCTCTACGATACGTTCTGGATGTGAACGCAACACCTCAATCGGATGCGTCACACGCTTACCTCCCGGATACCCAGTATGGCGATAATAGTTCTTATCAGAGAGCTTCTTACCCGTAAAACGAACCTTTTCAGCATTGATAATGATGACATTATCGCCGCAATCCACGTGTGGGGTATAGCTTGGCTTATGCTTTCCGCGCAAGACCAACGCCACACGACTAGCTAGTCGCCCCACAACTACATTTGTGGCATCAATCACAAACCACTCTTTCGTAACGGTAGCTTTATTAGCTGAGACCGTTCTGTAACTCAAAGTATCCACCACTTATGCCCTTTCTTTCACCACGCTCGCGCGTAAACCAACTACATATTAGTATTTTGAACGCACAAAGTTAACACTTTTCCGTGAAATAAACCGCCTTGTGCCAAAATCACCTTTCTTACAAAGTGAGAGAATCACCTAATTAACATATCGTTGTACGTCAGATGCGGCAATTTCTCCGTCTGTCATAATCAATAACCGCTCCACAATATTGTGCAATTCACGCACATTTCCCGTCCATGGATACTCACAAAGAGTAGCCATCGCGTCCTTAGAAATCTTCCGCTTAGAGACACCATTTTGTTTGCAGAGGAGCGTTACAAAGCGCTCAACCAACAGAGGGATATCCTCTCTTCGCTCCCGAAGCGGTGGGACATGAATCAGAATCACACTGAGACGATGATAGAGATCCTCTCGAAAACGACCTGCACGAATCTCTTCTTGCAGATTTTTATTAGTAGCCGCAATCACACGAGGATTCACTTCAATTTCCTTATCGCCTCCAACCCGCGTAATACGCCACTCTTGTAGTGCTCGTAATACCTTTGCTTGAGCATCCAAACTCATATCCCCTATTTCATCAAGAAATAGGGTACCATCACAAGCAAGCTCAAACTTCCCTTTCCGTTGTTTGATAGCCGAGGTAAACGCACCTTTCTCGTGTCCGAACAACTCACTTTCAATCAATTCGCTCGGTATAGCTGCACAGTTCACCTCAATAAAGGGTCCAGATGCAAGCGAGCTCAACTGATGTATTCCTCGCGCAACGAGCTCCTTCCCTGTTCCATTTTCTCCCGTGACAAGCACACGTGCATGTGTAGCTGCCACGCGTCGCATCATAGCACGCACATCTTGAATCACCTCAGACTCCCCGACAAGTTCAAAATCTTGTTGTACACGCTGTCGAAGCCGTTGCGTTTCTTCTACCAAAGAACTCCTTTCCAGAGCGTTGCGAAGAGAAACCAAGAGACGATTCAAATCTAAAGGTTTCTGGATATAATCATAAGCACCTTTTTTTAGCGCTTCAACGGCTGTATCTATCGTTCCGTGTCCTGAGATCATAATCACGGGGAGCTCTGGTGTTATTTCTCGGAGGGCTACCAAAAGCTCAATCCCGTCCATGCCCTGCATCTTCACATCGCAAAGAGCAACATCACACGGCGCATTCCGAAAAAGCTCGATAGCCTCACGCCCCCCCGAAGCAGTCTCCACAGCATACCCCTCAGTCTCAAGGATGCTGCGCATGGTCTGCAAAATAGCCTCTTCGTCGTCAACAAGTAAAATCCGCGCCTGAGATGCGGCAAGAGTTCGTTTCTTCGATCCCTCTCTCATCAGCCAGCACCTCCCATTCGCCGCTGCTCTTGCTCAACGATTTTTCGTTCCCGCTCCTCGTTCTTTTTCAGAACCTCTTTCTCTAACCTCTTCGCCTTCTTAAGATACTCTTTCGCTCGCTCCAGCTTTCTTTTCCCTCGTTCCTGCATTTTCTCGCCACGCTTACGGTTTCGCTCAGCCTCCCGGAGCTCCTTCTTCACACTCCGAACCTCCTCTCTATACCGATTCTTGAGGTCGCGCGCTTGCACCTTAGCTTGGTCTCGCTCTACACGATCTTTGGAACTCAGCTGCTTGTTGAGAGAGTTCAGCTCTTTCTCATGCTCCTTAAGCATTCGCTTAAGATTCCGAGCATGATCTTTCGACTCTGAGTCACCCTGCTTTTCCATGGAACGTCCGTCGACGACCAATTGCTTTGCATCCTCTATTCTTTTTTCCCCTTCGGCTACCCGCTCTGAGGCACGCGCCAATCGTTCAGCAGGAGTCAGGGGAGCCGTCGTAGGCTGAGCGTACAGAAGGATAGGGAAAAATATCCCTATCCCAAATACTACTCCGCACCGAAGAATCTTCGCCCAAATACCCATACAATTCTGTTACTTGAGAGTCTTACGACCTCTCGCACACTTAGAC
>CAJPTV010000052.1 GCA_905373665.1 Bacteroidia bacterium
TCCGAGGCACGAAAGTCACAAGTCAAGTGCTGTTGCTGCACAAAAAGGCTCAAATAAGTTCAGCTGTCCTTACTTGTTCCTCGTCAGATTGACAATAGTGGTTAACTTTGTCGGTAGTAAGAGGTAAGGTGAAGATGATACGCTTTCAGATGACTATCCGCAAACGGTTGTTGTTGACCGTTTTGAGTGTGGTGTTGTTAACCTATTGCTTGTCGCTGGGATACCTCATCTATCGCGACCTGATGTATAACCACCAGTCGAGTCTGCAAAACGGACGAGTACAGATTGCCGAGTATGCCACACAACTGCGTAACGACCTGAACATCTCCCTCACGCTCGCACGAGACCTGAGTGGCATCATGGAGGGCGTCTCGCCCATTACTTGGGACGAGCGCATCGCCGAGTTCCGACGTATATGCGAGCGCATCACCCATACCGAGGGGTATGATTATAGCGAGATCGTCGCCACGTTTGACTACAAGCTCCAGAACCCCACCTATCCTCACCGCGAGGGGCAGTACGAACTGATCTACCCGTTTAGCGATACGCTCCAGCTCCCCGTCGCTGCCCTACGAGACACCTCGGGCTTCTCCACCAATATCAGCTACTTTGAGCACCGTAACCAGAACGAGGAAGAGATGCTCGAACCCTACCTCCTGCGGCGAGACTCTGCGGGAAAGGTGCGCTACGTCGTGGGGGTCTCCGTACCCGTACATGACAGTCTACAGCGCCCGGTGGGGGTTATCACCATCAACCGTGCGGCGGACTATTACCGCAAAAAGTTCCTAGAGTTCCACCCCTACAATGACATGAGCCTCTTTCTCTTCTCGCGAGATATGAAGGTCATCGCAGGCCCAGAGGCGGAGCTCATGGGACAGGACGCAGAGAATATCCTCTCGCAAATCCCCAGTTTTAACGACAAGGTGCTCTTGATGCGACAAGGAACCTTCCTAGCAGAGAGCTATGTGAGCCCGATGACTGGGCAGGTCTCTTATATTTTTAGTGCCCCGATTCGTATCGGGACGGTACGACACCCTTGGACGCTCTGCATGAGCGTAAGTCGGGAGGCTCTGCTCGCTTACGCCGCCTCCACAACGCGGATTTCCATTCTTATTGCCATCGGGGGTGTGCTACTCCTCTTCATCGTTATCTTCTGGTTGTCGACGCAGATCGGGGGGGCACTCCGCCGAATCAGTAAGACACTTACTGCCCTCGCACAAGGGCATATTGATTCGGAGTTACGACTCGACTTCCGTATGCGCGACGAAATCGGCGTCATGGCACATTCGGTCAACCAGCTTCTTGAAAGCATGGAGAAGAAAGCCAATTTTGCGCAAGCCATCGGACGCGGCGAGCAGGAGCAGGAACTCGACGTAGCTGAAGAGGATGTGCTCGGGGTGAGCCTCGTAGAGATGCAGAATAGTCTACAGGCGGCGAAGATTCGCGAAATGATGCAGCGCGAACAGGAAGAGCAGCAGGCTTGGGCCACGAAAGGGATGGCGCTCTTCTCCGAATACATGCGCGTGGAGACCAATGACATTACGGGCTTCACGTACGACATCTTGCATCACCTCACCGAATATGTCCACGCCGACATCGGGGCGGTTTATCTCGTAGAAAAGGACGCAGAGGAGCGGCGCTATCTCACACTCACCTCCTCTTACGCCTACCAAGTGCGGAAATATGCCGAGGCGCAGTTTGAAATCGGGGAGGGGATGGTCGGGCGTTGTGCTATGGAGCAAAAACGGATTTACCTCACCGACGTCCCGAAGGGCTATGTCAAGATTAGCTCGGGGCTCGGTCACGAAGACCCCAATTCGCTGGTGCTCGTCCCCATTATGATGAACGACGTCTTGCAGGGCGTGTTAGAACTGGCGCGTTTTGGCGACTTTGAGGAGTACGTCCTGCGCTTCATCGAGAACGTCATGGGAAGTTTTGCCGCCACGCTCGTAGCCCTGCGCAACAATATCCAAACACAACACCTGCTTCAGGAGGCGCGCATCCGCTCCGAAGAGATCAGTTCGCAAGAGGAGGAAATGCGCCAAAACATGGAAGAGTTGCAGACCGTCCAAGAGGAGGTGGCGCGCAAGTCTGCCGAGCTGGAAAGTTGGAATCGGGCGATGCAGAGCGCTTGCTGTATTGTCGAGTATGACACGCGCGGTTACCTACAATATGCCAACAACGAGTACCTCTCCCTGCTGCGTCTTTCCCTCTCAGAGATACAGGGGCATCACCACGCCGAGGGGATGGTCATGAACGCCGAGATGTCGAAGCGTTATCAAATCTTTTGGCGGGAACTCCTCAACGGACAAATCAAGCGCAACGTCCGTAATCAGTTTAAGCGCAACGGGCTCGTGCTCACCTTTAACGAGACGTATGCCCCTATCCTCAATGAGCACGGGGAGGTGGTTAAAATCCTCAAGATAGCGTTCAATATCAGCGAGTTTATGGTCGAGGTGTCAGCTAACGCTGCCGCGAACTCTAAGCTCAGTTTTTCGGTTAACGAGTAATGCAAGCACAACGACCGCTCGCGGAGCGGTTGCGCCCGCAGCGTCTGGAAGACTACGTAGGGCAAGAGCACCTCGTAGGGACGGAGGGGGTTATCCGTCAGATGCTCGACTCGGGGCGCGTGACGCCGTTCATCTTGTGGGGGCCGCCCGGGGTAGGCAAGACCACCTTGGCGCAAATCGTAGCCCATTCCCTAGGGCGAGAGTTCTTTGTACTGAGCGCCGTAACCGCTGGGGTAAAAGAGGTGCGAGAGGTATTGGCACACGCCGCTACCCCCGCCCTCGGACGTACGGGGACGCCCATCCTTTTCATTGACGAAATTCACCGCTTCAACAAAGCTCAGCAAGATTCGCTGCTGGGGGCTGTAGAGCGCGGAGACATCGCTCTCATTGGTGCAACTACCGAAAACCCCTCTTTTGAGGTTATTTCGCCCCTTCTGTCGCGCTGTCAGGTCTATACGTTGCGCTCGCTCGAACCCGAAGCGCTGGAAAAACTTACTGCGCGAGCACTACGCGAGGATGAGTTCCTCTCGAAGGTGCACTTTCTCTTTGAGGAGACCGAGGCTTACTACACCTTTGCGGGGGGCGACGGGCGGCGCATGCTCAACATCCTAGAGCTACTCTATAATGCGCGGGAGGGCGATACCGTACGGGTGACCAATGCCTTGGTGCAAAAGCTTTTACAACAGCGTGCACCCCGTTATGACAAAGATGGGGAGATGCACTATGACTGCATCTCTGCCTTTATCAAGTCCGTACGGGGGAGTGACCCGCAAGCTGCCGTCTATTGGATGGCGCGGATGCTTGCCGCGGGGGAAGACCCTGTCTTTGTGGCGCGTCGCCTCGTGATCCTTGCTGCTGAGGACATTGGGCTAGCCAATCCGAATGCGCTATTGATGGCGAATGCGGCTATGGCGGCGGTGCAACAGATCGGGATGCCCGAGGCGCGGATAGTCCTTTCCGAGGCGGCTATCTTCCTCGCTACGAGCGAAAAGAGCAACTCGGCCTATTTGGCTATCAACGAGGCGCTCGCCTTTGTCAGCCAAGAGACGCCCCACGAAGTGCCGTTACACCTGCGCAATGCGCCCACGAATTTGATGAAAAAGCTCGGCTATGCCGATGGGTATCAGTATGCCCACGACTTCCCGGGGCATTTCGTTCGCCAAGAGTTCCTTCCCGCTGGAATGGAGGGGACAGTCTTCTACACACCCCAAGAGAATGCCCGCGAGCGCGACACAGCGCAACGCCTAGAGCGTCTCTGGGGCGATAAATATAAAGCCAAGAAAGCATAATGACGCAAGAAGAGATCTTCCGTTCTATTCCTCGCCTCAACCACGTTACCCCCAAGGCGCTAGTCTTGTTGGCAGGACCGTGTGTGGTCGAGGGGCGCGATATTACCCTCCGTACGGCGGAAACGTTAGTCAAAATCGCCGATGCGTTGGCGTTCCCGCTCGTGTTCAAGTCCTCTTATCGCAAGGCAAACCGCTCGCGTTTAGACTCCTTCACGGGGCTTGGGGATGAGGAGGCGCTTCGCATCCTTGAAGAGGTTAAAACCACGTTGGGCGTACCGATCGTGACCGACGTGCACGACGCTTGTGAGGTGCGGGCTGCGGCCGAGGTGGCAGACATCTTGCAAATCCCCGCCTTCTTGTGTCGACAAACCGAGCTGTTGCAGGCAGCCGGGGCTACGGGACGAGTAGTCAACATCAAAAAAGGGCAGTTTCTTGCGCCCGACGCCATGCGCTTTGCAGTCGATAAGGTGAAAGCCGTGGGGAATGAAAAGGTGTTGTTGACCGAACGGGGGACGACCTTCGGCTATACGGATTTGGTCGTAGACTTCCGTGGTATCCCCGTCATGCAGGCGACGGGCTGCCCTGTGATACTCGACGTCACACACTCCCTGCAAGAGCCGAACCAGACGAGTGGGGTCACGGGAGGGCGTCCGGCGCTCATCGAGTATATGGCGCGTTTAGGCGTTACTGCGGGGGTGGATGGACTATTCTTTGAAACGCACCCCAATCCCGCCGAGGCGCTCTCTGACGGGGCAAATATGCTGCCGTTGGCGCGCGTAGAGGGGATGCTCCTGCAATTGAAGCGCCTTATGGCGTGTCGTTAAGCGAGAGGGGCGATGTCAGCCAAGGCTTCTCTTATCGCGGTGGGGACGGAGCTCACCACGGGGTTTGTACGCGATGCGAACCTATACTATCTAGCGCAACGCTTAGACGACATGGGGATAGAGGTCGTCACATCGGAGATGATCCCCGATGACCGTCCGTTGATGCTCTCCGTCTTTGAAGAGGCGATGCGGCGGAGCGACCTCGTTATCGTCACAGGCGGTCTCGGTCCGACCGAGGATGATTTTACCAAAGAGGTACTTCTCCAACGTTTTGGCGGTGAGTGGTGCGAAGACGAAGCTACCTTGGAGCAAATCAAGCGCTTGCTCGAACGGCGCTCACTCCCCCTTACGACGGTCAATCGGCAACAGGCTGTCGTGCCGAGCAGCGCCGAGGTACTACCGAATGCCTTTGGGATGGCGCCGGGCACACTCTACCACTACGACGGGGGCATCTTAGTGAGCCTACCTGGTGTACCGAGCGAGATGCGCGGTATCTTTGAAACGGAACTTGTCCCGCGGATAGCCTCCCTTGCGGGTACGGTGCGCCACACGCAGATTTATGTCTTTGGCGTAGCCGAGTCGCTCCTTTCCGATCGCCTAAGAGGGTGGAGTGGGGCATTGCCTGAGGGGCTATCGCTCGCCTATCTCCCTGCAATGGGTACGGTCTGTTTACGCCTGAGTGGCGACGTTAGCCGTTGTGGCGAAGCAGTATACGCGGCTAAGGTGGCGGAGCTCCGTTCGTTCCTAGAGGGCGATACGACGCTTATGACCGAGCTGAGTTTCCCTGCTTACATCGTCGCTACCTTGCTGCAGCGCGGCGAGACGTTGGCGGTGGCAGAAAGCTGTACAGGGGGAGCGGTCTCTGGGCGTATCACGAGCGTGAGTGGTGCATCCAAGGTCTACAAGGGGGGCGTTTGCTCCTACACAAATGAGATAAAGGAACGGGTCTTGGGGATCCCGCACGCGCTCTTAGAGAGACACACCGCCGTAAGTGCACCTGTCGTTGAAGCAATGGCAGCCTCGGTGCGAGAGCTCTATGGGACGAACTATGGTCTTGCCACGAGCGGTTACATGGAGCTGGAAAATGCAATGCCGCAGCAGACAGGGGAGGTCTATATCGCGCTTGCGACGCCTACGGGGGTGGTCTCTAACCACTATCTCTTAAATCAGAACCGTCAAGGCAACCAAGAGTGGAGTGTGGAGCGCGCCTTGCGCGACCTTGTGGTAGCGCTGCTTGGCGATTGACACCTCTCTAAAAGGATTGCCGTGTCGCGCTGATTATTGGCTTTTTCTATGGTTGCTATAATCAATCACAAGCGAGAAGGGATGTATCGCACTATAGCAACTAGGCACAAGCTCCATATTTACTTTTAGTGGGACAAGTTTTCCCTTGAAAAGGATAAACTCCGCATCTAATAGATAGGAAGCACTGTCGTTTAGAATGGGGGTAAATTGTGTCTTTATTCGTCTAATGAGCCCACTCTCATCTAAGAAAACAATACATCTGAGCTCGTCTCCTGTTTTTAGTTTCAAAGGCATACGCTTTTCTCTTTTTATAGAGAATTCCCATACGCCAAACCCATCCGTTTCGCCTTTATAGGAGCAGTGGAAATGCCTTCGCTCTCTTTTACTGCACATAAGGTCGGCTGTGAGGTAACTAATCCCCGTTGTTTGCCTTAGCATGGAGAGTAGTTTTGCAACACTGTCTCTTTTGGAGACGACTAAGTGGGTACTGTCGATACGTACTCTCAGGTAACGGAGACGCCCTAGCGTCTGTCCGATATACTTTTCTATAGGTGGGGTATCTTGATAGGTAAAATCTAAATCGAAAAAGTGTTTACGGAGGTAAGGGCGCAGCGATTTCTTCATCCGTCGTCGGAAATACTCTTCACTAGAGAATTGGTTCGAAACGATCGTCACTGAATCGAGAAGGTAACTCTCTTCTTCCAAGTTTACCTTAAGCAGACTGTCTGCCAGACGATGCGCGTCTAAGAGTACCTTAGCGGGCTTGTACCCCAAGTACTTTACCGTGAGCGTATCGTTTAGACGAACCGATTGAGGGGCGAACTCAAGCGTCCCCTGTTCACTCCCCATTCGGTGAAAGTAATTACCAATCGAGAGCTCGGGGTAGGCTAAGCGAATCCCCTGCATATCACACACCTCTACCCTGACTTTTTGCTGCGCATAGAGCGGCGTGACCAGAAGAAGAAGGACGGTAAAGTAGAAAAGCCTCATTTCGATGTAATAAAAAGACGCAGGAACTTATTCAAACTCTTCAATAAGCGCAAGGAGTGCCTCGATGGCTTCCGCTTCAGGGATGTTGCGACGCGCTACTTCCCCAGCACGGTAAAGGGTGATCTTACCTGGGCCTGCCCCCACGTAGCCATAGTCGGCATCGCCCATTTCGCCCGGTCCGTTTACGATACAGCCCATGACGGCGATCTTGAGGTCGCGCAGGTGCGCTGTCGCAGCACGTACACGGGCAAAGGTGCTTTCCAAGTCAAAGAGCGTACGCCCACACCCCGGGCACGCCACAAACTCGGCATGGACGCGCCGCAAACCAAGACTCTGCAACACGGCTAAGCCATACCCGATGGTCGACGGAGGTTGCCCGTTGGTAACCACAAGCCCGTTCCCCCAATCTTCTAACAGGAGGCTGCCATAGTCCACCCCCATGGCGGCTTGCAGACGTTCCCCTTGATAATCGGCATGGTAGGCTTGCCAAAAAAGCACGTTGGCAGTAGGATACTGTGCAAGGAGCTGCGCAGCTACTGTGCGTGTGCGCCAGAGGCTCGGCTGTGACTCCTTTAGGATGAAGAGCGTCTCTGTGGGGAATGCCCCATATTGCTGCACCTGTGGGAGCGATTCGTGCGCGAGGTCGATTATCACCACACGCCCCTTTCCATCAAGGCTTTGGTAAACGCCCTCAGCGACAGGATGGTAAACGTAGGGGGCGAGTTCGGCAGGGAGGTTGTTCCCTACTTGTCCAGCGAAAAGTACCCCATCTACTGTACTGGGGAGGTGCTGCCACTGCCCAGTCGCATCTTGGGCAAAGCCGTAGGAAAGAAGGTCGTCTGTGGTGATGGACGTCTCCCCTTCGTGTAGCAGGAAGAGCAGACCGCGACGAACGGACTGAAGCGCTGGCGGAACGTGCCGATCCCGCACGACGGGCGGGGCACTCATTAGGCTGTCTACGGGGCGGGGCGTCTCGTGAAGCGAGGCGACGTGGGCAATAATCTCACGGGCAAAGGGGATCTCGTGTGCAGGATTCTCGGTCAGGGAGACGCGGAGGGTGTCGCCAATGCCGTCGACAAGGAGCGTGCCGATACCGATGGCGGACTTGATGCGCCCATCCTCCCCAGCGCCCGCTTCGGTTACCCCCAAGTGAATCTTGTTGTAAAAGCCGTGGGCTTGCAAGGTCTGTACGAGACGCCGATTGGAAAAGACCATGAGCTTTACCTCGCTCGCCTTGAGTGAGACAACGACCGAGCGTTCAAAATGGAAGTGGCGACACACCTCGAGGAACTCCATGGCAGAGCACACCATGCCCTCTATCCCTGCGCCGTGCTGCTCGACGATGCGCGGGGCGAGCGAACCGTGGTTCACGCCGATGCGTACGGCTACGCCGTAGCGTTGGCAGGTAGACGCGAGCGCTTCTATCGCTTGGTACATCTTTTCACGTGCGGCTGTCGCTTCGGCTTCGCTCTGTGGGGTGAGGCGATTGAGGTAGTTACCAGGATTGATCCGTACGGCATCTACATACTTCGCTGCCTCCAAGGCAACTTGTGGGGAGAAGTGGACGTCTGCCACGACGGGGCACGCCGTGTAATGGTGCTGCGCTTGGAGGGCGGGGGAGGTAAACTGCTCCATTACCGCAGCAAAGGCACGGGCATCGGCAAGCGTGGGCGCGGTGACGCGGATGAGTTCCGCACCTGCTTGGCGCAGATATATCAGTTGCGCGAGGGTGGCTTCGACGTCAGAGGCTGCCGTGGTGGTCATGGTCTGTACGACCGGGTGACCACCACGGGCATCTAACGTTACGCTTTCTCGCTCAGAACGCCCCAATTTGAGCGTCCAAGAAGCATTGTCGGGCGACAATACCTCTTCGGGGTCAATACGCATTTCTTGGTTACTCTAAACGCTATTTCACGAGCTCCATCTCTTCGAGGAGATACCCCGCTTCGGCATACTTGTCGATCAGGAAGAGTACGTAGCGGATATCGACCACGATGTTGCGACACTTCGCGGGGGCGAACATGATGTCGCTCATCGTTCCCTCCCAGACGCGGTCGAAGTTCAGCCCTACGAGTTCGCCGCGGGCGTTGAGTACGGGGCTGCCCGAGTTGCCGCCCGTGGTGTGTATGCTCGATAGGAAGCAGGCAGGGACTTTCCCATCCACGCCCCACTGCCCATAATCTTTATTTTGGTGAAGAGTGGTAAGGCGCTTAGGCGCTTTATAGTCGTGTGCACCGATTTTGATCTTCTCAAAGACGCCGTCGAGGGTGGTAAAGGGAGTGTAAGTAATCCCCTCGCGTGGCGAATAGCCTTCGACCTTCCCAAAGGCGACACGCATGGTAGAGTTCGCATCGGGGAAGAAGACGCGCTCGGGCTGCATCTCCATGAGTCCTGCGACGTAGCGACGGTAGAGTGCCGTGCGCTCTGCTTTCTGCGCCTCGAGGGGGGCGGCTATCTGCGCTTTATATTCCTTGGTCAGGTTGCGAGCGAAGACGCCGATAGGGTCTTTTTCCAAGATATTGAGGAGCTTCTTACCTGAGAAGGCCTTTTCCCACCGTGCGGCATCGGTATAGACCGAGCTCTTCATGTACTTCTTTACGAACTTTTGGAAGCCCTTCTCTGTCTTCCACTCTGCGGAGACACCGAGCTGGAGGAGCGGGTCTATCTTGGAAGAGATGAATTGGTGGAACATCGCCTTGGCTAGAAGGCTGTCTACGCTGCTATCATAGTCTTTGAAGTAGTCAGTGCTCGCTTTTCGGAGATCCATGAGCTCTTTCATGCTCAGCGCGCGTTGCTCTTCGATGGCTTTGTCTACGATGCGGTTCACGCGGATGGCGAAGGCGAGACTCTCGATCCCCATGAGCCCTTGGGTGTAGTTGTCATTGACCTCTAGGTATTTCTCTTGCGCCACGTGGTTGTCTACGAGGGCTGCGACGAGGTTGCCGTACTTGGCTTGCCGTTCGGGCGTGGAGGCTGCAAATTCGGCAAAGCGTTTCTCTTGTTCAGCTTTAACCTCAGATGCTTTCAAGCGTTCGAGCCCTTGGTACTCTCCAA
Source organism: Bacteroidia bacterium (assembly GCA_905373665.1). GTDB lineage: Bacteria > Bacteroidota > Bacteroidia > Bacteroidales > CAJPTX01 > Bacteroides_D. The sequence continues at coordinate 9,913 of CAJPTV010000052.1, forward strand.
TCCACTTTTTCCACGCATTGGCAATGTTGGCGTGCTTGGCGGTGTATTGCAGTTGAAGCTTAGGGCTTTGCTTCATGGCCTGTTCCAAGATGTCGAGGCGTTTGCGACGGATAGCGACCTTGCTCGGGTCTTCGAGGTTCTTGATGTAGGAGACCTCGTAGGAGGTGAGGTATTGTCGGGTTGTACCCGGGTAGCCATAGACCATAACGAACTCCTCGGGCTGTACGCCACCGAGCTGTATTTTGAGGAACTGGCGTGGGTGGTAGGGGACGTTAGAAGCGTTGTAGGCTGCGGGTGCGTTGTTGGCGTCGGCATAGATGCGGAACAGGGTAAAGTCGCCCGTGTGGCGAGGGTATTCCCAGTTGTCGGTATCGCCGCCGAACTTGCCGATGTTGGCAGGGGGAGCTACCACGAGGCGCACGTCGCGATAGGTGCGGTAGACGTAGAGGTAATACTGATTGCCGTAGTAGAGGGGCTTAATGTCGTAGTCTAGCGAAGCGTCTTTGTCGTTGAGCTCTTTTTCTAGGGCGGCGATGTTTTGTTTGATAGCCTCGGCACGTGCCATCTCATCGGTGGGGAGCGAGGCGGGGGCGATACGTTCGGTCACATCGTCCATATACTCAAGAAAGCGTACACTAAGACTGGGGCAGGGAAGCTCGTCTTCACGCGAGCGCGCTGCGAAGCCATCCTCCAAGTAGTTATCTTTTAGAGAAGAAAGCGCCTGTACGTGGTCATAACCGCAGTGGTGGTTGGTGAAAAGAAGTCCGTCTGGGGAGACGACCCCGCCCGTGCAACCGTTACCAAAACGTACTATAGCATCTTTGAGCGAGGGGTTCTCTTGCGAGTAGATTTGTTCGGGGGAGAGTTTACAGCCTGCAGCTTCCATCTTAACGGCGCAGGTCTGTTTGAGGCGGTTCGGAAGCCACATTCCTTCTTCGGCAGTGGCGTGGGAAAGGGGGAGCGAAAGTGTTAGCGAACACATCAGGTGTAACCAATATTTCTTCATTGCGAAAAGGTTAGTATTGCGAATCAACTGTGGCGGAGGACGTTGCACCAGATAGGTGGGGTGATGAAGGGGAGCATAAGGGACGTGTAAGGGACGGAGGGAGCGAAAGAGGAGCCGTGGTCGAGGTGCTCGCACAGAGTCATAGCGCAGGGTTGCCAGAAGGGAGGATTACGGGAGAGCCTCCGAGGGCGTTTCTTCCGTTTCGGAGAGCGTCGCCTCGTTTTCTTGTGCTAGCCCTTCCGTTTCTTCCAATCCCTGCTCCTTGAGTAACTCTTTGCGGCGGTAAATGTAGACTACGCCATAGCGTACTGCATGGGCGCGTAGCTCGGTAGGCGCGAGGTCTGCGAAGTGTGCCTCGACTTCGTTCCAAATCGTGAGGATGAGCTGGTCTGCCGTTGCGCGCAGTGTTTCGAGCTCGGTGTGTGCCCGTGCGGTGTTTTGTTGTAGAATGCGGTGGTGTTTGTAGATATCTACGAACTTTTCGTAGTGCACTTTCACGAGGGCGATGTTAGGGTTCATGATAGGAGGTTTGCCTTCGCTGGTGCGTTGGAACTCCCCGTCGATGATGCGCTGTCCCCACTCGATGAGCTCTGGCTCTGCAGTGAGCGATGGGAGGCGTCCCTCCTCTACGGGCAATTGGTAATATTTTCGGATATCGGGCTTGAGCTCGCCGCGTAACACGGCCATATTGACGACCTGGATGAAATGCGACACATAGAGGCGCGCTTTTTGTACTACGGGCTGGTAGACTGCGCTGCTCGCAGCTTGTCGTTGATAAGCCGTGCGGTACTGTAAGATGGCCTGTTCGTAGGAGTTGATAAAGAGCTCGAGCTTGGTGTAGGAGCTTTGTGTGAAAGCAAGTTCTGTCGGATGCGTCTCGTGGCCCATTGCATACGCGGCCTTCATAGCACGTAGCCTTGCTTGGTCAGTGTTCGGGAGTCGACGATAGGGCATCTGGAGGCTAAGTTTAGAAGATCTACCAACGTCTGAGTCTCGCGTAGGCGTCTGGGAGCTTTTGGCAGCCTTTTGGCAGAAAACCGCACCTCTCGCTTTCCCTCAGTTTCTGTTGCGAAGGTACACATTCTTACGCAATTAAGAACCAGCGCACCTGTATTGATGAATGTCTTGTATCAAGTGATGGAAAAGAGAAAGTGGTATGTTTTCGGAAATCTTGGTAACTTTGGGGTAAGAAAGTTTGTTGCTATTGCGCTTCAACGGGTGCTATTACTGAGTATGCGGATACGGTCTGTTTCCTTGTTAGGTCTTCTGCTGTTTCTCTTGTGTGTGTGTGTGCCGAGCGTGGTTCTTGCCAATCGGTTACGCGCGATACGCCGTGGGGAGGGAGCGAATACCTTGCGTGATACGCGAATTGGAGGACGTCTCGGAGGTCACCTCTCTTTTCTCCAGACGGGGGGCGATCGTATACTTAGCGCTCCCTATTTCGGTTATCAGTATGGGGTTGAGATGCTCGTCCCCGTTGATGATTATTTTGAGATTGCGCTCTCCGGACTTGCCAATTGGAAGGGAGGGCAATTGACGCACACCTTCGCCGACGCGGGAGGGCAAGGGGTTACGGTGGACGCACAGATGCGTATCCTTGCCTTTCGGATGGGGCTCTTTGGGAATTATGTCTATCGCATCCCTCACGACTGGGACATCTTTGTCGGGGTGGGGATGCTCCCCCAGATACAGCTCTCGGGGCGTATGAAGTTGAAAATCCCCGAGGGGATGCAGTCTTACGACCTTGACGTGGGGTTTGACTCTGATGCGCATCTCTTTCCCCTGAACTTTGGTCTTGGTGCACAGGCTGGGGTGCGCTTCCTTTCCACGCTTTCCCTGTCGGTCTGGTATGAGTATGACTTTCTGAACCTCCTCCCGAAGCAGAAACGATTTTACGGGAATGTTGCCCCTGACTATCTCTTACGCAACGATTTTTCGCGGCCTTTCGTTCAAAGCCTTGAACGTCTTTCGAGTCAAGCTGTTGGCATATCGTTTGTATACTACATTAAGTTATAGTTAAAGAGGTCGTCAAAAGAAGACGAGATACATGGAGACTAGTGTACAAATACAGGACGTTATCGAGGAGATTTGCACTTCCCCCTTGCCCCCTTTGGTGGGAGTGGAGGTCTTGCAAGATCTGAGTTACCGTCGCATTAGCGAAGCCGAGTTACAGCGATTGGTAGACATGGTGGCTGGCGATGCGGCGGAGCGGGGTGTGGTCGGTAATTCGAACCGATCGAAAATCCTCGGTCTCGCAGAAGAACCCCTGCGTAACGTGCAGAATTATCAGAAAATCCGCTTTGAGGTCAAAGACCTCGCGGTTCGCTTTCAAGCCTTCCGGCTCAAGGAGAATACGTATTGTGTCAATTTGTCTAACAATCTTTATCCCGAGGATGCCCTCTCGCTTTCGGAGTATATTCGGAGTGTGCTTGCTTTGACCCAGGCCGAAGCACATGCGCAGATGAGAGGGACGCTGCCGCGAACGGTGAATAACTCGGTGCAAGGGGCGGGGATCGGCTTGTTGTGGCTGCGCACCCAGTGCTGTAGTTTTGAGTATTCGATGTTGCCAGCGGGGGATTTCATCGCTTACACCATCCGAGTGTCAGTGGAGATAAAGAACAAATAAAGCAATTAGGAGAGAGTGCGACATGGAACCACTGCATATCAATGCAACCAAATACACCCCCGAGATTGATTTCAACCCAGAGACTTTCCATTTGCAGATCGTGGGAGATTCGCGCCCCGAGGATACCGTGGGCTTCTACCAAAAGATCCTTCAGTGGATAGACGCTTTTGTCGCTTGGATGGCGCAGCAGAATACCCAACAGGCGGTCTTGCTGACGTTTCAGCTGAATTACTTCAACTCCATTTCTGCGAAGTATCTGCTCGCTATAATCAATAAGTGCAAGCCCTTGCACGCAGAGGGCGGGCGCCTGAAGATCGAGTGGATCTACCAAGATGACGACGAGGAGGGCAAGCAGTGGGGAGAAGATTTGCAAGCCATCACGCAGCTGCCGTTTGATATCTTGCCGATTCCGCCTCTTGCGGATTAAAAAGATTGTATTACCTTTGCATTGTGTTCCGAGGGGGTTAGGTGTTTCTGTTTTCTGACCTGTGGTGTAATGGTAGCACATTAGATTTTGGTTCTAACAGTCTAGGTTCGAGTCCTGGCAGGTCAACCAAAACAGTTTAGCCCTCGCGTAGCGTGATACGCCGAGGGCTTTTTGATTTCTAGTGGGAATTAACGGATTAAACACTACGTACCATGAAAAAACATTGCCTCGCTTTGTGTGCCTTTTTACTGCTCCTACCTGGGATCTTGTGGGCACAGGACGAAACGTCCGAAAAGAAGAGTCCCTTCGCTGTTAGCTTCTCTGCCAAAATCAAATCTCGCCACGTGTGGAATGGGTGGCTCTCGTGTAACGCGTGGAACTTCCAGCCCGATCTCACGCTCTCCTACTACGGAGCTTTTTTTAATGCGTGGGCTTACACGGCGCTAGATCATACCCTTCCGAACGAGATTGACCTCACGCTCGGTTATGACTTCGGCCCCGTGACGCTGATGTATATTGATATGTTCTACCCCAAAGAGGGACCGAAGAAGGTCGCTAAGGAGTTGAAAACTGCGGGATATATGGGGCTTTTCCGTTATAAAAAGGAAGACATGGGAGACTTTCACCAGCAGATGGCGATGGTGAAGTTTAACGGCGTGGAGAGTTTCCCGCTCCAGTTGATGGCGGGGGTATTTACTTTTGGGGATGCTACACCGGATGAAGAGAGTGGGGAGATTAAAGAGCGTTACTCCACGTTGATTGACCTAGGTTATTCGCACACGTTGCGTACGGGACAAAAGTTGTCTTACAACTTGAGTGCGACCCCTTTTAAGGGGAGTGGGTTCTTTGCAGATGGTTTCAATGTGGTGAACCTTCGTTTTGGGGTATCACAGCCTGTAAAGATTACCGATTCCTTCTCCTTGAAGTTGGATGGTGACCTCATTGTTAACCCCTATCGCGAGAATCTTTATTTCGTCCTCGGTATCGGGTTCTAATTTTTGAGTTACAAGACTATACGATTATGGGCTTCCCTGTCTCGTACGGGGAAGCCTTTTTGTATTAAGAGCGGTTCTAAGGGCGGACGGCCCGTGGTTGAGGAGGGGCGTGGGAGGGGCGAAATTTGGGACAGCGCCCAGCCCCCCTGCTTTACGAATTCCTAAAGCATTATTTTTAGATGAAATAGAAAAGAATATCTTATTGAAATGAAGGATTGTCTGTAAAAATACCCCCTTTTTAGGGTAGGTAATTCTACATTACTTTACAGAGAGAATACAAAGAGAA
>CAJPTV010000053.1 GCA_905373665.1 Bacteroidia bacterium
TGCTGCTGGAGGAATGAAGAGAGGGGGGGCTTACACACTTTTACAGACACTACCCATCTTTTCGCACCTTCTCCACGACGTGCCGCGCACCCTTAGAACCGCCTTTAGCCCGCAAAAGAGAAAACGCCCCTTTTGAGGGCGTTTTCTCTGCGTGTAAAATAGACACTAATACTTGACTACCTTCACTACCCTCTTCGCTCCATTTTGCGCCTCTATACGCACAAAATAGATACCTGCGGGGAGCGCTTCGGTATCCACCAAGACTTCATCTCCTTCCAAGAGCCCTGAGCGTACCACAGCCCCAGAGAGGGTTACCAGCTCGTAAGTCGCCGTTACGCCCGACGGATTGCTGATGCGCAACTGCGTATTGAAGGGGTTCGGTGCTACCGTGAGTGTCGCAAAGGCGGCATCTTCTACAGCCCCGGGCTTGGACGGATTGTTACCACCACCGTTGTTACCTCCATTATTTCCTCCGCCGTTGCCCCCACCTGGGGTCGTACCTCCGTTCTTGGTAAACACGGCCTTGACTTCCGTGTTTGCAGTCACGATGAACTTCCTCGTAGCAAAGATATCCTTCCCGCCTGCCGTGAGCGAGGTTAGGGAGTAGCCCGTGGCTGAGGCTGCGGTTACGGTGAGTTCCGTGTCTTTAGCTATGTTCTCAATGGTCGTCTTTCCTTCGTGTCCAACGATAGCGAGCGTCCCCTCGCCCTCTTGATTCAGGATTACTGTAAATGTCGTGGGCGTTGGTGAGCCCCCACCTGGGTTCGAGCCTCCGTTCTTGGTAAACACTGCCTTGACTTCCGTATCTGCAGTCACGATGAACTGCCTCGTAGCAAAGATATCTTTCCCGCCTGCTGTGAGCGAGGTTAGGGAGTAGCCCGTGGCTGAGGCTGCCGTTACGGTGAGCTCCGTGTCTTTGGCTACGTTCTCAATGGTCGTCTTTCCTTCGTGACCGACGATAGCGAGTGTCCCTTCGCCCTCTTGATTCAGGATTACTGTGAAGGTCGTGGGCGTTGACGAGCCCCCGCCTGGGTTCGAGCCTCCATTCTTGGTAAACACGGCCTTGACTTCCGTGTTTGCAGTCACGATGAACTTCCTCGTAGCAAAGATATCCTTCCCGCCTGCCGTGAGCGAGGTTAGGGAGTAGCCCGTGGCTGAGGCTGCGGTTACGGTGAGTTCCGTGTCTTTGGCGATGTTCTCAATGGTCGTCTTTCCTTCGTGCCCAACAATAGCGAGCGTCCCCTCACCATCTTTCTTCAGGGTTACTCTAAATGTCGTGGGCGTTGGCGATCCGCCGCCCGGGTTCGTACCTCCGTTCTTGGTAAAGACTGCCTTGACTTCCGTGTCTGCGGTCACAATGAACTTCTTCGTAGTAAGGATATCCTTCCCGCCCGCTGTGAGCGAGGTAAGGGAGTAGCCATATTCTGCTTCTGCCTCTACGGAGAGTTCTGTACCCTGAAGGACGGCATTCAGATCCAGATTTCCCTTAATAGCCAGCGTCCCCTCCCCTTCCTTCTTTAGGGTAACGGCAAAGGTCTTTGCCTCCTCGATGGTTACAGTCGTACTCTCGCCACGAAGTTGCACTCTATAATTTTTGTTCTTTTGATGTTCGTCAATCGTAGCCCCGTGGTCTGCAGTTACTTTTAGCGTCTTGTTGTCCGGATTGGCTATGCTGAGTGCTACAGCCGCTCTAGGTTCTAGCTCCGTAAGGTTCACAGGGTCTGTAGTGACCGTGAGCCCCGTCTTGTTATTGAGGGTTAGGGTAAATTTCTGCTCGTTCTTAATTACTTCTACCTTCAGACGCTTTTCTAGCTTTTTGTCTTTGGTGCGTAGGATGAGCGTCCCAGTTCCCTCTTTGAGAGACGTTACATAAAATGCCAGCTCCTGTCCGTAGTATTTTTTCTCGAATTTGAAGGCAGGGTCTCCATTCGATACTATCTCATATTCCAACTCTGCGTAAGCCCCCTCTGGCAAGAAACGGACGTTGATATATTCCCTATTGCCTTCGGTAAGGATCATTTTCTCACCCCAAGGAGTCTTTTGATCATTATAAAGCGTCATGCTCACGGGGGCGATGGCTTGTACCTCTACCCAGAAGTGGCGCACTAGCTCGGGGTGAATTAGGCTTTGGGCGGTGATAGGGAAACGACCGAGCCTGTCCCCATAAATCGAGCAACGCTCGCCAGTGTACGTACTATTGGGGTCTTTAAGATCTCTCCCTTGCCACTCTATGCTGCGTTCGGAGGTCTCGGCTGGCGTAAATTGCACATTGCAAGTGATCTTCGTTCGGTACATGATGGGGATCGTCTGCCCCTCCTGTACCACTGCCCCGTTATACAGTACCTCAAAGGCTGTGAGCGGGTGCTCGTCATTCACGACCTCGACCGTCAGGGTTCGTTTTAGAGATGCAAAATAGGGATTACTGTACGGGGAGGCATCTTCATAGATCTCTATGTTGATTTGCTTCCCAGCTGCTGCAGCATCGGTTAGGAGCAGCTTTTCAGGGAAGCCTATTTTGACAATACCATTGGGGAGATTCGGGTAACGTAGAAAATAGCGACTATGCTCCTTTGAAATAGGCGACGAAAGTGTTACGGGCTTCCCTCTGGTGAGACGGAGCTTATCGCCCACAAGGGGGACACCATCTACCTCGAGTGGAATTTGGTTAAGTACGTGGATGTCCACCTCCTTCCTGCTCGCTGGGATGTCTTGGAACATGACCGAGAGCTTCGCCGTCCCAGCTTTTTTACTCTTGAGCTTCCCATCGGGGTCTACGGAGAGGAACTCTGCGCCACTGACTATGCTGTACTCCAGCTTCATAGACCCGATGCGAAGGATACATTCTTCATTTTGGGGTCGAGGATTGAGAATATTGAGAAAGTGTGGTATTAAGACGCTCGGTTGTGCAATATCAAAACTTCGTTGATATTGATGATTTCCTTCACTATAAAGGCTGGAAAATACTATCCCAGAACTGTAATCTTTCTCTATATCTTCCCAGTCGCCGAGGCGCTTAAACTCCCACGTATTACGACCTTTGGCAACGAGGCTGTATTCTGACGAGGGACGTCTGCTTACAGTAAACACCTCGTTCGGGTTCGGTGAGGTGATTGTAACCTCGTAGGTCTTGCTTGGCTGAATAAGACAAGCGTAGCCCGCTGGTGTAGGGTGGTCGTCTTTTGTAAAGACGGTTTGTCCTTCGGAGGTTACCTTTATAACAGGGACTTTCACTTCGACTACCTCTACCTCACACACTGCACGCAGCTCTTGATGTACCCCATCGCGGGCAGGCAAGATGGCCGTCACGATACACTTGCCAAGTTTACCATTCTGGCGAGAAAGATCCACCCCGTTATTGTCGTTGGGTTTCATATAAACAAACCCCTCGGGTTCTACCTCCCAACGCAAGCCCGTGAGGTCAAGCCCTTGAGTAAAAAGCGGAAGTGTGAGACTCCACCGGTCGTATAGCACTACTTTAGGGTCGTTGAACTGAAAGACGACCTCGCTCGTTTGCTGAATGTCTCCGTTGATGGTCCACTTCTTCTCTTTGATGAGCTTCTCACGTGCTGCGACAGCCTCAGCTGTGTAAATTAGCCCTGTGGCAGTCAATTCTACGCCCGTTGCGATATCATCCTGAGCTGCCCAAGCGATGAGGGCGGCGGAGTAGTTCTCTTTGCTTAAGCCCGTATTCGCAAGGTCAATATTCTTGCACTTTGTGAGCTTCCACACGCCGAGATTCTGGTTGAAAGCCTTCGCGCCACGAAAGGAAATAACCTCGACGTTGGAGACGTCCCACCCGAGGAGGTTCGTACTATTAAACTCCTCATTGGCAAAGCGCCATAGCCGCTTCACTTTACTCAGATTAGGCTTCCCCGCATCGGAGAGGATGTTGAGGTTAGCGCCGAGGTGGTAGGTCACATCTTCACCCCATACGACATCGCCCCAAGAAACGATGGTAATAGGAAGGGAATAGCTGCTAAAGCGAGGTGCGTATAACCCCGCGAGTTCCTCAGAGCGGAACTCGACAAGGTAGTTCCCGGGTGAGGGAACATTAAGCGCGAACCTATCCCATCTTGTAGCTTCATCTGGCATAAAGGTGCGTTCTTTCCACGCCGTCTCCTCCATTGCGCGATAGCGGATGTGAAAGGGTTGGCTCGCATCTTTGAGTATAGGGTCAAGTGAAATGCTCCTGTTATACCCCGATGCTTTCAGTTTTACAATCAGAGGCTTTTGCCCAGCCCCCCAGACGACCTGCGTCGCCCAGAGCAGCGCCACCAGCACTGCTCCCACGAATGTCCATGTCCGTTTCATAGTATTTGTGTTGTGAAATATGATGCAAGTTCGCAAAAAGCGCACAAACGTGCAAACATTCAACGAATGTTTCTACAAAGATGTAGTACGACCCGTAGTTCTTTCCCCCTGGTTATCCTTCACTTCGCTCTGCGCCTCTCATCAACCACGCGTGCTGCACACCCTTAGCGACACTTTGCGCCATCAACCCGCGCCTTGGTGATTTGCATTTTAGCGCACATTGCGCCCACTGGGCCGTCCGCCCTAAGGACCCACGTGCGGCGCGTCCTTAGCACTCCCCACCCTATCACGCCCCTCCTCCACTACGTGCGGCGCGTCCTTAGCGCCCGTCCGCCCTAAGGACCCACCTACCCCAACAAAGGCAATAAGTACTTGGCCATCAGATAGCCCCCGCCAATCAACCAAGCAAATAGGAACGCAGCAAGCAAGAAGGGCTTAGCCCCCGCCTTCTTGAACTTGTCAACGCTGGTCTCTGCTCCCAAAGCCGTCATGGCCATCGTGAGCAGGAAGGTGTCAAAGGTGTTGACCCACGAGACGAGCGAAGTAGGGAGCAGGTCTAGGGAATTGAACCAAATCACTGCCAAAAAAAGCACAGCAAACCACGGGATAGCTATTCGCCGGCGCTTCGGCGCATGCTCTACAGTGACGTTCCTTTCCTCTACAGCAGCTTCCCCACCGTCGACACCACGTCTGCTTGCCCACCAGCTTACGAGTAGGAGCACCAAGACAAGCATCATGACACGGATCATCTTGACGATAATCGCCACGTCGGCAACCTCTTTGCTCATCGCATTGCCTGCCCCCACGACGTGCGCTACTTCGTGAACCGTCGAGCCCGTCATAATCCCCATGGCGTGGGGCGGGAGGTCTAACAACCCATTGCGGTAAAGGACGGGGTAGAGAAACATCGAGAGCGTTCCAAAGATGACCACCGTGGAGACAGCCACAGCCGTTTTGTAGGGCTTGGTGCTGATAGCCCCTTCGGTGCCGAGTACGGCTGCTGCGCCACATATCCCTGCACCGACCGAGGTGAGCAGGGCGATATCGCGGTCTATTCTCAATAGCTTACCGAGCATTACGCCGCCAAGAATGGTCACCGTAACGACGATAGCATCTATCACGATAGCTGGAAGCCCCACCGCCGTAACATCCTGTAGGGTAAGACGAAAACCGTAGAGGACAATCCCGATTCGCAAGACCCGTTTCGCACAAAAGGTAATGCCCGGTACCCACGTCGCGGGAAGGTGAAGACGCAAACTATTGGCATAGAGCATCCCCAAGACAATCCCGATAATCATCGGACTAATGGAGAGGTGGCGCGCCCACGCCATATCGCCTAAGTAGAAGGCTGCAAGGGAGAAGAGGGCTATGAGGAGTACGCCGTGGAGCATCGAGCCTCGTTGTTCACTCAACATCTTTACTCTTTCGTTGGTTATTGTGGGTCTCTTCTTAACTAAGAGGCTCATTTTCGGGGCAAAAGTAACATTTGGGTGGGAATTGGTACGGGTAACTTGCCCTCTACACTAGTGGGGCGGATAAGTAGCGCAGCGGGCGGTAGCGGCTTTGTTACAGACACCGTTTTTACTTTTGAGACCCTTTCTCATTCAGGTGTATTACCTTTGGGAAACAGTAGAGGAAAAGGAAAATGGCACTAATCGCATCCATATCGGGTATACGGGGCACTATCGGCGGACGTACCACGGAAGGGCTTAATCCACTGAGTATCGCGCGTTTTACTTGTGCTTACGCTTTTTGGCTAAGAGGGCGTTGCGGGCTCTCGGAAGTGAAGGTGGTCATCGGGCGCGACGCCCGTATCTCGGGCGATATGGTCAACCGCACGGTCGTGGGGACGCTCCTCGGCTGTGGTATCGACGTCCTCGATATTGGCTATGCGACGACCCCCACGGTGGAGATGGCCGTCACGGCACAAAAGGCGCACGGGGGGATCGTCATCACCGCCAGCCATAACCCGAAGGATTGGAACGCCCTTAAGCTCCTCAATGAGCGGGGCGAGTTCATCTCCAACGTCGACGGACAGTCGATTCTTAAGACCGCCGAGGCGGCAGATTACCTCTTTCCCTCCGTCGACGAACTGGGACATTACCGCCAAGTAGCAGGTGCGCTCGAGTACCATATTAGCGAGATACTCAAGCTCCCCTACGTCGACGAGCTCGCCATCCGCGAGGCAAAGTTCAAGGTCGCGGTCGATGCGGTGAACTCGGTCGGGGGGGCAGCCGTCCCCATGCTACTGCGCGCCTTGGGGGTAGAACAGGTCGTGGGGGTAAATCTTGAACCTACGGGCGACTTTGCCCACAACCCAGAGCCCCTCCCCGCACACCTTACGGAGCTTAGCGAGCTCGTGCGCACCGAACAAGCCCATGTCGGCTTTGCCGTAGACCCAGACGTAGATCGCCTTGCTATCCTTTGCGAGAACGGCGCTATGTTTGGCGAAGAATATACACTGGTGGCCGTGGCAGATTACATATTGAGTCAGAAGCCCGGGGCTACGGTCTCTAACCTCTCAAGTACTTCGGCACTGCGCGATATCACGGTGCTGCGCGGGGGGAGTCACTACAGCTCCGCCGTGGGGGAGGTCAACGTCGTGGCAAAGATGCGCGACGTGCAAGCCGTGATTGGCGGCGAGGGCAATGGCGGGGTCATCCTCCCAGAGCTTCATTATGGGCGCGACGCATTGGTCGGCATAGCCCTATTCCTCACCCATTTAGCCAAGAGTGGCAAGACCTGTTCCGAGCTTAAGAACCAGTACCCACAGTACTACATGGCAAAGCACAAGATAGCCCTCTCCACGGCGCTAAACCCTGACACCGTCCTTGAGAAGGTGAAACAGCTCTTTGCTAACGAACGACTGAACACCGAGGACGGCGTCCGGATCGATATGCGGGGCGGGTGGGTACACCTCCGCCGTTCTAATACGGAGCCGATTATCCGCGTCTATGCCGAGGCGGGCTCGCAAGAGCAGGCCGATGAGTTGGCGCTCGGCATGGTGAGCAAGGTGAGCGAAATCTTGTAGCGGGGCGCGATGGCGCACGTACAGGCGCTTTGGCACAACCGCCGTGGGCGTATCGGTGGGGTGCTGCTCCTCCTGCTGGTGGGCGTGGTCTTTCTTCTCTATCGTGGGCTGCGTGGCGAAACAAGCGAGGCACTCTATGCCGAGGTACAGTCAGGCACGTTTGACGTGCGTGTCGTCGTGCAGGGCGAGTTAGAGGCTCAGAACAGCGCGGATATTACAGGACCTTCGGACTTGATGCGCAGCCGCCACTTCAAAATCACAGAGGTACAAATCAAAGACCTCGTCCCCGAGGGGACGCTCGTCGACTCGGGCGACTACGTAGCAAGTCTCGACAAAGGGGCTCTCTCCAACCTACTCAAGACCCTTGCCGATGACGTGGAAAAGGCTGAACAGCAGCTCCTCAAAGTCCAACTCGACACTACGCTCACCCTCCGCGAGCTCCGCAATTCGTTACAGAACACGGAGTACGAACTGACGGAAAAGCAACTTATCCTCGAACAGTCGAAGTACGAACCGCCAGCGACCATCCGACAAGCCGAGCTCAGTCTCGAGAAGTGCGAACGTTCGCTCCGTCAAGCCCAAGAGAACTATAAGCTAAAGACCCTGCAGTTCCGTTCGACGGTGCGCGAGGCGCAGCTCAACCTCGAAAAGGTGCTTCGCCAACAGGCGGAACTGAACACCATGCTCGACCGCTTTACCATCTACGCCCCCAAACGCGGTATGGTGATTTACGCGAAAGAGTGGAGCGGTAAGAAACGTAAGGTGGGGAGCGCTATTAGCCCTTGGGAACCCAACGTCGCCACCCTCCCCGACCTTTCCAATATGGTTTCCAAGACCTACGTTAACGAGATTGATATTAGCCGTGTACGGGTCGGGCTCGGGGTGGAAATGGGGGTCGACGCCTTCCCCGAACGCCGTTATCGCGGCACGGTGGCTGAGGTCGCGAACGTGGGCGAACAGATTGCAGGGAGCGACGCTAAAGTCTTCGAGGTGCTCATACACGTCGATGCGCAAGACTCAATCCTCCGTCCTGCGATGACCACCAGCAATGCCATCGTAGTCTACCACAAAGACTCGGCACGCTATGCGCCGATCGAGTGCGTCTATGCTAATGACTCCCTCTCGTTTGTCTACCTCGCCTCGGGGCTACGCCAGCAGGTGAAAACTGGGGCGAGCAACGACTGGGCGGTAGAGATCCTTGACGGAGTGGAGGTCGGAGCGCGACTTTACCTGAGCACGCCCCCCGATGCTGACGCCTTTCCGTGGTCGTTTCTCAAAAAGGAGTAGCCGTGGTTTCGTTCTGGCGGCGCTATCTCCACGACTTTGAGATTGCCCTCGAGTCCATTCGGGGCAACAAGTTAAAGTCCTTCCTTACCGCCCTAGGCATCATCTTTGGCGTGGCTGCCGTGATTAGCATGCTGGCTATCGGGAGCGGTGCACAGCGCGAGATCCTCGAACAGATGAAACAGGTGGGGGTGAATAACATTCTCGTAAAGGTGGTCTCGCAACCCGAGGGCGAAGCGCAAGAGGAGGAGGGAAAGAGCGCTACGAAACGTTACTCCCCTGGGCTCAATTCGCGCGATATAGCCGCCATGCGCGCCGCTATCCCCTCCCTTCGGTATATTACGCCCATGGTGACCTACGAAGGCACTTTACAGTCCGTTTACGGACGATTGGCAGGGACGGTCGTGGGCACTGCGCCAGACTATTTCGCCCTCTACCATCTTTCCTGCACCGCGGGGCGTCTTTTCTCTACTCACCAAGCTGAACGCGGGGAGCTGGTCTGTGTGATTGGGCAAGAGGTGCGCGCCAAGCTCTTTGGGCAACATGCCCCCGTTGGCGGACGTCTCAAATTTGCGGGACTTTGGTTCACCGTGATAGGGGTGTTGGAAGATGCGGGTGCGGCGGAAGGCGGCTCGGCAGAGGAGCTAGGCCCCGTCGCAAGTCGTGCGGCGATCTTCGTCCCCTTAGAGACGCTCGAGCGGCGCTATCTTTCGCGTATGCTACGCAAACCCGCAACAGAGGGGGAGGTGGGGATGCTCAGGGCACACTTTGCGGCACCGCTCGACCGCCTTGTCGTACAAGTGACCGACACGCGCTACTTAGAGAATACGGCTAAGGTGATGGAGCGGCTACTGGCGCGTCTTCATGCGGGGGTGCAAGACTATGCGGTCATCATCCCCGAGAAGCTCCTTCAACAGCAACAACGTACCTCGAGCATCTTCAATTGGGTCTTGGGGGCTATCGCGGGCATCTCCCTACTGGTAGGCGGGATCGGGATCATGAACATCATGTTTGCCTCGGTCATGGAGCGCATCAAAGAGATCGGGACGCGGCTTGCTATTGGCGCTAAGCGTGCCGACATCGTGGCGCAGTTCCTGTGGGAGGCTATCTTGATTAGCCTGAGTGGCGGGGTCGTAGGGATTGGGGTCGGGGTCGCCCTCTCGTACCTCATTACGCACTTTGCGGGGATAGAGACCATCGTCTCGCCGCTTTCCGTCCTCATCTCCTTTGGCGTATCGGTCGGGGTGGGGCTTATCTTTGGGCTCGCTCCCGCACGTCGCGCCGCACGCCGTAGTCCTATCGAATCGTTACGCTATGAATAAGCTTCTGCTTTCGCTCTTGCTCGCACTTGGGACGCTCTGTGCACAGGCACAACCCGCCCCCACACGTGCGCTGACCCTAGAGGAGTGCGTTACCCTAGCCCAAGAGTATTCGGCGAGTGCGCTCATTGCCCGTCAGACCTTCCTTACGGCTTACTGGCGTTACCGCGCCTACCGTGCGGAGTATCTCCCCTCGTTGCGTGCGGAGGGGGCGCTACCACAGTTCCATCGGCGGCTCTCGCGCTATCAGCTCCCGAATGGGGAGTATACCTACCTGCGAGAAAATGCGAATACGCTCTCGGGACGCCTTTCGCTCAACCAGAACATCGGGGCAACGGGGACGCGCCTCTTCCTCCGCTCCTCCCTTGAGCGACATGACTTGTTGGGCGAACGTCGCTCGACCGACTACGTTACCCTCCCCGTACAGGTTGGGCTAGAACACAGCTTTTTCGCCGTCAATACCCTGAAGTGGAAGCGCAAAATCGAGCCTAAGCGTTACGAGGAGGCGAAGCGTCTCTATCTTCAAACCATCGAGCAGCTTGCCCAAGAGGGGACAGAACGGTTCTTTAACCTGCTCTTTGCCCAACAGCGCCTTGCCACGGCGCGCCTCAATCGTGCGAATGCCGACACGCTCTTTCAAATCGCTAAGGGGCGTTACAATATTGGCACGATTGCCGAGAACGACCTCTTGCAAATGGAACTGAACCTCCTCAATGAGACCAACTCGGTCAGCGAGGGCGAGGTCTCGCTACAGCATGCCCAGTTCCAGTTGGCGACGTTCCTCGGCTTACAAACGGGGATAGAGTGGCAGCTGATCCCTCCCGCGCCCCATGAGGGCGATACTGTCAGTTACCCCACGATGTTAGCCTGTGCACGGCGCAATCACCCGACGCCCCTCCGCCTCGAACTGCAAACAACGGAAGCGGCACAGGGCATTGCCGAAGCCAAGGCGGCGCGCGGTTTCCAAGTCAACGTGAGTGCTTCGTATGGGCTTACGCAGCAGGGGCAGACCCTCGGCGGTGCCTATCAGTCGCCCCTCGACCAGCAGGGGGTGTCGCTCAATTTTGCCATCCCGCTTCTCGACTGGGGGCAGGGGGCTGGGCGTCTTAAAATGGCACGCTCGAACTACGAGCTTACCCAAGTGCGCGGACAACAGGCGCTCCACGAGTTTGAACAACAGCTCTTTTTGCAGGTCATGCGCTACAACCGACAGCCAAGCCTGCTCTACATTGCTGCGAAGGCTGATACCATTGCCCAGAACCGCTTTCGCATTGCCAAACAGCGCTTCTTGATAGGGAAAATCAGCGTACTCGACTTGGATAAAGCGCAAATCGACCGCGACGAAGCGAACAATAGCTACCTGCGTGCCGTCCGCGACTCGTGGCTCACCTACTACCAGCTTCGTGCCCTTACCCTTGTCGACCCCAAGGATGCCCTCCCCCTTACCACGGACTTTGAGAAACTATTGAAGTGATGACGAAAACGCTACTGGTGAGCGCCACGCTCTGGGAACTTGAAGCATTTTGGGAACAGTACCTATCGTCCGATGCGCGTGTGCCACTTACCCCGATTCTTTCCGACCCGCTCTACATGGGGCACTTTACCGTAGACAAGACGCTCGATTGTTGCATCACGGGGGTGGTGCGTGGGCGCACAGCCCGTGGTTAAGGAGAAGTGGGGGGGGCGGAGGCGACGAGCGCTGCTATGGGGCGTCTCCCTTTCCCGTTATGGAAGTTTGCGCTATCTATGTAGTAGAAAACCCGCGTGGCTATGGAGGCAAAAAGACTAATAACCATGCTCTCTCTGACCAAAAAGAAGCTCTCTTGTCGCATGACCTCGGGCAGTGGTGCCAGAGGGAAGAGGAGGGGCAGCACTGTGCAAAAGACCATAAAGGTAGTTCGACTCGTTTCTTTTAACAAGTAGTAGTATGGCAAGCATAACGATCAAATATGTAGGGGCTCTAAAGGTAGTCAGCCTAGATATTAAGCGTGTCAATGTCTTCATGGGACCTCAAGCCTCTGGTAAAAGCACAATTGCCAAGATTATCTCTCAAGCATTGTGGGCAGAAAAACATTTCCTCACAATGGGAGAAGAATATGATTTCTACCAAGGGCTGTTGGACTTTCACAATATGGATAAGAACTATTTCAGTAACCCCAAGGCTGAAATAATCTATGAAAGCCCATGGTGCGTCATCAGAATGCAATACGAAGAAGGGAAACGCTCCCCGAAAACAGTGTACGAAAAAAGAAAGAATAAGAAGCTATATCACAACGCTAAAATTGAGTATATCCCAGCGGAACGGAACTTTGTGGCAAGCATCGAGAATATTAGTAAGTATACGGGGGTTCGTAATAACACCACCAACTTCCTTTATGATTGGTATACCGCGAAGGCTTCATACCAACGAAAAAAAAGCTTTGATGTAGCACTTCCCGATTTATCATTCTCTTATCGATATAAGGAAAGTGAAGAACGGGATATTATCCGAGTCGCTGACAATGAGGTAACCCTTCAGGCGGGCTCTAGTGGACAACAATCTTTACTCCCTCTTCTACTTGTTGCCGAAGAGGTGTTGGTTTCCACGTACAATACACAACGTATATTTAGCCCTGCAGAGATTGGTCATATCAAAAAGAAAGCCCCAGACCTAGCCTCTGTAATAGATGTGTTAGCCGAGATGGGCAAGCGTGCAAGAACCAAACAGATAGAAAAGAGTTTGCAGGGACTGTGGCAAAAGATTGGTTATCAAGCGGATTATGGGTGTACGCATCTCGTCGTAGAAGAGCCTGAACAGAATCTATACCCTTCTACGCAAAGAGGTCTATTAAACCATCTCGTAGCTTATCTTTCTAAGGATGCGGAGCACCAACATACACTCACCCTCACAACGCATAGCCCTTATATCTTATATGCCCTAAACAATTGCATGCTGGCGGGTTTAGTGGAGCAAAAGAATCCTGATGCCATCGAAAAGATTCCTACTACAACAAGAATCAATCCCGCCGACGTAGGGCTTTGGCTGCTTAACGATGGAGAGATGATATCCTTACAGAAGTCTGATACGCTCTTGTTGACCCAGGACTTTTTCAATCGAGAGTTCCAAAAGAACCACGAAGAGATGTATCAACTCCTCAAATTGCTTCACAATGAAAACGTCTCTACAGCAGATACATCCAAGTAATTGGACAGAACATCCCTCAGCATCTATTTGGATGATAGTCGATTGGGATGGGAATTACTTCAAACAAAATAAGAGACTCGTCCCCGATAAGACAGGAGGTTGCTGTGTATATACACCAGAGCGTCTACCTCAAGGTATAGACATGTCCCGCTGTTCTGCCCAAATACATTCTAAAGAACCTCTGGAAATGACCTCTTTAGGATTAAGACGCAATGCTTGGAGACCAGCGCAAGGCATCGGGCAATGTGACGCAATACTCTTCCCCACTTCAGATAAAAGCGGCGATGCTTTTTTGTTGGTTGAAACAAAGTATAGCGAGAGAGAGGATTCTTGGCAGGAGTATAAAAAGCATGCACTCAAGCAGATAACGGATACCATAAGCCAACTCTCTGAGCGAGACTGTCCTATTGGTGAGCGAAATCTTTTCGGATTGATTAGCTGTCCACTGCTTAGTGTGATAGGGGCTTCTGTGTTTTCGCCTGCAGAGGTTGCTACTATATTTGAAGAACACGGTGTGCAAATTTATATGGGCAACTCGGCTACATTCGAAGATGCTCAAACCATAAGTTTTATTGACGAGGTGCGAGGTTAGGATTTAGAAGCAGCTACCTGCGTGCCGTCCGCGACTCGTGGCTCACCTACTACCAGCTTCGTGCCCTTACCCTTGTCGACCCCAAGGATGCCCTCCCCCTTACCACGGACTTTGAGAAACTATTGAAGTGATGACGAAAACGCTACTGGTGAGCGCCACGCTCTGGGAACTTGAAGCATTTTGGGAACAGTACCTATCGTCCGATGCGCGTGTGCCACTTACCCCGATTCTTTCCGACCCGCTCTACATGGGGCACTTTACCGTAGACAAGACGCTCGATTGTTGCATCACGGGCGTGGGGGTCGCTTCGGTGCTTATAAATCTCGCCGCCGCGCCGCTTGAAACGTATGACTGGGTGCTAGGGGTGGGCTTCGTAGGGAGCTATACCGAGGCATTGGCTGTAGGCGATGTGGTGCAAGTCAGTGAAGATGCGTTCGCTGACTACGGGCTCGAGGAGGAAACAGGCTTTGTCTCGCTCGCAAACACCCTATTTCCTTCAATTATGAAAAGTCAGGTGTTCTGTATCGCATCGAACAAAACGATGATTTTTTACCCCGTTGTACGCAGTTTTACGAAAAGCGTTGCCACGGGGAATATGTCTACGCCGCCCGGTCTTGTGCCGCAGGCGTATGACGTGCAGGTAGAGAGTATGGAGAGTGCCGCCTTTGCGCTGCTGTGTAGTCGTCGTGCGCGGGCATATACCTCGCTGCGTGTGGTGAGTAACTATGTTCGTCTGGGGGCAGCGTGGGATATCCCTTTAGCCAAGGCTCGGTTAGCGCATGCGATTGAACAGGTGGTGCGGGGGCACACCGCCCGTGGTTAAGGAGAAGCGAGGGGGGCGGAAGCGACGAGCGCTGCCATGGGGCGCGTCCCTTTCCCGTTATGGAAGTTTGCGCTATCTATGTAATAGAAACCCGCGTGGCTACGGCGGCAAGAAGGCTAATAACCATTCTCTCTGACCAAAAAGAAGCACTGTATTTACTGATTTTGTCTCCGCTCTCTTTTAGAGAGTGGGCTTCTTCGCGTAGGGACTGAATTTTATACCTTTGTTCTAGGGTCTAAGTGTGCCATCTTTTACTTCTTTGGACGGAAGCCAGAGGATACACAATTTAGTCCCTCTAGGAGGAAGGATTTAGTCCTCTCTTCTTTTCTGGAAAATTATACTAAGCTGCGGCGTTTTTCTCCCCGCCGTTGCATTTGTGGATTGATTTTTTGGGGGTAAAAAAGCACCATGAACGCACTATCGTTACAGGAGTATCTGAGCGCCCCCTACCAAGGCGCAAGCTCGTTTCTAGACAATGTGCTTTTTCCCATCTTTGGTAAAGAGCGC
>CAJPTV010000054.1 GCA_905373665.1 Bacteroidia bacterium
CAACAGTAGGGGGCAAGACCGCGACCTGTACAGTGAACGTTAAGGCTAAGGATGCTCCTACGACACCCGAAGCGGTAGAGGATGCTGTTTTGGCTAGTCTCGTTATAGCTCCCAATCCGTTCTCATCGCAGTTGCGGATAGTGAACCCCGAGGGGCTTGCCCTTCGTTACGAGTTAGTCACCCTCACGGGGAACGTGGTACGTGCTGGCGCATTAGACGGGACGGAGACGATGGTCGATACAGAGGTGCTCCCCGCAGGGCTCTATTTTGTGCGTCTAACGGGGCAAAATGGCGCGAAGAAGGTAGTAAAGGTAGTCAAATACTAGTCCTCTTTCCATTATAGCAGGAAGCCGCCTCAGGTAAAACTGGGGCGGCTTTTTTTTTGCTAAAGGCGGACAGCCCGTGGGGAAGCGTAGAGGCGATTTTCCGCATCGATTCATTATGCGCCTTACGGCGCAGGGCGTAGCATGCTGCGCCCCTACAGGACCCCACCATTCGGTTGAAAAGGGATAATCTGGCAGGCGCGGCATACGCCGCGAGTTGCGGGCGTAGCACGCTACGCCCCTACAAAAAAACTGAGAGACAGTGGTTTAGCGATAACGGTGCGGGGGGGAATAATCGAGGGGAGTGTAGAGGCGACGAGCGATCCTAGGAAGAAATTAGGATCATCTAGACCACGGGCGGCGCGCCCTTAGCGCCTTAAACCCCACCTACTGGTGGGGTGGGGAATTTTAGCCCAAGGTTCGACCTTGGGCTAGCAACGCTCGTCGCCGCCGAACCTATTCGCCCCTCCTTAACCCCCGCCCGTCTGGCGTGAGGACCCACCAGTGGGTGAAGGTTTGAGCGGAGTCTAGGTAGACGACCTCGCCGATGCGCGGCGTGAGGAGTTCCCAAGGCTTGCCTACGGCGTTGTGAGAGATACTATCGAGGGGTTCGTACCACGGGTGTGGCGCAAGCGTGAACTTGGAGTTGTGATAAGGCATTACGCGCCGCGGTGCGAGTTCGTCTATTGCCTGTATGAGCTTGTGCGGGAGGAAGTGAATGTAGCGCCAATTCTCATTGTACTGCCCATTCTCCATAAAAGCTAAATCGATGTTGGGGAAACGCTGCCCAAACTCTGCGAAACGTGCGCCGTAGCCCCCATCTCCAGAGACAAAGAGGCGTTTTGACCCATCAATGAGATAGGATGCCCACAGGGTCTTGTTGCGCGAAAAGAGCCGCCCAGAGAAGTGGCGCGATGTGAGGCAGTGGACGGTGAGGGAGGGGGTTAGGGCTACGCTGTCGTCCCACACCATCTCGTGTATTTGAGCGGGGGAGTAGCCCCAAAACTCAAAGTCTTCGCCCATACCAAGCCCACAGATGACTTTGCCCACCCGTGGGCGGAGGTCGCGCACGGTGCCATAGTCGAGATGATCCCAGTGGTCGTGAGTGATAAGGAGGTAGTCTATGGGCGGGATGTCGGCCGGGGTGTAGAGGTCAGTCCCAGGAAAGGGCTTCATGAAGAGCGAGACGGGGAGCTCGGAGGTTAAGACGGGGTCGAAGAGAAAGCGTTTCCCGTCGAGCTGTAGGAAGATGGTCGAGTGTCCGAGCCATACGTAGAGGTTAAGGTCGGGGTTTAGCGTATGCAAGTCTGTGCGAACCGTAGGGAGGGCGACCGTGGGACGGCGATCAGGGTTCTTGGCAAAGAGGAAGCGCCAGAGGTTGCTTAGAAACGAGTGATCGGAGGTCATCATTACCGTTGCTTCTAGGTTGCGGTACTCCCCATCTTGGAAGTAGGGGAGGCGCTTCATCCGTTCTAGGCGTTCGCCGCGCGGGGCACGTCCTGTTGCGCGCCACGTTTTACACCCCAAGAATGAGAATAGGGCACAGAGCGCTAAAGCAAGGAATAGGAGTATCATCCGCCAGGGTCTTAGAGTCATTACTGTTCGTTTTTTACGATTTATACGCGCATTGAGCAAATTTAGTATACCAGCCTTGTGCTTAAAGTGTAATGGCTGTAGTGAGCTCTTCGTCTAATGACTCTTTGGGTATTGATGTCGTGGGGTTTATCAGATTCTTCTTACCTTCACGCCATCAAATGTTTAGAACAAACGGAGAATATCTTTAGATGTTAATGAAGCAAAAGAGAAAGCTTGCCTTGCGTTGGCAGATTGGGCTCGGTATAGGCATAGGCGTGTTGTTTATTACCGCTATTTTGCTGCTTGTCCTCTATTTTCAACTTCAGAAGATGGGGATACGAGAGCTCGTGCAGCGGATCGATCAGGCGGGATTGGAACTTCGCTCGCATATTGCGGAAAACCTTGAGGAGAGCTTCTCGGTGGTCGAGACCTCGGCGAAACTCTTTGCGCGTGAGCAGACGCCAGAGATGCGCCCCAAGATTATCGATATGTTGATTGAGACCGTGCAGCAGTCTGATGCGATTATGGGGCTTGGGGTGGTTTTAGAACCCGATGCTTTTGACCATGCTGATGCTGAGCATAAATATGCGCAGGGGGCAAACTATCTGGGGCGCTATTGTCCCTACATATCGAAAGACAAGCATGGGGTAGCTCAATTTGATGACACACTAAATAATTATAAGCTTGATACGCCCGACTCGTGGTACTTTAACCCTAAGCGTACGCTCAAAACCTACGTTACAGACCCCTACCTAGAGTCTGTGTTGGGGCTCACGCGCGATACGATGATGTTTACCATCGCAGCCCCCATTCTCCGCCAAGGGGCTTTTGTGGGCTGTGTGCAGGCGGATATCGCTTTAGGTTTTATAGAGACCTATTTTGCTCAAGCTAATATCCTCGACGGACTGGTCGAAGCGACCCTCTATACCCCCTCGCTCCATTTGGCGCAATATTCGCGCAATACGACCATGGAACAACGAAAGGCATGGGCAGACTTGCGCCAAGTCCTTACCGCTGCCGAGCTTGACGAGCTGAGTAAAGGAAAGCGCCTCACGCGGGAGGATGGCGAGAGTATCGACCTGATCATCCCGCTGCTCTTGGGCAATAGCGAGCGTCCTGTGGTGCTGCGTTTTCATACCTCGAAGCGTTTGGCTTTGGAGAGCGTCTTGGGCGAGATATTGCCGATACTCGGGGTGGCTTTCCTGATGTCGCTCCTTCTCTCCTGCGGGCTTGTGATGTTTATCATGCGTCTGTTGCTCCCGTTGCGACGGATGGCGGGGAGTATCGAGCAGATAGCGGGGGGCGACCTGCGTCTTAAAGCCTTAGAGGTGCAGAACGAGCAAGATGCGCTGGGGCAAATCGCGGGGAGCTTTAATCGGATGTTAGAGATCCAACGTGGAATGATCGAGTCGTTGCAACAGCAAGCGGCGGGGCTCGACGAGAGTAGCGTGCGTATCAATCAGTCGTCTGAGTCTATAGCCGATCTCTCGAGCAGTGGGGCTTCTTCTGCAGAGGAGATTCAGGCACTCTGTTCGAGTGTCCTCGAGATTTGTAAGCAGAACACCCGCGTCTCCAATATCTCGCAGCAAGAGTCTGACGAGGCGAGCACAAAGCTCAAGAGCCTGAGCTCGAGTATTGATGAGACGAATCTGCGTCTTACCAAGATCGTGGAACGTCAGCAGGAGTTGTCGGAGATTGCGGCACAAACGAACATTCTCGCACTCAATGCTGCGGTGGAGGCTGCTCGTGCCGGAGAGGCTGGGCGTGGTTTCTCTGTGGTAGCGGGTGAGGTGCGTAAACTTGCCGAACGCAGCGCGGTGACCGTAAAAGAGATACAGTCGCTGGGGACGCTCTCGACAGAGACCTCGCTGGAAACCCTCGAAGAGTTTAAGAAGCTGCAGGATGTGATAGAGCGTATCGAGCGGAGTGTGAAGGATATGGGAGAGTCGAGTCCGCAAATCACGGAGGCGGTGGGGCAGATCGTCGCCGCAATCACCCTATTGAGTGACAACGTGCAGATGAATGCTGCGGCCTCAGAAGAGCTCTCGCAAGAGAGTGCGGGGATCGTGGAGCGTGTGCAGACGATGCGCGAACAGATGGGCTTCTTCAAGTTGTAGAACCCTTGCTTTCTGATACGCTGCGTTAGGGGGCTCGCGGACGGCATTTACCAAAAGTCCCTATCTTTGCCCTTACTGTAATAGACACAAGAGGTATGGTCGAAAGTAAAGAAGCGCCAAAGGCTGGCGCGCGCGACACGAAATATGTCTTTGTTACCGGAGGCGTTGCCTCCTCGCTGGGGAAGGGGATTATCTCTGCCTCGCTCGGTAAGTTATTGCAAAGTCGGGGTTATCGGGTTACGATTCAGAAGCTCGACCCTTATATCAATATAGACCCTGGGACGCTCAACCCTTACGAACATGGCGAGTGTTTCGTCACTGACGACGGCGCAGAGACTGACCTCGACCTTGGGCACTATGAGCGTTTCCTGAACCTCCCCACCACGCGTGCCAATAGCGTCACGACGGGGCAGATCTACCAGCACGTGATCAACAAGGAGCGCCGCGGCGACTACCTCGGTAAGACGGTGCAGGTGATCCCGCATATTACTGACGAAATCAAGCGTAGGATTCTCTCTCTTGGGCTTAAGGGGCTCTACGACGTGGTGATTACGGAAATCGGGGGGACGGTCGGCGATATTGAGTCGTTGCCCTACATCGAGTCCGTGCGGCAGTTGAAATGGGACTTGGGGGCGCACAATACGGTCTTTATTCACCTTACACTTGTGCCCTTTCTGGCAGCCTCTGGCGAGCTTAAGACTAAGCCTACGCAACACTCGGTGAAGGAGCTCTTGGAGAATGGGATACAGCCCGACATCCTCGTCCTTCGTACCGAGTATGACCTTTCCAAGGAGCTGCGTTCTAAAGTAGCGCTCTTTTGCAATGTGAAGCCCGAGGATGTGATTCAGTCGATAGACGTGCCCACGATCTACGAAGTACCGCTGATGATGAAGGCCGAGGGGCTTGACCGTTCGGTGCTCAAAAAGCTTGAGTTGCCAGAGGGGAACGAACCCCGTATGGAGTCTTGGCACGACTTTATCGAGCGTTTTCACCATCCGCGGGCAACGGTGCGTATCGCCCTTGTGGGGAAGTACGTGGCGCTGCACGATGCTTACAAATCGATTTACGAGGCGCTTACCCACGCCGCCGCTGCCAATTCGGTGAAGGTGGACGTTGAGGCTATTGCTTCCGATTCTTTGACGGCGGCGAATTGCGCTCAAGCGCTTGCGGGCTTTGACGGTATACTCGTCGCCCCGGGCTTCGGACACCGCGGTATCTCGGGCAAGATAGAGGCGATTCGTTATGCGCGTGAGCATGAAATACCCTTCTTTGGGATTTGCCTCGGGATGCAGTGCTCTGTTATCGAATTTGCTCGCGACGTGGCGGGCTTGCCAGAGGCGACCTCGCGCGAGTGGGATCGTGCTACGCGTTGTGCGGTTATCGACCTCATGGAGGCGCAAAAGGGGATTACCGAGATGGGCGGTACGATGCGCCTCGGGGGGTATGCGTGTCGTCTTACGGCGGGGAGTCGTGCGGCAGAGGCTTATGGCAAGCTAGAGATCCGCGAACGTCACCGTCACCGCTACGAGTTCAACGACCAGTATCTTGCTACGATGGAGGCTAAAGGACTCTCCGTCACAGGACGTAACCCAGAGACGAACCTCGTGGAAATCGTGGAGATTGCTTCCCATCCGTGGTTTGTCGGGGTGCAGTTTCACCCAGAGTACCAAAGTAGCGTAGTCTCGCCCCACCCCTTGTTTGTGGCCTTTGTGGGCGCAGCGCTTAAACGAATGGAGGCGACCCAAGCGAAGCAGTAGGGGGCTAAGAACCTCTCGATGGCGCGCAAGGGGGAGGAGTGCTTACGGGCACTGGCTCCGCATCTCGCTTTTTAGAATATACACAATCTTTGTGACCCAAGACATTTATGGATAAAAGGACAATTATCGGACTCGTGCTCATTTTCGCTATCGTTATGGGCTTTTCCTATTTCAACCGCCCGAGTAGCGAAGAGGTAGCACGTTATCAAGCACAACGCGACTCTGTGGCGCGCATCGAAGCGGCGCAGGAGGCAGAACGCATTGCCGCAGAGCGCATGCAGGCTGCCCTTCAAGACAGTGCGGTGCGCGCTGCGGGTGTTGCTGCTGGGCAGGTCTTTCAAACGGCGGGAGAGGAACAGACGTTGGTACTTGGTAATGACAAGCTCGCCCTCACGTTCAATACCCGCGGCGCTTACCCGCGGACGGTGCAGCTCAAGGGGTATAAGACCTACCACGGCGATTCGCTCTTTCTCTATCGCGATGAGCCTGCAAGCAGCCTCGGGTTGCAGTTCCTAGCGGGGAATGCGAGCATTGAGACGGCACGCGAACACTTTATCTGCACTGATGCGACGCACCTCACGGCAAAGAGTGCGGGGGACACGGCACGCATCGTCTTTCGTCTGCCTGCGGCGGATAGTGTCGGGTATTTGGAGTACGAATATTCGCTCGGTTACGGCAGTTATGCTGTGGGGTGGAAGGTGCGTTTCGTGAACATGGAGGGACAGCTGGCAGGCTCTGCGCGCTACTTAGACCTGCGTTGGACGATGCGCAGCTTGCAACAAGAGAAGGGGGCAAAGAAGGAGTTAGAGTATACCACAGCAGCCTATTATACCACCAATGGCGAGTATGAGCAGCTCACCCCTTCAGACAAGGAGGTCGAGGAAAAGGTGACCACCAAGGTCGCGTGGGTGGCTTACAAAGAGCAGTTCTTTTCCGCCATCTTGCGCAACCCAGAGGGCTTTGAGCAGACGGACTTAAAGGTTAATCTATCGGACGGCGAGGGGTATCTCCGTCAGTTTGACGGTACGTATCTGTTGCCTTTTTCGGGAGGAAAGAACGACGCCTACGCACTCGAATTCTACTACGGACCGAACCTCTACAAGACGCTCGCCTCTTACGAGCATGGATATGAGGAGGTCGTCCCCCTCGGCGGGTGGCTTATCGGGTGGGTCAACAAGTACGTTGTTATCAACGTCTTCTATTGGCTCAGCAAGTATATTTCTAACTATGGGTTGATTATCTTGATTCTGACCCTCATTATCAAGATTTTGATTTTCCCGCTTACATTCAAGTCCTACGCTTCGCAGGCGAAGATGCGCCTTTTGAAGCCGAAGGTAGACGAGATTAACCAGAAATATTCGCGCAAGGAGGATGCAACCAAGCGCGGACAGGCTACGATGGAGCTTTACAAGAAAGCGGGTGCGAACCCTTTAGGGGGCTGTCTGCCGATTCTGATCCAGTTCCCGATCTTGGTAGCCATGTTCCGCTTTTTCCCCGCTTCGTTTGAGTTGCGGCAAGAGAGTTTCTTGTGGGCAGACGACTTGTCGAGCTATGATGCTATTGTGAATCTGCCCTTCTCCATCCCATTCTATGGCGACCATATTAGCCTCTTCACGCTCCTTATGGCCGTGACGCTCTTTATTTCCTCGCAGATGAACTATAAGCTCACGAGCAGTTCGCAGGCGCAAATGCCAGGGATGAAGTTCATGATGCTCTACATGATGCCGATCATGATGCTCTTCTGGTTCAATGACTATTCGGCGGGGCTAAGCTACTACTACTTCCTTGCCACGCTCATCACGATTGGGCAGACCTACTTCATTCGCTTTGCGATAGACGAAAAGAAGATGCTGGCGCGCCTACAGCAGAATGCAGCACGTCCGCAAAAGAAATCTGGGTTTATGCAGCGCCTACAAGAGATGCAGAAGGAACAGGCTCGTCGTGCGAAACGCTAACCATTGTGACAAATAGAGTGTATAACGTAAATAACAGATAACGATGCGTATTGACAAGCTAATACTCCTCGCTCTCCTAGGGGGCGCTGTCGCTTTCACTTCTTGCAAAAAGGATGAGAGCAAGGATAAGAATCCGACCCAGCAAAAGGATAAGCAGGAAGACGAGCAGGGGGATCTTGCTGCAGACGGCAAGGTGAGCCTTGCGGCACTCGCTGGGAACTATGAGGGTACGGACGAAGAAACAAACTTTGAGACAGGGGCGAAGAGTGCGCCTAAGCCTTTTTCCTTCTCGATTGCCAAAGTGGGAGAGAAGAGCATAAAGCAGAGTTTCAAACATAACGGGAGTAATGTTGATTTCACCTACACGGTGAAGGCTCGGGATGAAAAGAAGGTTGAGCTCGAATCTACGCAGGCGCTTGATGGACGTACACTCGTGTATAAAATGACCTTTACGCTTGAGGGGAAGAGCATAGAAATCCATGAGTCTACGACTGCGACAGACCCGAAGACAAAGAAGGAAAAGACCGTGGAAACGTCGCTCGTTAAGGCTAAGAAGAAGTAAGAAAAGCGTATTACGGAAATCGAAGGGCACTGCTGAGAATTTGCTAGGCAGTGCTCTTTTTTTATACCTTTGCGCTTACAAAGCAGTAAAGGAGCGGTAATGGAACAAGGCGGGTTGTTAGAAAAATTGGAAAAGATTGTAGAACGCTATCAGGAGGTAGAGCGGCTGCTCGCCGAGCCCGATGTCATGAACGACATGAAACGTTATGTGCAATTGGGCAAGGAGTACCGCGAGCTCGCGCCGATAGTCGAGGCTGCCGGACGTTACCGTGCTCTGCTGGAGGGGTTGGCACAGGCGCGCACCATTCTTGCTGAGGAGAGCGACGCAGACCTGCGCGAGCTTGCCAAGCAAGAGATTGAAGAAAACGAGGGGCAACTTGAACCGATGGAGGAGGAGATCCGTCTCTTGCTCCTCCCTGGTGACCCGCAGGACTCGAAGAATGCGATTGTGGAAATCCGTGCTGGTACGGGGGGCGACGAAGCGAGTCTGTTTGCAGGCGACCTGTTCCGTATGTACAGTTACTTTGCCGAAGCCCGTGGGTGGAAACTTGAGGTTACTTCCAGCTCGGAGGGGACGGTCGGTGGTTACAAGGAAATTGTCTTTTCGCTCAAGGGCGAAGGGGTCTACGGGGTAATGAAGTATGAGTCGGGGGTGCATCGTGTGCAGCGTGTCCCACAGACGGAGACGCAGGGGCGTGTCCACACCTCGGCAGCGTCAGTCGTGGTTTTGCCCGAGGCGGAGGAGTTTGACGTAGAGCTCAAGATGGAGGATGTCCGTAAAGACACCTACTGTTCGTCAGGCCCTGGTGGACAGAGCGTCAATACGACCTACTCTGCGGTGCGACTGACTCATATCCCATCGGGGATCGTGGTACAGTGCCAAGACCAGAAGTCACAAATCAAGAACTTTGAAAAGGCGCTGATAGAGTTGCGCACGCGCTTGTACAACATCGAGTATCAAAAGTACCTCGACGGCGTATCCTCGCAACGCAAGACGATGGTTTCAACAGGAGACCGTTCGGCTAAGATTCGCACCTACAACTTCCCGCAGGGGCGCGTTACTGACCACCGGGTAAACTTTACGGTTTATAACCTCGATGCGGTACTCGGCGGTGCGCTAGACTCGTTTATCGAGCAGCTACAGATTGCGGAAAATGCGGAGCGTTTGCGCGCAAGTGGAATCTAAGAGGAGGAGAGTTACAGCCATGGATGCTAATCAGTTGTACCAGCAGATTCGTGCCAAAAAGAGCTTCTTGTGTGTGGGACTTGATACGGACGTTCGGAAAATCCCGCTTTCGCTCACGAGCAAAGGCAAGCACGACGCTGTGTTTGAGTTCAATAAGGCGATCATCGATGCCACGGCAGACCTGTGCGTAGCTTACAAGCCCAATATGGCGTTCTATGAGGTGAATGGGGCGCGTGGCTGGGATTCGCTAGCCCATACGGTGCAATACCTACGCGAACATCACCCCGAGATTATGATTATCGCTGATGCTAAGCGCGGTGATATCTCCAATACGGCGTCGATGTACGCCAAGAGTATGTTTGACTCTATGGACTTCGATGCGGTGACCATTGCCCCCTACATGGGGCGCGACGCCGTACAGCCTTTCTTGGAGTATCAGGGGCGCTGGGCGGTGCTCTTAGCAGTAACCTCTAACGAGAGTTGGAATGACTTTCAGACCCTCGATATACAGTCCGCACACGGCGATAAACGACAACTTTTTGAAGAGGTGCTCGAGCGTTCCAAGCATTGGGGGCACGAGGGGAATATGATGTATGTGGTGGGGGCGACGCATGCCTCAATGTTACAGCGTGTGCGACAGATAGTCCCCGAGCATTTCCTTCTGATCCCCGGTATCGGACACCAAGGCGGGAGTTTAGACGATGTCGTCAAGTATGGGATGAACCGGCGTTGTGGGCTGCTTGTGAATTCGGCGCGGGGCATCTTGTATGCGGATGGTAGTGCGCGTTTTGCCGAAGCGGCACGTGCCAAAGCGTTGGAGTTGCAACAGCAGATGGCGCGCCATCTCGAACAATTAGGTTAGGATTGCGCCGAGGCATGGTTGTTTATTTCAAGAAAATGTCTACCTTTGCGGTGTGGTAGTGGTGTTTTAGTGGGTTGATTCAGTAGCTCAGCAGGTAGAGCACATCCCTTTTAAGGATGGGGTCCTGGGTTCGAGTCCCAGCTGAGTCACGTTGTTGAAACAAACAAGTGAAATGAAGGAGATCGTCTGATAAGGGCGCTCTCCTTTTTTGTTTGTAGAGGGAGTGGGGCAAACACAACACTCTGTCCTTCTTATGAGGAACACGAGCGGTTGGGGCGTCGCTGTGTACAATCCGAATCTATGGTTCTCTTGCCGTGTGGTGCTTTTTTTATATATTCGCTGTGAAGTTCTATGACAATATTTTAGACGATGAGACTACTACTGATTAGCAATTCGACCAACGCTGGCGAACAGTATCTTGCCTACGCGATGCCGCAGATTGGCGCATTTCTTAAGGGGGTGAAGCGGGTTGTATTTATCCCCTACGCTGGGGTACGTTTTTCTTACGATGCTTACCAAGAGAAGGTCGCTAAGCGCTTTACCGAGGCTGGGATTGCGGTAGACTCCGTACACCAGACGCAGGAGCCGAAGGGGATGCTCGCCGAGGCGGAAGCGATCGTGATCGGTGGGGGAAACACTTGGCGTTTGTTACAACAGATGCAGGAAAATGACCTGATTGGGGTTATCCGCGAAAAGGTCTTGAACGGAACGCCCTACGTGGGTTGGAGTGCGGGCTCTAATGTGAGCTGTCCGACCATCTCGACCACCAATGATATGCCAGTAGTAGCGCCACGTAGTTTTGAGGCATTGAACCTTGTTCCTTTTCAAATCAATCCGCATTACCTCGATGCAAATCCGGCTGGACATGCTGGGGAGACACGCGAGGAGCGCATCATAGAGTATATCGAATTGAACCGTGACCGCACGGTGGTGGGTCTCCGCGAGGGAACGATGTTGCAGGTAGAAGGGGAACAGATGGAGCTCATTGGCAAGCGTCCTGCTCGTCTTTTCCGTTATGGTAAAGAGGCGTGGGAGGTGCAGCCAGGCGCATTCCAGTGCTAAGTCTTTTACGTTGGACGTCGGTGGTGCGTGGGCGCACTGCCCGTGGTTAGGGAGAGGCGTGGGATTGAGGGAAGGATGGAAGCGAAGCATCGTAATTCTAAGAAGAGTGTTTGGATATTCTATGGACATAGAAAAACGCTTTAACGTTTGGTTTCGACTCGGGACACGACGGCACTCCCTCTTGGTGAGTTTTCTCGTCGGGGTCTTCTGTGGTTTGGCGGCAGTGCTTTTGAAACATACAGTGCATTGGACACACTCGTTCGTGCTCTCGGTCACGGAGAGTTGGTACGGGAGCATCCTTTACCTCATCCTTCCAGGTGTGGGGGTGTTTTTGACCTATCTCATTGTGCGTTACATCGTAAGAGATAACATCGGTCACGGGGTGACACGGATTCTGTATGCGATATCGCGACACCGCGGTCGCATCCGTCTTCACAATACGTGGAGTTCGATCCTTACCAGTAGCGTGACCATCGGTTTCGGGGGATCGGTCGGGGCGGAGTCGCCTGTGGTCTTGACGGGGGCAGCGATTGGGTCTAACGTGGCGCGTTTCTTCAAAATGGATAGCAAGGCCATGAATCTCATGGTCGGGTGTGGCGCTGCGGCAGGCGTTGCGGCTATTTTCAAAGCGCCGTTGGCGGGTATGGTCTTTACGCTCGAGGTTCTGATGTTGGATCTTACCCTCAATTCCATTGTGCCGCTGTTGGTGAGTGCCGTGTCGGCGACGCTTGTGTCGTCCTTCTTGTTAGGCGAGGCTACGCTCTTTCATTTCGTCTACAACGTTCCGTTCGATTTGGCCAAGACGCCTTATTACCTCCTTTTGGGACTTTTTACGGGGCTCGTGTCGGTCTATTTTACCCGCATGGCCATGCGCATGGAGGGGTGGTTCGGTCGGATGAAAAAACACCCGTACCAGAAGATACTGCTCGGCGCGCTTATGCTTGGGGTGTTGATTTTCTTCTTCCCGCCGCTCTATGGTGAAGGGTACGAGTCGGTACAAGCGCTCTTTGAGGGGAAGGCGTCGACCCTGTTGCACAATTCGCCGTTGGAGTCGCTAGCCGATAACCCATGGATTATCCTGCTTTTCCTCCTTGGGCTTTTGGCGCTGAAGGTGATCGCGATGGCGGCTACGACGGGGGGAGGCGGTATTGGGGGCTCGTTCGCTCCTACGCTGTTCGTCGGGGGCGTTTCGGGGTTCTTCCTCTGTACCTGTCTTAACCAAGGGATGAATGCGGGGGTGGGTGTGGCGAATTTCGTACTCGTGGGAATGTCGGGCGCGATGGCAGGGGTGATGCATGCGCCGCTGCTGGGGATTTTCCTTATTGCTGAGCTCACGGGGGGGTATGCGCTACTCCTGCCGCTTATGATTACGGCGACCGTTGCCTACATCACGAGCTCCTATTTTGATAAACACTCTATTTATACGCAACGCCTTGCGGCACAGGGAGATCTGATTACCCATCACAAGGATAAGGCGGTGCTCACGATGCTCTCGCTTCGGAATGTTATTGAGACTGACCTTGTCGC
Organism: Bacteroidia bacterium; assembly: GCA_905373665.1. Taxonomy (GTDB): domain Bacteria; phylum Bacteroidota; class Bacteroidia; order Bacteroidales; family CAJPTX01; genus Bacteroides_D. Next base: position 12,926 of record CAJPTV010000054.1, read on the forward strand.
CGTACGCCCCGACGACTCGCTCGGGCAGTTGGTGAAAGCCGTTGCCCATTCGCACCGAAATATCTTTCCTGTTACCTCCCCAGAGGACGAACTATTGGGGATTTTGCTCCTCGACGACATACGTTCCATTATGTTTGAGGCTGATAAGTACGACGACCATTTTGTGCGTGACTTCATGTCGTTGCCTCCCGCCGTGGTCGACCTTGAGGAAAATATGAGTGTCGTGATGGACAAGTTTGAAGATTCGGGGGCATGGAATTTGCCTGTGGTGCATAATGGGCGCTACATCGGTTTCGTTTCCAAGGCCAAGATCTTTTCCGCTTATCGCGATATGCTGGTGCAGTTCTCTAACGAATAGGGGAGCGGGTCTTCTGAATTTATATACCTTTGCGCAAAAATTGAGCGGTTGTGGAACGTGAGATTATAGATATAGACGACATCCGAAAGGTCTACCAAGTGGGGAGTGTCGAGGTACATGCCTTGGCTGGGGTCTCGCTCTCTATTGGTAAGAATGAGTATGTGGCGATTATGGGGCCTTCTGGTTCGGGCAAGTCTACCCTTATGAACATCCTCGGCTGTCTCGATACGCCATCCTCGGGGCGTTATGTTCTTAACGGAACGGACGTTAGTGAGATGGATGATGATGCCCTTGCTGATGTTCGCAATGCGGAGATCGGTTTCGTTTTCCAAACTTTTAACCTGTTACCGCGTTATACGGCCTTGGAGAATGTGGTGCTGCCGTTGGTTTATGCTGGGGTGGGGCGAAACGAACGGATGGAGCGAGGACGCCAAGCCCTTGAAAGTGTCTCGCTGGGCGACCGTATGGATCACAAACCCAATGAAATGTCGGGGGGACAACGTCAGCGTGTTGCTGTGGCAAGAGCCTTGGTGAACAATCCGGCGATCATCTTGGCAGATGAACCGACGGGGAATCTCGACACCAAGACCTCGATTGACATCATGCACCTCTTTGAAGATATTTACGCACAAGGGAATACGATCATTGTCGTAACGCACGAAGAGGATATTGCGCAGCACGCTCGCCGCATTGTCCGACTGCGAGACGGAAAAATCGAGTCAGACAAGGTCAATGAGCACCCGACTCTCGCTCATGTAAAAAGGGCGAGTGTGTAACCTTTTCTAGGCATTCACAGTTATTGCGAAAGCAGTTATATCGATAAAATAGGTTTCTAACCCCTAAGGCTATGTATTGGACACTGGAGTTGGCATCGAAGTTGGAAGATGCTCCTTGGCCCGCAACCAAGGAAGAGTTGATTGATTACGCCATCCGTTCGGGTGCACCGATGGAAGTCATTGAAAACCTTAACGAGCTTGACTCTGATGGTTTTATTTATGACACCATCGAGGATATCTGGCCTGACTACCCGACCAAGGAAGACTTCTTCTTCGACGAGGAGGAATATTAGTACTGCGCGGCAGTTGTAGCTTCTTTAGAAAGATGGTTCTTGCGTATGTCCGCCACAGTGATGTACGCTTTTTTTATGTTAAAGTAGAGAACTGTACGTCGGTTGAGTAAAATTATTGTATCTTTGGTGGACAAAACTACGAGTGTGTAATGGTTCGGATTTCATTCCCCGACGGTGGGGTTCGTGAGTTTGAAGCACCTGTAACGGGGCTTAAGATAGCTGAGGGCATTTCGCAAAAGTTGGCGAAAGAGGCGCTCTCTATTACCGTGGATGGTGTCGTTTGGGATTTGACGCGCCCCATCGACCATGACGCTACCGTGAAAATCCATACGTGGGAAGACCCAGAGGGGAAGCATGCGTATTGGCACTCGTCTGCACACCTGATGGCTGAGGCCATTGAGGATTTGTTCCCAGGGGTGCGTCTCGGGATTGGTCCGAGTGTCGAGAATGGT
>CAJPTV010000055.1 GCA_905373665.1 Bacteroidia bacterium
ACCTCGGCACAACGTGCCGCCCGATGGGGTTTCCGTATGGGCGCAACATACTACACCCTCACGACCCTCCTCCACCACGGGCCGTCCGCCCTTAGGACCGCAGCATGCTACGCCCTGCGCCGCAAGGCGCAACAGGGTTCTCGTGGTGATTATCTTGTCTTCTGTAGGGGCGTAGCGTGCTACGCCCGCAACTCGGTACGCAACGCGTGCCGCCGTCGGGGTTCGCTTTGAATAAACAAATACCTTTTTATAAACACACAGATGAAAACAAACAAAGAAGTAACGAGCGTATGCAGAGTATTGCATGTATTCCACTGGCTCGCATTTTTCCTTTTACTGGCGGGTGCGGTTCGTAGCGAAGGCGTCCCCGATTCGGTACGCGCAACGTATCGCAGAGCAATCGGGGTGCGAGAGGCAACAGGACGCAATGACGGCGTAGAAGTCGAACGCTACTTAGCGAGCGTGGGGTTGCGTCGTGGTGCGCCATGGTGTGCCGCATTCGTGTCGTATTGTTTACAGACAGGAGGCTATGCAGATGCGCCTCGCTCGGGATGGTCGCCCGCCTACTTTACTCCCCTGAATCGATATCTTTTCGAGAAAGGCGAAGCAGGGTTAACAGACTCGACGCGCGTCTACCTGTTCGGAATATACTATGAGCGGATGGGGCGTATCGCCCACGTGGGATTTATTGAGCCCGTTACGCGCTTCACACCTCGGGGGTGTGTGGTGACGGTCGAGGGGAACTCGAATGATAACGGGAGTCGTGAGGGGGTGGCTGTCGTACGCAAAATACGCCCACGCAGGAGCATTAAAGCAGTAAGGGGGTTCTAATAGCGATGGAGTACGATCACGAAGAGTATTTGCGAGGGTTTGCAGAGCGCTCAGGGGTAGCGTTCAAGGTGGCAGCGTCGTGGAAAGATATGCTCGAAATGACGCAGATTACCGCCGAGGGGACGCTCCCCTGTGTCGTGGCAGACTATGACGAGAGTGCACAGTTTGAGAACGTCGGGGACGACTCGCTACTAGAGTACCGCACCTATTCTGCGTACTTCTTACAGCGCGCCTCGGTGGGCGATGTAAGTACCATTCCCAAGGCAAAGCGAGCCGCTCGGGCGATGGCAGATGCCTACGTTAAGGGGATGCTGCGAGATGCCGCGAGAGGGCTCTCAGGGCTTACGCATTTAGCGAGAGAGAGTGTTGGGATTGTCTCGCTCGGGATGGTGGGCGATTGGGCTTTTGGAGTAATAGTAACGTTTACCTTAGTTTCTAGCTATGTTTATGCAGAGTAAGCTTCGGTGGGGTTTCGTGACCCTTGTCACGATTGTAATAGGGGGCTTGGCTGGGCATTTCGCTGGGCTCTTTGTAGGAAGTCTGTTGGTTGGAGAACGGACAGTCGAGGTTCTCCGCGATACGGTATATATCTGCGATACCGTGCGGACGGTCTTGTATCGGGACGCGGAGAATGCTCCGCCCGTGCCGCTCGCAGAGGATGTGCGTCGGGATGGCGATACCGTCCGTTTTTACCACGACGTCCGTAGAGACTCGGTAGCAGAGGTGGAAATCTTTGACAGCGTGAGCTCTCTGGGTTTCTTGCGATGGCGGGAGGTGCGCGTCGGGTGTTTCCTTCGTGAGCGGAGTCTGTTGCAGGTCGAGCGTGTGGGTTGGGCTTCTCCGCTACCTAGTTTCACTCCCCTTTTTCAAGAACGGACGTCGCACACAGCGATGGGGTTACACCCTTACGTAGGTGGCTATTACGCAGGGAGCGACGCATGGGGAGCGATGGCGGGTGTCCGTTGGCGTCGCTATTCGCTAGGCGTCATTGCAGATGCCCCTCGGCAGCGGGTCGGGGGCATGGTCTTGGTTGAATGGTAATACTTGAATGGTAGTGCGATGCGGGACAATCTTGAGGCTTTATTGTTCACCCCGCCCGAGGGGCGTGCGGGGTTGTCAGAGGCGGACGCGCATCGATTGGTGGTATACGAAGATTTGTTCCACCATTGGATGCAGCAGGAGTACCTCTCAGACGCGCAGATGGTCTCTTACGCAGAGCAGGAGCATAGCGTCTCGCGTCGGACGGCATACCGTTACGTCGGGGAGGTAAAGGAACTCTTAGGGCGCGTACGGACGCCTACGCGGGCATGGTATCGCTATCAGGTGACGCAGATGCTTTTGCGAGCCTATACGCTCTCCTTAGCAGCGGAGGACAGCAGGGGTATGATCGCTGCGGCAGATGCGCTCGGGAAGTACACCAATCTAGATAAGCCCGAGGTTGAGTCACCCGATTGGTCTTCAATAGCTCCGCCTTCGTTTGAGCCCTCGGGCGATGCTTCTCTTGTGGGTGTTGAAGCGGGCGACCCGTCGCAATATAGTGACTTGCGTCGTCGCTTAGGGCGGAAGTACAATATACCGCAGGACGTAGTAGCGCGGGGTTCGGTGGTTTGTGTTGAAAGCCTTGAAAGCGTAAAAGGTGTGGAAAATGTAGAAAGCGTTGAAAGTGTAAAGGAGGATGGTGAGTAATGAGCTTTTAAGGAGAAAGGTAGGTAGAGAAAAATGGCGGATACTGAATTAGTCTTTGACGATCGTATAGCGGAGGCTGTGGGTTTGCCCTCGTCAATATCTTATCAATGTATGTTAGACACGATGTTAGGGGGAGGAGAGGAGGATTCTCCGCTTTTTTCGTGTCGGTATGTAAAGGCGTCGGGGGATGTAGTCTCCTTGTCTTCTGTCCGCGCGATTCGTTTTGAGGGTTTTCGCAGGTCTCATGTTTTAGTGCGAGTAGGTGGTGGAGTTCGTCGGTTACGCACCTCGTGTATTGTCTCTTTTAACGGTCGTGAGCTACACATTTGGTAGAGTTTGTGCGATATAACGCCCAGCAGAAGATATTTATAGTGAATCGCAATAAAGCGCCCATTTAACGCAAAGTCTTTACAAGTCATGTAGTTACAATTATATTGCAGCTTATTACACCTCAGTTTGAAAAGAATTATATTCTAAAACGCTTGGAAAGTTGGAAAAAAGAAGTACCTTTGTAGTGTAGAAAAGAGGGGGAGTTAACGTAAGGGGGGATTCTATAATGGGACTAAACCGAGTTGAACTAATTGGGTATATTGGGACAGAGTTGAAATTGATTACTTTGAGTAATGGAGGATCGTTGTTAAAAATTCGTCTTGTCACCCGTGAATATTTTTCATCCATCAACGGTTCTAAAAAACATATAGAGTGGCATACTCTAACCTTTTTTGGACGGAATGCACGAAGCTTAAAGAAATTTGGACGCAAGGGCTTAAAAATATACATAGACGGGCATATAAGGACTTATCTTTATCTAGACAAGGAGGGAGAAAGACGGTACTCAACTGAGATAGTTGTAGTATCCTATCAAATATTATCCTTCGCAACACCTCCTAAACCAATCGAAGAAGAAAATCCACCATTCCCTCTAGAGCGAGATCCAATAGACGAAGATGCTCAAAGCAAAATAGAGAAAAAAGAAGAAGTCCCCTTCTAACACACTTTTAAATCAAGAGAAACAGCTTCTCGCTTCCCTCATTTTTCTATCTTCTAGCTCAACAAAGCCTCAACAGAAATACGAGGAATAGCCTTGACTGTTAAATCTGAAAATAGCCCTGCCCTATACTTGAACAACGCAGCAATTGCTATCATTGCAGCATTATCTGTTGTAAATCGACGCTCTGGAATAAAGACATCTAGGTGAAGCTCTTCTCCTAGGGTCTGTACGGCACACCTTAATCCATCATTAGCGGCTACGCCACCTCCAATCGCTACCTGACGAACCCCCGTTTGAGCAATAGCTTTTCTTAACTTATAGAGTAATATCTCAACTATTGTACTCTGAAGCGAAGCACACAAGTCTTCCTTTCTTTTTTCGATAAAACATGCATCTACAGACAATTCCTTCTGTACGAGCTGTAAAAAAGATGTCTTTAAGCCACTAAAACTAAAATTCAATCCCTGAAGATAAGGGCGCTTCAAAGTAAACGCATCTGGATTCCCTTGCTTAGCCAACCGATCCACATAAGGACCTCCTGGATAAGGCAACCCCATAATTTTTGCACACTTATCAAAAGCCTCCCCCGCAGCATCATCAATCGTCTGTCCAATCAATTCCATCCGAAGAGGATTATGAACAAGCACTAACTGTGTATGCCCTCCAGAAACGAGCAGTGAGATGAATGGAAAGCGCGGCACTTGAGTTTCATCTGTTGTCTTCATAAAAGGAGATAAAATATGCCCCTGTAAGTGATTTACTTCCAAAAGTTTCACCCCTGTTGCCAATGAGAGAGCCTTAGCAAAAGAGACTCCAATTAAAAGAGCTCCCATTAAACCTGGACCACGAGTAAACGCAATTGCATTCACATCTTTCAACGTAACCCCCGCTTCCCGTAAAGCTTCAGAAACAACAGGAACAATGTTCGACAGATGAGCTCTAGAGGCTAGCTCAGGAACCACTCCACCGTATTGTTCATGGATTTTTTGAGTACTAATGAGACTCGACAACAATCGTGTATCACGAATAACTGCTGCAGAAGTATCATCACACGACGACTCAATAGCTAGAATCAAGGGCTCTGTTATGCGCATTATTTAAGAAATTCCAATCAAAAGCAACTACTCTAAGCCATCCTTAGGTATCAACCCCAATTCTCGACCTTTTTGCAACATAAAAAGCTCAGCCTCTTGCAAATTGTTTGAGATCTCCCCATCCAAAATAGCTTCCTTTATTGCACTCTTTATCAAACCGACCTCTTTACAAGGAGCAATCCCAAAAGTGTTCATTATATGATCTCCAGAAATGGGAGGCTGAAAATTGCGTATTGCATCTCGTTCTTCCAAATCCTGCAACTTTTCTCTGACCCGCTTAAAATTCCGCAAAAAACGCTCGACTTTATGCGGATTCTTAGAGGTTATATCCGCTTCGCATAAAAGCATTAAGCGATCTATAGCATCACCAGCATCAAACAACAAACGACGCACAGCACTATCTGTAACCTCATCATCAGATAAAGCAATCGGTCGCATGTGCAAACGCACAAGTAACGCGATTTGATGCATCACCTCATTTTGAGGCAATCGCAAACGCCGAAAGATAGTAGAAACCATCTTTGCTCCCACATACTCATGTGCGTAAAAAGTCCAACCATGTTTGGGAACAAAACGTTTTGTGGGAACTTTTCCCACATCATGTAACAATGCCGCCCAACGCAACCATAAATCGCCTCCAATAGAAGCGATATTGTCGACCACCTGTAATGTATGGTTAAAGTTATCCTTGTGACCTCGCCCCTCTAAATTTTCGACCCCTTTCAAAGCATCTATTTCTGGCAAAAATTGCACCAATAAACCAAGACGTTCTAAAAGAAATAACCCTTCTGAAGGCTTAGGAGAGAGTAGTATTTTATTAAACTCATCCACAATCCGCTCATTCGACACAATGTGAAGCCGAGGTGCAAACTTCTTTATAGCATCAAAAACACTAGCTTCTATAGAGAAACCTAATTGAGATGCAAAACGCACAGCTCTCAACATACGCAACGGATCGTCATCAAATGTAACCTCAGGATCGCGCGGCGTAACAATCCGACAATCTTTTAAATCACAAATTCCATCAAATCGATCAATTAGTTGCCAAGACTTTCCTAACGAAAGATTCAAAGCAAGCGCATTGATAGTGAAGTCCCTCCTTAAAAGGTCTTCCTCTAACGTTCCATCTTCAACAATAGGCTTTCGCGATTCACGACGATACGATTCGCGACGCGCTCCTACAAACTCAACCTCAATCCCCTCATAACGAAATTGAGCTGTACCGAAGTTTTTAAACACTACAACCTTATCAAGGTGCAAACAAGCTGCCACAGCTTTTGCGAACTCGATACCAGCACCGATAGTCACAAAATCGATATCACTATTAGCTCGCCCCAACAACAAGTCCCTGACATACCCCCCGACAAGGAACACCTCACGTCCTAGCCTCTCAGAAACAAGCGTTACAGCCTCGAACAGCCGAACTTCCGCAGGGGATAATCGAAAGGTCTCAATGGGAAAAAAAGAACCATCTGCTAAGCTATCGTCAATCATACAAAGACCTCCAAGAAGATAGCTCTAAACCTACGGCGCTCTTAAAACAGCTGCTCCTTAGGAAAGCAATAACGATTACGAAAATCTAACATTTTCAAGAGAGCTGTTGCTACCTCAACCCCCTTACGACTATGTGTACCATCTGCACGCTCAATCGCTTGCTGTCTTGTATTAGCCGTCAGTACGCCAAACATCACAGGAAAAGGAACTCCTGAGCAAGCGACATTCTCTATTCCCTGCGCAACAGCCTGAGAAATAAAAGTAAAATGGGGAGTATCGCCCTGTACAACACAACCGAAACAAATGGCACTAAAATCCGTCCGATTTCTAGGCTCTGACAGAACAGAATTCAGAGGTGGATAAAAATACATACTCACGGCTTGTGGTAGTTCAAAACAGCCTGGGACTTTAACAACCTCTACCCTCCGCACATTGTTCTGCAAGAAAAGCTCTAGAGCATCACGAACCATCATGCCAACAATGTCGCTATGCCATTCCGCCTCAAAAACAACAACCTTCTCGTTGGGACGGATGATATACTGTTGCAGCGACGTATCGAAAGCACTTGATTCGCTCATTTCACTCCCTATAACGACCCCTATTTTGGGAAATAGCTCTACTTACTGAATCTTCACCCGTTCGATGAACTTATCAATTTCAAGCGCTTGCGGACTCTTTGGATAAAGATCCTTTATCATTTGATAATCTGCTAATGCCTCCGTTTTTTTAGCATTAGCCTCATACAACAGACCTCGACGTAACAAGAATATAGGTACCGCAAGGGTATTAGAACGATAAGCGATTGCCTTCGAATAAAAAGATAGCCCCTTCTCAACATCGCCTTTCTCCACGTAGCAATCGCCTAGTGTTCCCAAAGCTACAGGAGCAATCATATCATCCTCCAAAGAGTACGAATCTAACAACGCTATCGCTTTATCAAAATCTCCAAGTTCACGATAACAAACACCTGCATAGAAACGGCTCAGATTAGCGATCTTCGTTCCAGAGAAATCCTCCATAATCTGGAGAAAGCCGAGATTATTACCATCGCCATTCAAAGCAACATTAAAAGAATCTTTGCCAAACTGCAACTCAGCAAAATAGACTTGCTTCTGAGCTTCAGCCTCTTTGGGCTTCGCATACAGATTGGAGTAAGCAATATAACCTACCACCACAACGACCAATATAACAACCCCAAAGAGAAAACCCTTACGATTCTTCTCAAGATACTGCTCAGTATGCGTTAACGCATTCTCGATAGACTCAACCCCGTTGAGTTGTTCGTCCGTTCTAGCACTCTTCGACATATCACTATATCTTTCTCCAGTCTCTACAACCTAAATTTACGCGCAAAGGTAATCAAAATTCTTGAGGAGTAATCGCAGACACCTCAGATGGCAAAAAGAAACTCCTTATGCATGAAATCACATACACGACATTCGCCGAAGCTCTCATCTCGAAATAAGCCCCAAACCGCAGCTCCTGACCCAGAAAGCGAAGTATAGATAGCACCTTGTTCCCTCAACCAAGACAAAGCAGCTTCAACTTCTGGATATTGCGATGACAAGATGGTTTGAAAATCATTGGTTAACCACTTTCCCCATTCAGTAACAGGATGTGCTAAACGCTCCTCCATAGAGAAGAGCATCTTTTTCGGTAACATACTCCTAAAAGCTTGCGCTGTAGAGATATGAACCTTGGGTACCAACACAACAAGCCAATATCCTGAGAGTTTTTCCTCTAATGGGAATGGGGTTAAAATTTCTCCGCGCCCTCGTCCAATAGCTGGCGTATTGAGGAGAAAAAACGGACAATCGCTACCCAGAGCGAGCGCCATTTGAAAAAGTTCTTCTTCTGAAACTTTTTTTTGACAAAAAGGAGCTAAAGCGCGAAGGAAAAACGAAGCATCAGCCGATCCTCCTCCCAAACCAGCCCCAGTAGGAATTTTTTTAAGTAAACGAACTCGCAAAGACGGTAAACCGTAAGATGCCAACAAACGCCACGCCTTAAATAACAAATTATCTGTTTCTTTCTCTGCAGCAAGTTGCTCATTGCCCAACAGCTCTAAAGAGAACGGGAGGTCTTGCCCACCAAGTTCGATGTCAATAGTATCACACAACCCCTTAATCGGAAAAAAAAGCGTCTCTATATCATGAAAGCCATCCAGACGCTTATGTGTCACATAAAGCCCCAGATTGAGTTTCGCATTAGGGTATATTACGACTCTGTGCATACAAGTGGTGTATACGGTGGGAGCACTACAACATACTCTCCTTTCGGCTCTTTGGCTTGATAAAGAGCTAAAAGCTCTGCGCTCGTACCTCGTTCAAGCGAAGCAAAAACTTTTGTCAACTCATGCGCAATCAAAATCTCTCGCTGTGTATCATCCCATATCATAAGCTCTTCTAGTAAATGCATCAGTCTGTGAGGAGACTCATAGAGCACGACCGTTCGCGTTTCCCGTAAAAGTGCTTGCAAGCGCTTCTGACGTCCCTTTTTAGGTGGCAGAAATCCCTCAAACAGAAATCTATCGCACGGGAAACCACTTGATGTCAGAGCTGGTATCAATGCCGTTGCCCCTGGCAAAGCCTCTACTTCAACCCCACTCTTCCAACACTCCCGCACCAATAGAAAACCTGGGTCTGAGATCCCAGGCGACCCCGCATCTGAGATAAGCGCATACTCCCGCCCTGTTTGCAACTGAGACACAATTGCGGCCACCACAGCATGCTCATTATTCAAATGATAGGGGCGTGTAGGCGTATTGATATCGTAATGTTTTAATAAAACTGACGAAGTTCTTGTATCCTCGGCTAGGATAAGTTCTACCTCTTTCAGGACACGTAACGCACGTAAGGTGATATCCTCCAAATTACCAATAGGGGTCGGTACCAACCAAAGTTTACCTGCCATCTTACCCCCCTCAAGACTAGGAAAAACGCCGTTCTAAAATCTGAATAAAATCTTTCAAAGCTGGTAAATCGGGCGCTCCTGTATAATAGCGTTCCAGTGTTTGCAAAGCCTCACTCAAAGATGTCTTCGCATCCAATTCCTTCACGACCTCGGAAAAAAGAGCACGGTTGCCTTGAAAGAGCTCCACGGCAAAAAAAGATTTGTCATACAATGTCAATCCCTTTTGGATACTCGCCAAAGGCGAAAGACGACTCCCTAAACTCTCTTCCACATGAGCATTGTCATTGGTAGTCACAATAGCAGCAGCTCTCTGAGCATATGCATCCGCAAGAGTGGTTGCACCTCGCACATGCTCCTTCGGTTGTTTAGTTTCGCGACTATGCCCCACATTCTCGACACCCGCCGCGACACTGTGCGCTGATTTCACACTCTCCTTTTTCCCAAAGGAGCTTTCTTTCTCACGGATACTTCCTTGTTGATGCACGCCCCCATCCTGCACTAAGACCTCTGGCGTTCGAGAATCGACTGCTGTTTTGTTCGGAAGCGTGACTTTTTGAGAAGCGGTTACCTGTTCTTCTGTTTTTTTGAGAGCTGGTTTTGTTGCAACGCTCTTCTCTTCAGACGGCGATACTGACGGTTGTTCTACCTTCTGCGAGACGACAGTATTCCCACTACAGACCTTGCGACTTTCAGTCACTCTACACTCTTGTACAGATAACACATCGCCCCCCTCCCCTCGCAACAAAGCCAAAAGTTCTGCTGCCGAACCAACATGCATATCGAGCAACTCAACAAGCTCAGCCATCGTCATCACCTGTTGCTGTTGCTCGATACAACGGAGTGCAATCCGCAAGTGCGATGCAATCAACTGTAATTCTTTTCCCGAATCCATGAGCTTCGATTTATTTAAGAAACCTCTCCTAGAGTACAAGAAATACCCCACGATGCCATACGTCGTTTGCATGGCATCGTGGGGTGAAACGAACTAATTATCACGGCGATCGTCCTCTCCCTTTTCTTGCTCACTCTTCTTGTCTGTAAAGAAATCCTCAAAAAGACTTGAAGTCTCACTCTCGGAATGCACACTTTTTCTTGTGTAACGATTCGGTGTTTTCTCAATGTGTGTAGGCAAAGCTGCATGAGCAAAAGCCTCCTCTTTCTTTGGAATATCTGGCATCAACGTACTAAGATCTATGACAGTTGACTTTTCTGTTTTTTTGCCCTGATCCTTTTGTTGTTCTCCTTGTTGAAGCTCCTTTTTCATATTTTCTATTTCCCATTTCAAATCGGCTTCGTATGCCTCTAGTGGGGAAAATGGGAAGTTACTAACAAGCATTACAAGAAACAGTGCATCATCCTGATATTCCTCAGGTCTCCAATATACTTTTTCGGGATACGAACCGCCAGGGAATGTATCGAAATCCTCCAGATTACACTTCGTTTCACCTAGCATTCGTTTCTTTATATATGCTGTTTCTTTGGGCATTCTCCCTTTTTCTTTCTTGGTAAGAGTATACCAAAGTAGAGAAGTTGCCCCAACAACCGACGCCCCTTTCAAGAGATAAGGAACGTCTAATGCATCATCAATAGCCTGCTTCATACGCCCCTCACCTTTCCCAATTCCACGCAAGATATAGAAGAATTTCCCCTTTCGTTGTATTGGCTTCTGACTATCATCACCTTTTTCTAACGACAGTTCACCGCCGTTATTATTAGAATTAAGGTTTAATGGATCCCTTTTTATAAAATACAAGATATCGTTCAAATCTATATTATGCCCACCCTTCGCCTTCTCAAATACGACCTCCATAAAGATAGCCACGGAATCTACAATAAACTTATGGATATTGTCAAATAGCATAAATTCACCCTCATCCTCATTCTCTTTGACATAAACACGCCCAGTAAAAACTGGTATAATCCCATCACACAGAGATGTGATATTTTTCAACTTTTCCTTAGCAATCGCTATTTGTCGCGTTCCTTCATACCGCATAGATGGTAGGGTCACCAACACAACGATAAGCTCAAACCTCAAGTCATTACACAACTTCAAAAGAGGTTCTACGACTCCTGAGCCTGTTCCACCTCCAAGACCAGCAGTGATAAAGAGAACCTTCATGCCGTTCTCTTTCCAAGTAGTCAATTCAGCACGAATGAGATCCTCTTTCTTTTGAAACTCATTTTGAGCCTTTTCTGGCTCTCCACCAGCTCCTGCAGGATACGCAGAATCATCCAAAGCAAACAATTTTACTCGCGTAGCGCCCTCTTCCACATTGGAAAGGTCTTTCGCATCCGTGTTAATTGCCATCATATCGACTTGAGCGAAGATGGGGTTGTTAACAGCCGCTAGCTGCATGTGCGAACCTTTTCCTCCGATGGAAATCATTCCAGCCAGATGTTCAGAGCGCTTCTTGAGACTCTCATCGTCAAACCCAGGAATTTGCGCTGGAACAATAGACACCGCCGCCGTCTCCTCAATAGAGTGCGAACCGTTACCTACAAAGGTTTCGTTATTAGTACTCATTGTTTCAAACAATATATGGTGAAAGAAATAAATAACTCTGGTTTACTTACCAATCCCTCCGATAGACTACTTTGACTCGTCAAAATCGTCCCCGGTGTCGTCTTCCGAGATTTTCATACCAAACTTCTTAAGAGTGTTCTTTACGCCCCCAAAGAATTGCTCGAACCTCGAAGATGAAGACGTTTTCTCCTCTTTCCTAGTAGTTTCGGCAGTCTCCGATTCCTCTGGCGTTTCTACTTGTACTGGCTTTGGCTCCGCTGTCAAAGACATTGGCTTCCCCTCCTTCTCCACCAATTTTAAGAGTCCCAATACCGTCAAGAAAGGGAGCACAACTTCAACAGCACATTCTGGTAAACAAGGGCTCATATTCGTAGGTTTGAGAATCTCGGGCACCTTCATTTTGTAAATACCCTCGACACTCCTCTCATCGAAATGCTGATTAACCACTCGTTTCGCTTCTGTTATCAGATTGCTGAGAACCTCATCTTCTGTTATCCCTTTTTCTAAGGCCGCATTCTTTATAACAATTTGCAAATCTTCTTGAGCGATACCGCTCCTTGAAAGCATCTCATTTAGCTCCTGACGGACACACTCTTTATGAACCTCTTCTTTCCGTCTTTTCGCCAACACAGCGTTAAAATGATTAACTAGACTCTTGTTTTGTACCAAGCCTCCAGAAAGAATTATCCCCCCACGCGCCGCAAGCAAATTACCGAGACTCACATCCTGAATCTTGCACTCCATAAGTGCTCCACAAATCTTACTGAAGTAGACCTCATCAAGCTTCGTAGCGACAATCTCTACTAACGAATTGGAAGCAGACGGCTTCTTCGCTGTAGCGTTCTCCGAAGTCTCATCCTCCTCACTATCCCCCTCCGCTACACAAAAATCTTTGAGGGTATCCTCCTTTCGGAAAGGTTGTACAAGATTCCCGAAATCTAATTTTTGTACCTTCTCGTACTCCAAATCACTCAAACTCAGAGTGGCATCTTTTTGCACGAGCTTCTCTCTAGCCTGATTCCAGCCTCCATCGAAATAAAAATACCGTTCGAGTACTCCGTCACGAAAAATCCCTAACTCCGAATGCGAATACCCCATATTAGCAACACCGAACATATAGGTGGGTTGCTCACGATCGAAAATATACGGTTCTTCGGCTCGGAGTCCTAGATAAGTGCCTTTACAGGTAAGCCCGCACGCCTCAAGCACACTCATCAAGCGGTTATAGCCATCCCGTGGTGCTAAGAAAAGGAGGAACTTACAAGAGACTTCCTTCGCATACTGACCGATGAACTTTTGGTAATCAAGCACATATTTCCCATTCAACTCGCGGACAGGCTCACTATCCAACGAATAGCAAGTGACAACATGATCGACCAACACCTTATCAGCAGAGACCTTGTCATACTTTTGGTATGATGTGTTAAGATATTCCACATCAACAGGTGCAACACTCAAAGCTCCATCCCGCTGATCGACCTCTGAACACCGGCGCGTTACCTCATACTCGACAGCCTCAATCTCCCCTCCGCGATAGGCAAGGTATACGTCTTTAACCTCCACATTCTTAGACTGCTTAACCTGTTGCAACAACGACTGAATGAGCTGAATGACTCGAATCCTATTGCCAATCTTCCCATCGGAATCAATACCGCACGATCTCTCTACTGCATACACCAGCGAGTCTTGAGCTCCATCCACCAAACGCAAGGCCAAGACAGATTTGTAAGTGCCTATATCCAAAACGGCGTAATACTTCATAGTTCACCCACTGTTACAACATTAAACATTGTACCTTCTTCTGGCTCTCTTAACGACGTTGACACACAACTTGGTTGCTATACTGCAAATCGATAACTGCGTATTGTTCCAAGCGCTCATCTCTAATAAGAGAACAGTAGAACGAATAGAGTTTGTTAAGCTTGTAGCGGTAGTTATCCATGCTCCCCAAAACAATCAACTGACTACCGACCCGAGGAATGAGTTCTATGCGCGACCAACTGTCGACATACACCTGTGCAAACTGAGATCGCCAAAAGCTATCGGATTCTAAGAAAAGCAACAGCTCAAACAGCTCTTCCCAGTTCTTCTCTTTGCAGAGTGAGACACGCTCCTTGGGCGGTACGAGCCCAGTGAAAGCGGAGTCTGAGAGACGGAGCAACTCTCCATCCGGCTTTCCTATATTTCCTGTCACGAGTGGCACATGTGCTGCGTAGTAACGATCAACCGGGAAGGTGTATCCAGCATGATCCACGTAACAAGATTCTTCCGTCTTGGACACTATACGGAACAGAGGATTTCTTTGTTTCAAATCAAAACGCAAAAGACCATCTACTCCATAATAAACCTGCACATACTGTACCCCACTCATAGACTTGAGCGCATCCTCCAACTCCGCAGTATTGATTTCCAAGAGCCGTCTTCCAATCAAATCTGGGTAGTGATCTCGCAAGAAACGAGACACTCGCGTAGGAGTCACAAAGGCTAATTGTGCACTATCAAGAACCTTGATATCTAGCGCTGTACAACAAAGGAACTTGCTCTGCGTATCCGCATAGCTTACCCCAAAGATCAGCACCAGTAGGGAAGCAAATACCACGGAAAGCGCAAGAATGCTCTTCCAACTCATTAGGCTTTTTCCTCCTTCTTCCTCAATACCTCTGCAATACGGGGCGCCATAGCTCCAATATTCCCAGCACCAAGAGTTAACAAGATCTCTATCGGTAATACCTCCAACACATCATAAAGCTGCTCTGGAGAGACAAGCATTTTTTCTACATGACTCGGAATGAGACGCAAAAGCGTCTCTGACGAAATCCCCTCTATCGGCGTTTCGCGCGCCGAATAAATCGGAAGAAGAAGCAAAGTATGTAGACCAGAAAGAGAAAAGGCAAAATCATTAGCAAAATCGCGCGTCCGTGTATAAAGATGGGGTTGAAAAATCCCCGTCAAACGACGATTAGGGTAACGTTTGCGAGTCGCCGTGATGATCGAGCGCAATTCGTCTGGGTGATGAGCATAATCATCGATATAGACCATCTTGTCAGACTCGTAGCAGATCTCATAACGACGCTGCACTCCCTTAAAATCACGCAAGGCAGGGATAACAGTGCGCACATCGATACCGACTTGGATACAAGCCACAAGAGCAGCCATC
>CAJPTV010000056.1 GCA_905373665.1 Bacteroidia bacterium
AAAAAGGACTGGAAAAGAGAATTGAAAAGTGTGGGGAGTTTGTGCAATACTCCCAAGAATGCGAAAGTCTTAGCAACGGGACATCTTGCTGCTATTACCCATTTAGCTTCATTTACCTCTGAGGGGGTTGAAATCGTAGTGCCTGATGAAGGGAAGTTTGATGTAGGGAAACATGCTATCGTTGACAAGGAGGGGAAAGTCGCGAAGGAGGTGCGGATAGGGCTTCCTATTACAAAGTATCCTCTCTACATCGCTGGTACGCAGGTCACGGACGAGAATTGCAATGATTTAAGTAAGATAACTGGGGTATGGAAGGATGCATCAACGAGTTACTTCAGATATAACCCTGTTATGAAGACCCTAACGATGAGTTATATTCATATAACGGGTAAGGGCGATAAAAATGCGATTTATAATGAAGGGATCGATGGACTAAAGATTGTACTATTAAGCTCCAGGAATCGCTTAAAGGCAACTAATGCACCAGCGCTTTTGTGTACAGCTTCTACAGAGCTGGAGGGGGATGGTTCTCTTACCATAGAGAGTGAAAATGACATCGCTGTGTTGAGTAAAAATGTAGGACTCTCTATTTCAGATATTGAGCTCTCTGCAAAAGGAACATTTGGGATTGCCGGAGAGAATAGTACACCAAACGAGACGCTTGTTCTGAAGAATGCGAAAATCACCGCAACGGGGAGTATCGGCGGTATTGCAAAATGGGCTTCATGGACGACGGAGTATTGCGAAATCGTAGCACCCGATGGTGGGAAGTTTGATGAAACGCAACACGCCGTAGTTGACAAGGATGGAGGTGTGGCGAAGGAGGTGAAGCTAGCGTCTACTGCAGCAAAATACCCAATTCGCATAGCAGGCAGGATCGTCACAGAACGCAACTGCAATGATTTCACGGGTATTGAAGGGATTACGGTTGCTGCAGGTGGGGAGTTCAAGTACGACCCAAAAGCAAAGATTCTGACGATGAAGGATGTGACTATGAGTGTTTATGGTGAATCTCTTATTAACCATAGCATAGCTGGGCTAAAGATTGTGGTTTCGGGCACGAATCGTTTAATGGCGACCTATCGCCCCGCTTTGTTATGTAGTGCTTCTACAGAGTTCGAGGGGCAGGGGTCGCTCACTATAGCAAGTAGTTCTTCGGCTATTCTCATTTCAAATCAAGTAACGCTCACTATTTCAGATATCACGCTGGAGGTAAATGCGAATTCGGGGATTTGTGGAACAGATGGTACATCGGATGAGAAGCTTACTCTGAAGAATGCGAAAGTCACGATAACGGGGGGCGAAGAAGGAATTGTAGATTTAGCTTCATTTAGCACAGAAGGGGTTGAAATTCTAGTGCCTGATGGAGGAAGGTTTGATGAAATGAAACACGCTGTGGTGGACGCTGAGGGTAATATCGCAAAAGAGGTAACGATCGGCAAGAAGGAGGCTCCGGCTATCTTCTCTATTACGCCTTCTTCCTTGGAAGCGGTAGGTGCTGCGGGGGGGACACCCACAGTAGCGCTGAGTAGTAATAAAGCGTGGAAATTGACGCTTAATCCGTCAACAACGGATTGGGTAACCCCTTCAGCGACGAGCGGGACGGGAGATGCGAATATCATCTTTACTGTGGTAAAGAATGAGACGAGTGCTGTACGTACGGTAACTGTAACCTTCACACAGGAAGAAACCAACAAGAGGCTGAGCGTAAGCATTACGCAGGTGGCTTTGGGCAATACGACGATTCCTCTTACGGAGCTTTCCTTTACTCAAGCTGCGATTCCCCTCAAGGTGGAGTCTACGGTATCTCTTCTTGAGTTCCTTAAGTTTCAACCATCGAATGCGACCAACAAGAGGGTAATGTGGTCAGTGACCTCTGGTGCGGATAAACTCGAAAAGGTGGACGATAATGGAAATTTCAAAGGAAAGGCTGTCGGGGAGGCGAAGGTAACGGTTACGAGTGAAGAGGGAAGCCATACGGCAGAGATAACCATCAATGTACAGAACGAGGATGTTGTGGTAAAGTCCGTTATCGTCACCCCTGCTTTTTTCACCTGTGCTATAGGAGGTAAGCAACAGCTCTCGGTATCTGTAACCCCTGCAACGGCAACGAATAAGACAGCAACTTGGGCGGTAACTGCAGGGGCGGATGTCGTATCGGTGGATGGAGCGGGCTTAGTTACAGCGCTCAAGGAAGGTAGTGCTACGGTAACTGCTACGGTAGGTGGGAAGACGGCGCAATGTATGGTGACCGTCAGTGCCGCTTCTGAACCACTGGCAGTAGAAGATGCCGTATTAGCCACGCTCGCTGTTGCACCGAACCCTTTCACCACCCAGTTGCGGATAGTGAACCCAACGGGGGTAGCAGCGACTTATGAACTGGTAACTCTTTCGGGTGTTGTAGTACGTTCAGGAGCGTTTAACGCCACCGAGGTGTTTGTCGATACCGAAGCGCTCCCAGCAGGGCTCTATTTCGTGCGTTTGACGGGGCAAAATGGCGCGAAAAGGGTCGAGAAGGTATTCAAGTACTAGTCTTGTGTAAATAGAGCGCGAGAACCGCCCGCTTCTAGGTAACTAGAGGCGGGCGGGCGCTAAGGGCGCGCGGCCCAGTGGGCGCAATGTGCGGTAAAATGCAAATCACCTAGGCAGCACGAGGTGTGAGATTTAGAAAAACATAAAGAGGTATTTTGATAACGAACTAGTAAATATTGTGTATAATAAAATAAGAAAGAGTGTATAAAACAGGGGTGCGAAGGGGGTGAAAAATAAAAAAAAAGGCTAGGCAGACACAGTCTGCCTGCCGTGAGCCTACGGTCTGTCTGCCGTCTGCCCACAGTCTGCGCCGAATTTTGTAGGTGGAGAAGAGGGTCGAATTAAGGAAAAGATAAAGTGGCGGTCCTAAGGGCGGACGGCTCAGTGGTGGAGGAGAGGCGTGCGATTTGATGACGGAGAGGAGTATATGTCTTTGAGAGGCGGTTTTTCGCATCGATTCATTATGCGGCGCTAAGGGCGCGCCGCCCGTGGTTGAGGAGGGGCGAGGGAAGAGTAAGAGTAAAATCACAGAGGCTGCACGTTGTTCCGAGTTTCGGTCGAAAGCACGCTACACCCCTACAAAAGACTGAGATACAGTGATTTTAGCGCTAATGACGATCCTAAGAGCGCGCCGCCCGTGGTTGAGGAGAATCGCGGGATGTGGGAAATGTTAATAACCTAGACGGCACGGCGTGCCGCCTTTCTACGCCTCTACAGAAGATGGGTTTTGTCTTTTGAGATACTTTTCTTCAAATCCCTGCAATTGCAATATACGCATGATCTCTTGCGAAAGGTGCATGTAATTAGCTGCTGGGTATTCCTTTTCCATTATAAGTTGCGCAAGATTCGTACACCCTGACGTACGCACCCGCTCGAGATAAAATGGGTCATTTTCTAGGGGGGCGTACAGCGCTTCTATTTGTGCTGGTGTGAATGGGCTGTAACGCTCGTAATGCACTATCCCCTCCAAGGATAAACGCGGGCGAAGGGACGGGGTCTCTGCAGGATACCCTAACGACATGGTCAAGATGGGGATTACACCACGTGGTAGCGCAAGCTCGTGAATGATTGACTCAAGATTGTAAAGCACCGTCCCGAGGAAGCAGTACCCTAACCCCGCATCTTCAGCCGCCACTGCCACATTTTGAGCAAAAAGCATGGCATCGAGACTCGCATTGTAAAACCCCATGAGGTTCAAGTGCCCACACGCCGTGCCGCGTGCCTCACTCCACGCCGAAAGCCGATTGTAGTCCACGCAAAAGGTCAGTAGCACAGGTGCACCCTTTACCATCGGCTGAT
This sequence comes from Bacteroidia bacterium, assembly GCA_905373665.1. Lineage (GTDB taxonomy): Bacteria > Bacteroidota > Bacteroidia > Bacteroidales > CAJPTX01 > Bacteroides_D. Next base: position 3,832 of record CAJPTV010000056.1, read on the forward strand.
TAAAATGAAGCGGTGCAAGACGCGCCTTCATCTCTTCCTCTTGGGTCACGATGACCGAGTAGCTCTGAATATTCCCCGTATTAGAGGCACGAATGCCTGCCGTTAAGAGCGTGTCTAAAACTTCTTGAGAAACGGGCGCTTCGGTGTATGCGCGAATCGAGCGATGTGTCTTATAGTCCATCACAATCTATCTTTTTGATTATAAACGACCTTCAGAGGTACTAGGTGGACGGGCAAAGATACCCAGAAATGGGCAACTCCCCACACTTCCAGTAAAGTTTATAACTTTACCCTCAACTCTGAGGAGGGATATAGCGCTTCAGGGGGTGTTACAATTGACTGTTTATGAAATTCTTGCGTCTCACATTCGTGCTCCTTATGTGTGCTGCATTCCCGCTCTTAGGCTACGCAACACAAGCAGAAAAGCCAGTGCTTTATACCCTTTCTAATGGGATGCGCGTCCTCCTAGACCCCTTTCCTACCTCTGACAAAGTCTTCGGAGGGATTGTCGTGAACGTCGGAGGAAAACATGAGTCGCCCGACGCTACGGGCTTAGCACACTACCAAGAACACATGCTCTTTAAGGGCACGGAGGAACTCGGCACGTCTGATTGGGCTGCGGAGAAACCACACATCGATAAGATCTTTGCGCTGTACGACCAGCTCGGACGCGCCACTTCTAAGAAGGAGATCGATTCCCTCCAGAAGGCTATTAACGCCGAGTCGGTCGCTGCCTCGAAATATGTGATAGTGAACGAATTCGATAAGCTTATCAAACAAGCTGGCGGAACGGCGATGAACGCCACCACCTCGTGGGACGGAACGGTCTATTTCAACGCCTTCCCAGCCTCCGAGATGGAAAAATGGATGGCGCTCTATGCACACCGTTTCGAGCGTCCCGTTTTCCGTGGCTTCCAAGCCGAACTCGAAGTAGTCTACGAAGAACAGAATGCCGCCGTGGACAATATTGCTAGCCGCGTCTACGAGCAGTTTTTAGCTGCGTTTTACCCCAATCACCCCTACGGCTCGCGTTCGCTCATCGGTACGATCGAGCACCTTAAGCGCCCTTCGCTCACCAAGATGCGCGACTTCTTCAATACCTACTATGTTCCCAACAATATGATGTTGGTACTTTCGGGGAACTTCGAGGTCGAACAAGCTAAGCCTCTAATCGAGCGCTATTTTGGCAAGTGGCAGTCGAAACCGCTTCCCACCTATACGCCTGTCAAAGAACCTCCTTTCAAGGGGCGACAGGTCGTCTCGGTGCGTAGCTTTCCCATTCGCGCAGGCGCGCTTTCCTTCCGCGACCCGGAGCTTACTCCCCAAGAGAATGTGACCGAGGACATCCTTACAGCCCTCCTTACCAACTCGGCAGAAACGGGGAAGCTTGACAGCCTCTCGCTTTCTGGAAAAGTGATGGCAGCGCTTGCCCTTCGCTTTCCATTGGCAGAGCAGAGCGGCTTGGCTGTGGTTTTTGTCCCCAAAATCTTCGGACAGCAGTTCTCTACCGCCGAACGTTTCGTTTGGTGGGCTATCGACGATCTCCGTATGGGGCGCTTCTCCGATACGGCACTCGCCGTGGCTAAGCTTTCTAAGCTGATGGAGTGGGAAAAGAATATGGAAGAACCCGCACTTCGTTTCGCAGCTTGGAGTGAAATGTCGATGAAAGGACAAACGATGGCGGATGTGTTGGATTACAAGGAGCGTCTTAATGCCGTCACGCGCGAAGACATTGTCGCCCTTGCCAATCGACTCTTCCAGCCGAACTACCTTCTTTTCCGTAATAAAATGGGCTTTGCTGGGGGCGAAAAGATTGCTAAACCAGACTACAAACCCGTCATAGCTGCTGCCAAAGGAACGTCGCGCTTCGCTGATAGCTTAAACCGCATTCCTTCTCTGCGCAGCGAGTGGACGCCCATTACCGAAGGTAAAGAGTACACGAAGCGCGAGCTCGCACGTGGTGGCGCACTGTTTGCTGCACCAAACCCCATCAACGATATTTTTACACTGCGATTGCAGTATTACAACTATCCGCCCGATTTTGTAAAAAAGGTTTCTTATTTAGAAGCCATGGACAATGCTGCGCCTGATGGGCTTACGCTTCAGGCTTTCAAGGAGCAGTTGGGGCTCATCGGGGCGTCTATTTCTGTGGCGGCAGATAGCAAGTCGCTCACTATCGCCGTGCAGGGGTTGGAAGAACATTATGCCGCAACGATAGACTATCTCCAGCGTTTTCTCGCTTCTGCGCACCTTGACAAGCAGGAGAAGGAGACCGTCATTCGTAATGCACAAGCGGCTTGGAAGGTACAGCGCAAATCGGCTGAATTCCAAGTAGAAGCCTTAGAGGAGTATGCACGTCGGGGGAAGGGAAGTTCCTATTTGCAAAGTGCGACTTTCAAGGAATTACGTTCGACCCCGACCTCACGCTTTGACTCTATTTTCCAAGACGCCCTTGCTTACCCTTGCGACGTCTATTACGTAGGGCGTAAGTCGGCTGATGAGCTTGTGGCGGACTGTCAGCGTATCCTCCCCAAAGTACAAAATGCGGCAGTTGTTCCGCAAAAGGAGGAATGGCAACCCACAGAAGACGTTGATATTCTTTTCTTTGCTAACAAGAAGGCTACGCAAGCGAAAATCTCTATTCTCCAGCGGGTGGAGGATTATACGCCGCAGTCAGAACCCTATCGGATGCTCTTGAACTCCTATCTTAGTGATGGGTTTAGCGGCTTGCTTCTCCAAGAAATTCGTGAGTTCCGTTCGTTGGCTTATACCACCTACGGCTATCTTAACTACCCTTTCCGACCAGAGTTTAACACCTTTTTCCAAGGAAAGTTAGAGACCCAAGGAGATAAAACCCTCGAAGCTCTAGAACTTTACTTGCGCCTTGTTGATTCGATGCCCGCTTACCCTGAGCGTCTTCCTGAGGCTAAGACCAATATTATCAACCGATTGGCTCAGATTGTACCCTCCTTCAGATCCTTGCCAAAGTATGCTGCCTTTCTGGATCGAATCGGTTTCAAAGCTGACCCCCGACTCGCAACGCGCGAACAGCTCCCGGGGATCTCGTGGGAGCAGTTCTATGCTTACTACCAGCGGCAGTTCGGAGCTCGTAAGCGACTGATAACCATCGTCGGAGACCCGCGTACGATCAACCTAAAACGCCTCAAAGAGCGATACCGTGTCCGCGAGGTGAAACTTAAAGACTTGGTGCGCAACTAGATTCTTTTTCCTACTTTTGACAGAGAACTAACACCGCTATAGAACGAGGATGTTTGATCTAAGTGCCGTATGGGAGGAATTCCCCGTCGCCCTCACGATTACCGATTTGCAGGGCACGATCGTTTATATGAACGGAAAGTCTGCCGAGGTAAATGCCAAGGGGGGCGGTAAAGAATTGATAGGGAAACAAGTACGAGACTGTCACAACGACCGCTCTCGCGCCATTATTGAGCAGCTTTTCCGAGGCGAGTTCAACGCCTATACGATTGAAAAGAAGGGCGTCCGCAAACTGATCTACCAAGCGCCATGGCGTGTTGAGGGAGAGGTGCGGGGGCTTGTAGAACTCTCTATTATCCTGCCTGAGGGCGAGATGCCTCATTACGTCCGCAGTTAGTCGAATCTAATTATTTGTGTAAACATGCGAAATCTGAAACGATTGGCTTTGCTGTTTTCCCTCGCCCTAGCTGGACTCGTGGCGCAGGCAGCTGAGCACACACCGCTTTGGTTGGTAACCCCGAGCATATCGCCCGACGGTCGCCAAGTGGCTTTTGCTTACCAAGGCGTGCTTTACCTCGTACCTGTAGAAGGCGGCATGGCGCGCCCTCTGACCTCCGGCAAGTCGTACGCGACAAACCCTGTTTGGTCGCCTAAGGGCGATAAGCTAGCCTTCGCTAGTGATCGTTATGGCAATTTCGACATCTATACCATCAATCCCGATGGTTCAGATTTGCGCCGCCTTACGACCATCTCTGGTTCAGAAATACCACAATCTTTCACCCCAGCAGGCGATAGCATCGTTTTCACTGGGGCTTATATTCCCGCCAAGGAGTCGGCAAAGTTTCCACGTGCGTGGCTGGCCTCCCTCTTCCGTGTTTCGGTAAATGGCGGGGCTGAAAGTCTCGTTTTGCCTGCTCCTGCGCAAAATTCTCACTTCTCGCCTGACGGAAAAAGCTTCATTTTCGAACAGCGCACAAGCGTAGAAAATGAGTTCCGTAAGCACCACACCAGTACCGCTTCGCGTGATATTTGGCTCTATACGCCCGCCTCGCGCAGTTTGACCTGCGTGGTAAAGAATGCAGGGGAAGATCGTTGTCCGCGCTTTGCGCCCGATGGTAAGAGCTTCTTCTTCCTAAGCGAGCGTAACGGAGGGTCGTTCAACGTGTACGAACAGAGTCTCGCTGGTGGCGCTCCTACCCCACTCACGAAGTTTGAGAAATTGCCTGTACGCAACCTTACCGTGGCATCTGATGGTCGCCTCTGCTTCCTCTACGATGGTGAAATCTACACCATGCGTAAGGGTAGTGAACCTACGAAGCTCAAGTTTGAGGTGATTCGTCCGAACGAAGACCTCGAGAATCGTAATCTAACCCTCAGTAGTGGTGCAGACGAAGGGGTACTCTCGCCCAATGCGAAGGAAGTCGCTTTCGTGGCACATGGTGATGTATACGTTACGTTTGCGAAACACAAGGATACTAAACGCATCACCAATACGGCAACTCAAGAGCGCTCTGTGAACTTCTCGCCCGACGGTCGTTCGCTCGTCTATGCTGGTGAACGCAACGGGAGTTGGAATCTCTACCTCGCTAAGATCGTACGTCCCGAAGAAAAGTACTTCTCTCTGGCTACAGAAATTAAGGAAGAGGTGCTCCTTGCAAATGAAAAACAGACCTTCCAACCCGTCTTCTCGCCCGACGGAAAAGAGGTTGCTTTCCTAGAAGACCGTACGAAGTTGAAGGTGATTAACTTAGCAACAAAGCAGGTGCGTGAGATTACTAACGGTAGTAAGAACTATTCTTATGCCGATGGAGACATCGCTTTTGAGTGGTCGCCCGATTCTAAATGGTTTGTTATTCAGTACATTGACAAGCATCGTTGGCCCAATACCGACATCGGTTTGGTAAGCGCTGCGGGCGGTGCGTCGATCACTAACTTAACCCTGAGTGGTTACACCGATACCAATCCGCGCTTCATGATGGGCGGCGATGTGATTATTTGGCAGAGTGACCGTAACGGCTTGCGTAGCCATGCCAGCTGGGGCGCACAGGGGGATATCTATGCCTTCTTTACCACGAAGGAAGCTTACGACAAGTATCGCCTCTCCGCAAGCGAATACGAAGTTTCTAAAGAAGCTTCTTCTGACAAGAAGGACGCTGATAAGAAGGACGACAAAAAGGATAAAAAAGATAAGAAAGATAAGAAAGATAAGAAAGATAGCAAGGATACAGAGGCTGTTAAGACCCTTAAGATTGACCTCAATCGGGTAGAAGATCGCATTGTCCGTCTGACCATCCATAGTTCCGACCTTGCTGATGCAATTGTAACCCCCGATGGGGAAAGCCTTTACTATCTCTGCAGCTTTGAAGGAAAGTATAATCTTTGGAAGACCGACCTTCGCAAAAAGTCTACCAAGAAGGTGCTTGACCTCAATACGAGCGGGGCGAGCATATCGATGGACAAGAAGGGAGAGAATATCCTCGTCGTCTCGGGGAGTGGGCTGACACTCATTGAGCTCAAGGGGGAAAAGCAGACCGCTGTCGCTTATGCAGCTCCCTTCGAATACAAGCCTGTACAAGAGCGTCAATACATCTATGAGCATGCATGGCAACAGGTGGTTGATAAGTTCTACCGCTCTGACCTTCACGGGGTTGATTGGAAGTTCTATAAGGAGGCTTACGGCAAGTTCCTCCCTTATATCACGAACAATTACGATTTCTCCGAACTCCTTTCCGAACTCTTGGGTGAGTTGAATGCTTCGCATACGGGTTCTGGCTATCGTCCGGAGGCAACTTCTGACTCTTGGAGCACTTCCTCCATCGGCGTATTCTTTGACCGTCACTTTACAGGCAAAGGGGTGAAAGTGACTGAAGTATTGGCGGGTGGTCCCTTTGACAGGGCAGATTCTAAGCTTCGTCCAGGTGACATCATCACCCACATTGATGGTGAAGAGGTGGTGAACTACGGAGAGTTCCCACGTTTGCTCAACAAGAAGGCGGGGGCGCGCATCCTCGTAGCCTTCACACATGCTGGTAAGACGGAAACTGAAGTCGTTAAGCCCGTTGGTTTGTGGGCTTTGGGTGAAATCCTTTATGAGCGTTGGATCGAACAGCGTCGTCACGAAGTAGATAGTCTCTCTGGCGGACGCCTTGGTTATGTACATATCCGTGCTATGGATTCGGAAAGTTTCCGCACCATCTACTCCGAGCTCTTTGGTCGTTACAATGATCGCGAGGGTGTGGTGATCGACACCCGTTATAACGGTGGTGGACACCTCCATGAGGACGTAGAAGTGCTCTTCAGTGGTAAGAAGTACCTTGATCAAGTGCCGCGTGAACAGTGGGTCGGCGAACAGCCGCGTAAGCGTTGGAAGAAACCCACGATTATGCTGATGTCCGAGGCGAACTACAGCAATGCGCACGGTACGCCATGGGTATACAAGACGACTGGCATGGGTAAGCTTGTGGGTAAGCCCGTTCCTGGCACGATGACCTCGGTATGGTGGGAAACGCAGATTGACCCGACCCTCTACTTTGGTGTCCCGATTGTGGGTTATATTGATTCCACGGGGAATTACCTAGAAAATCAGCAGCTTGCTCCAGACATTGAGGTCGATCTTGACTATTTGCGCCTTGAGCAGGGGCATGACTCACAGATCGAGCGTGCGGTAGAAGAGCTTCTTAAAGATTGTGATGCGGTAAAAGCGCGCAGTCCGTGGGTAGAGATTGACAAAAAGTATGACCGGAAGTAGTATCTCACTATCTTTCTAGTCTTTAATACCTCATCGCAGCCAAGGACTTCACGGTTCTTGGCTGCGGTATGGTATATGCTATGGAGTAGAGATAGAAGAGAATGCTTAGAGGCATATCATTTTAAGGTTAAAAGTTGCTATCTTCGTGGAGAGCTTATAGAAATAATCTACTGTGTAGATACAATGTCGAAAAAAGTTCTGGATATAACAGAATTGCAAATTGCTGCAAGAGCGTTCTGTGAGAAAGAAAGTGGGCTTTATAGAACGGAATTGTTCGGTATTACAGATGGTAAGGCTATTGGAACGTTTGTGGAACACTGTTTTCAGGAATACTTAGGACAATACTATGAGTTTTGCATTGGTAGCTCTGCTAATGGATTAGATTTGCCTTCGGTGAATACAGATATAAAAGTCACCTCAATCAAACAGCCACAATCGAGTTGTCCTTTCAAGGAGAGTAAGCAGAAAATTTATGGACTCGGTTATAATCTTATTGTATTTGTCTACGAGAAAGTCGATGACGCGCGACTTCAAAAAGGATGTCTAAATTTCCTTTCATGTACTTTTATAGACTCCTCACGAACATCTGATTATCAAACGACGACGGGCATTCTCAATATTATTGCTAATAATGGAAATGCGGATGATATATTTGCTTTTCTTATTGACCATCAAATTCCCGCAGATGAGGTTTCATTGATGAGTATGGCAGAAGATATACTCTCTAATCCCCCCAAAGTCGGATATCTAACGATCTCGAATGCTTTACAATGGAGACTGCAGTACGCTAGAGTTGTAAACCTATCAGAGTCTATTGATGGCATAACACCAATTATAAAATATTCGGAAAGAATCGATTGATTAAGATGGATACTCTCTTAGCTATAGACTCCTTATCTGCCATAGATAAGACAACTCGCTCCGATTACGGAGATTGGCAAACTTCATTTGAGTTTGCCCGTAGTGTATGTCAATATCTAAAGAGTCGAGGTCTTACTCCAGATATTATCATAGAACCAACTTGTGGTGTTGGAAATTTCATAGCGGCTGCGATTGACATCTTTGATAGTGTAAAAAAAGTCTATGGAGTAGAGCTTGCTCCAGAGTATATTGAGCAGACCGAAAAACGTCTCAAAGAGTACAAGAATAACAAACGTATTGATGAGTATTCGCTCTATAATGCCGATGTATTCTCTTTTGATTTTCAAGAAATTGTAAAAGAGAACCCAGACAAAAGTATCTTAATACTAGGAAATCCTCCTTGGGTTACGAACAGTGCTTTAGGGAAAACAGAAGGAACGAATTTACCTGCAAAGGGCAATATCCATAATACAAGAGGTATAGAAGCAATAACAGGAAAGGGAAATTTTGACATTGCTGAAACGATTTGTTATGCACTATTTGACGCCTTTTCTAAACACCGCAATACGTATATTGCCTTGCTCGTAAAAAACACGGTGATTAAGAATATCTTACATGCACAATACGCTCACCCTCGTCCGATACAAAATCTTAGACAACTTTGCTTTGATGCCAAAAAAGAGTTTAAGGTTGCTGTAGCAGCCTCGTTATTTGAGTGTCAGATCGGAGAAAAACCTCAAACCCAATGCCAAGTATACGACTTTTATACACGGAACTACTCCCATGCTTTCGGATGGGTTAAGGAAGCATTCGTCTCAAATGTGCAAGATTATACGCAAACTGATTTCTTGGATGGATTATCTCCATTGATTTGGAGATCTGGGATAAAGCACGACTGTGCGAAAGTCATGGAGCTATCTTTGGAAGAAACTATATATTTCAATGGATTAAAGGAAATTGTCGATGTGGACGAACAAACCCTTTTCCCTCTACTCAAAAGTTCGGACATTGGAAGGGGAAGGAAGGAAAGTCGAAAATATATAGTCTTGCCTCAAACTCATATTTCTGAGGACACCGCCATATTGAAAAGAACTGCGCCGAAAACATACGCCTATCTTTTAGAACATGCTAAATATCTTGATGGGAGAAAGAGCTCCATTTACCGAAACAAGTCGAGATTTTGTGTTTTTGGACTGGGAGATTATTCTTTTGCTCCTTACAAGGTGGTTATTTCTGCTTTGTATGCAGATATTATTTTTTCTTTGATAGAACCTGTCGAAGGCAAACCTGTGATGGTTGATGATACGTGTTATCTGCTCGGATTTCAAAATCTAGAATATGCTAAGCTTACTCTTTTCATTCTACAAAGCAAGATCCTCAAGACCTTTATACGTAATATCAGTTTCGCTGATGCAAAACGCGTAGTAAGCAGAGAGTTATTGATGAGAATCAATCTTTATCAATTATCAAAGAGTGTAGATTACTCGAGTGTAGATATAGCACCCGATAAAATCCTAGAGTATCAAAATTGGCTTTGTAGCCAAACGACATCAACTTTGTTTAATTGAGTTAGACTCTTAGAGTCTAGCTTGCGATAGCACTTCTAGTATTATCATTTTGCATAGGAGTGAAAAGGTCGTCTATACTTTCTTTTTTCGCCACTCCCCACATCATGATTAACTTTGCCACAGCAAAGCTTGCTCTCCGATGCGTTTAGACCGTTATCTTGCTATACATAACCTGCTATCTTCGCGCACCCTTGCACAAAAGGTAATTCGACTCGGGGGGGTGCGAATCAACGACAAACGGGTTATCGACGTCGCATACGAGGTGCAGCCAAATGATCGGATCGAAATAGAGAGGCTTCCCCTCACGGAGTTTGTCTCACAGGGTGCACTAAAATTGTTAAAGGCTATTCAGCTTTTCGGATGTCGTTTCGATGGCTTGCGGGTCTGGGATATTGGTGCCTCCACGGGTGGTTTTACGCAGTGTGCATTGCTTTATGGCGCAGCAGAGGTCTATGCTACCGATGTGGGGCATGATCAGTTACACGTCTCATTGCGTACTGATCCGCGCGTTCGAGCCTTCGAGGGGTTGAATGTGAAAGAGGTTACTGCCGAACTCTTTGCCCCGACTGGGGGGATTGACGTTGCCGTGTGTGACGTCTCGTTTCTCTCTCTTACTGCTATTTTCCCCGTCTTGGCTGCCATACTCCCCGAAGCAGGGTGGGCGATCTGTCTCGTGAAACCCCAATTTGAAATGGGAGAACGTTTTTCCAATAAGCACGGAGTCGTGCGTGGCAAAGCATTACACGAACGTATCTTACACCACGTTTGCACGGTGGCTAGCGAGGTTAGCTTAACCCCCATTGGTTTGACTTATAGTCCATTAGGTGGTGGAAAACAAAAGAATATTGAGTACCTCCTCTGGGTGCAAAAAGGGGAGGGGAGAGATGGAATTACACTCGAGGTTGAAATTCCAAAAGTCGTAGCATCGGCACACGCTGAGCTGGATTAAAAGCTTCTCTATTTTTACTATCTTTGTTTCGTATTTTGGAGGGAGAGTAAGATGACAGACGAGCAGTTGGCGCAAGGCCGAGAATCCTATTCTGCGGAGAGTATTCAAGTCCTCGAGGGGCTAGAAGCTGTCCGTAAACGACCGGCCATGTATATCGGTGATACAGGCGAAAAGGGTTTGCATCACTTGGTTTACGAGGTAGTCGATAACTCGATAGACGAGGCGCTGGCTGGCTATTGTGACCATATCGAGGTTGAAATCTTGGAGGATGGCGCTATCCGCGTGCAAGATAACGGACGAGGTATCCCCGTAGATATGC
>CAJPTV010000057.1 GCA_905373665.1 Bacteroidia bacterium
TGTTTTCCTTAATTCCAACTTGCACACGCACGGCAGACGAAGCGCAGACTGAAGATATATGACGAGCAGCCTAAAGGCATACGAAGCAAAATAGGTAAAATTACCTACTAAAAAATAGCCTTCCAAAGCCTCTTTTCTTTACGCTTACCTATCTTCCTACTTCTGTAATATGACGATTCTCTCTATAAAAATAGATTCTGTTTTCCTTAATTTCCTCGATCTCGCAATGAATGTTCTATGGGGATAATCTCCTCCTTGGGGATGTCTTTTCCTGATCTAGGTTGACTGATTTGTGATCAAAGATAGGGAAATAAATGGGGTTTAGTTGACTGTTGATGGTGTTTATTCTTTCCTGTTACTTTGAACAGGAACAACACCCGCTGGAGAGACCGAAGGGCGTAGCCCTGAGGGAGCTCCAGCGGGTGTTGACGAAATTTCACAAACACGCCCCTCCGCGGCACGCTTGCGTTTTATCGCATTGCGACGAAAACTTCTCCAGAGAAGAGTTTGCTCGCCTGTACAACGACTCGCCTCGGCTGGTGTCATCATATTCAAACTCAAGTGAGGGCGTTCGGTATTAAAAAACTCAATGGCGCGTTTATACTACGATACATACTATCAAAACGATAAAAGCGCTCATTACATAAAAGCTTATTCTTTATCGTGTTATTCAGGCGCTCTGCCTCCGCATTCTCTTTCGGATTACCACTCTCGGTCATACTGATGGGATACTGTCCTAAAAAAGTGTGTCAAAATAGCCCCAAGAAGCACGGCGTTTTATGGCGCGGCGCGGTCCTAAGGGCGGACGGGCGCTAAGGGCGCGCGGCCCAGTGGGCGCAATGTGCGGTAAAATGCAAATCATCACAGCGCGGCGTTGCTGCGAGTTGCGACCGAAAGCACGCTACGCCCCTACAAAAAACAGAAAGACAGATGTTTAATTGTGTGCACCCGTGGCGGTCCTAAGGGCAGACGGCCCGGGATGGAGGAGGGGCATAGAGATAATCAACAGAGCGGCACGAGGAGTGAGATTTAGAAAAACATAAAGAGCTATTTTAATAATGAATTGGTAATGATCGTGTGTTGAATCATAAGGAATGCTATATAAAATAGGAGTGCGAAGGGGGTGAAAAATAAAAAAAAAAGGCTATGCAGACACAGTCTGCCTGCCGTGAGCCTACGGTCTGCCTGCCGTCTGCCCACGTTCTGCGCCGAATTTGCAGTGGGTAAGTATGGTGCGAATTAAGGAAAACATAAATCGATTTTGGAGGGGAAAAAGGGACAGTACTGTGGGCTTGATATACCTTTTTTGCCCCCTTTACCGTTCTACTGGGTAATTTGTACCTTTGTCACACGATGCGGATGTTTACGAAAAGAGCCCTGAGGGGCTGGTGGAGTGGTGGACTAGGGCTTGTGGCCCTGTCGTTCGTTGTCGTTGTGGGGTGTAGCACCAAGACGAACAATGCGTACTACCGTTTTTATCACGCATTTACCTCCTATTTCAATTACTATTTTAACGCAGAGGAAGCTTATAAGGCGGGGGTGAAGCAGGCGACACGCGCTATGCAGTATGACTATACGCGTCCGCTCCCCTTCTGTATTGCGGGGTTGCCCGATGCGGCGCTTAACACGGGGGGGGAGATGGATCGGGTACAGACCAAGTGTGCGACGCTCATCAAAGCCCATTCGATTACCGTGAAGCCTGCGCGCGGCAAGGAGGCGCTGACCGCTAAGGAGAAAGCATTCTACGCACAGAACGAGTTTAATATCTACGCACGTCGAGCATGGCTCTTGATAGGGAAGAGTCGTCTCTGGGCAGGAGAGTTTGGGCAAGCGCGCCAAGCGATAGACTTTGCTATGACGCAGTTTGCTGGGCTTGCCGAGGGGTGGGAGGCACAGATCTGGAAGGCACGCATTGAGATGCTCGAGGGGCAAACCCTTGATGCGAAAGACCGATTGGCGAGCCTTGCAGTAGCGCCCTATCGTCCGAAGGGGAAGTTCTATACCTACCTTCTGGAGTCGATTTGGGCAGACCTCTTGGTTGAGGAGGAGAAGTATGCGGAGGCGATCCCGCACGGTAAATTGGCGCTGGAGAATGCTCCTTCGCGCTTGGATCGGGCACGGTGTCGGTTGGCACTCGCGCAACTCCAGGAAGAGGAGAAGAATTACGCTGAGGCGTTTGCGCTTTACAAGAAGGTGGCAGGTAATGCGCCGAGCTATGAGATGAGCTTTAATGCTCTTGTACGGAGCGCTTCGCTCGCTGCGCGGGTACAGGGAAAGGGGATGGAAAAGAGCCTTCGCGCCCTCGCCAAAGATGAGAAGAATGCGGACTACCTCGACCAGATTTACTACGCCCTTGGGGAAATAGCCTTTGCAAAGAAGGACACGGTGGGGGGACTCGAGCTCTTTAAGGAATCGGCACTGCGTAGTGTCTCTAATGCAAAACAAAAGGGTGCTTCGCACCTGCGTGTGGCGGAGTATTATTTTGCTAAGAGCGATTATTTGCGTGCGGCTTCGTCGTACGACAGTGCGCTTGCTGCCCTCCCAGAGAGTTACCCGCGCTATGTTGAGGTGGCGAAGCGTGCGGCGGTGTTGGGACATTTGGCACAAGCGCAGGGGGTGGTGTTGCGGGAAGATAGTTTGCAGCGCGTGGCGCGTATGCCAGAGGCTGAGCGACGTACGTTCATTCAGAACATCATTGCGCAGCTAAGAGAAGAGGAGCGACTTGCGAAGCTTGAGGCTGAGCGTGAGCAGATGGATCGGAACTTTGCTATGCAAAACGAGTACCGACAAGGCTCGGGGCAACAGAATAATGCTGGTTCTAGTTCGGGGTGGTACTTTTACAATACGTCGACGCTTGCTTTTGGTCGGACGGACTTCCGGGCGAAGTGGGGCAACCGTAAGCTGGAAGATAACTGGCGGCGTAAGAACAAGATGTCTACGGGCTTTGATGCGAACGACCCCAATAAGCAAGATTCGGTTAAGAATGGCGGGGATAAGTACTCTGTCGCCTACTACTTGGCAGATCTGCCGCTCAGTGATTCGGCACGGGAGGTTTCGGATAATGCGATACGGGTGGCGTTGGCAGATATGGCCGAGTCGTACCGTACGGACTTTAGTGATGCGCCGCGGGCTATAGAGACTTATGACGAGATATTGCGGCGTTACCCTGCGGGGGATGCTGCGGCAGAGGCTTGCTTTATGGCGTATATGACAGCTGACCGTGCGAACCTTGCTGCGCAGCGATCGAAACACCGTGAAATGCTGTTGTCGCGCTATGGTGCTACGCCCTACGCGCGTATTCTTTCTGACCCGCAGTATATGGAAAAGGTGCGTGCGGAGAAGGAGAGCAACGAGCGTATCGCAGAGGAGATATTCCGAGCGATGCAAGAGGGGCGTCGTGGTGAGGCTTATCGTGCAGCGAGTGCGGCAGTGGGGGGGGCTACGGCTGATGAGTATAAGGTGCGTTTTGCGCTACTCTCGGCACTCAATGCGGGGAGCGAGGCAGGGGATACGGTGCAGGTAGCTGCGTTGCGTGCCTTTGCGCAGGAGTATCGAGAGTATCCGGAGAGTAAGTATGCGGAGGAGGTCTTGATGGCAATCGTACGTCGTGACCTTGTGGGGGAAGAGATGCCGCCGCTTATCATTGGCAACCAAGAGGTGGTGACGCAGCAGACGGAAAAGAAATATGAGGTCTCGAAGGGGGCGCATAACCTGCTGTTGGTTTTCAATCCGAAGGAGAACTTCCGAGAGTTGAAGTTTCAGGCTATTAGCTTCGGGGTGGATTATAATGTCAATTTGAACCTTGAGGTAGAGGACTATCCGTTGAACGAGAGTGCTACGCTACTGGTGATCTCCTCCTTTGAGAGCCATGCGGATGCTGTCGCCTTTAAGGATGCGATGGATGAGGAAGAGCCTTTTGGCGAGGTGCACCCCTTCTTCATCATCATCTCGCCCGAGAACCTTGATTTGCTTAAGGAGCAAAAGGCATTCCTGCCCTACGTGGACTTCTACAAAAAGAATTACAAATAAGCGTGCGTATGGAGTTGACATTGACCTGTTCGTTGTAAGACTGGGTGGAATTGCCGCGGTGGGCGTAGCGTAGGTTGCGCCTAGGATAACAAAACATAGAGATACGAATATGGGCTCTGCCAAAATCTTATGGGTTGACGACGAGATTGAGCTCCTTCGTCCCCATATCCTCTTTTTAGAGAAACGAGGTTATGCTGTTGCTACGGCAACGAATGCTGACGATGCGCTCGACCGTGTGGAGCGCGAACCTTTTGACCTCATCTTCCTTGATGAGAATATGCCTGGGCTTACGGGGCTTGAGGCGCTTGCGCATTTTAAGCGCTTGGCGCCTACGGTGCCCATCGTCATGGTGACGAAGAGTGAGGAGGAGGATATCATGGATCGGGCTGTGGGGGCAAAGATTGCCGATTATCTGATTAAGCCTGTGAACCCGAGCCAGATCCTCATCTCGATTAAGAAGCACGTACACGAGCGGGAGCTGGTTTCGGTGGGGACGACCTCCGCTTACCAGAACAACTATCTTCAGATAGGCGACCTTATCAATTCGGCGCAAACGTGGCAGGACTGGACGAATATACACTTGCAGCTTTCGGAGTGGCGGGTGAGCCTCCTTTCTGGGAATGCGCCAGAGATGCTGGAGCTTCACGCGCAGCTTCAGCAGCAAGCGAATGTGGCTTTTGGTAAGTTTATTCGGCGAGTTTATACTAGTTGGTTTACGGACTTGGGGAGTGGCCCTGTGACTTCGCCGCGCGTAATAAGAGACCGCGTACTCCCCTATTTGGATGCGGGGGAAAAGGTGCTATTGTTGGTGATAGACAACCTTCGTTTTGACCAGTGGTGTATGCTTCGCGAGATAGTCTCGAAGAGTTGGCGCGTTGAGCAGGAACAGACCTATTACGCCATCTTACCGACGGTGACGCATTATGCGCGTAACTCGCTTTTTGCGGGATTGATGCCTTTGGAGATTTCGCAGCTTCACCCCGAGCTTTGGGTGGGCGAGTTGGATGAGGAAGGGAAGAATGTCTTTGAGCCCGATCTCCTTCAGCGCAACCTTCAGCGGCTGGGGCGTAAGTGTTCGATGCAATATTACAAGGGGGCAACCTTGGATGGGACGCCGCTTAAGGAGGGGGACTTTCAACAGCTTTTGGAGACGGACCTGACGGTGGTGGTGTATAACTTCATTGATATGCTCTCGCACGCGCGGCACGATATGCAGATTATGAAGCAGTTGGCTAACGATGCGCATGCCTATTTGTCGCTCACGCAGAGCTGGTTTAAGCATTCTGACTTGTTTGTCTTTTTGGAGAAGCTGAGCCGTTACCCTGTGCGGTTGCTCATCACCACGGACCACGGTTCTATCCAAGTGAAAAAGGCGCTGAAGGTGATAGGCGACCGTGAGACGTCTAACAACATGCGCTATAAGCTTGGGAAGAGCCTTTCGTATAATGACCGAGAGGTCTTTGCGTGTAAGAACCCTGCGGAGGTGCACCTTCCACAGCCTAGTATGAGCGCGCGCTATATCTTTGCCTTTGCGAACGACTTCCTGATTTATCCGAACAACTTCAATACGTACGCGCGGATGTTTAAGGATTCGTTTCAACACGGGGGGGTATCGTTAGAGGAGATGATCGTGCCCTTTATATCCCTTCGTCCACAAGAGAAAAAATAGGGAAGAGGATGGAAACGCCAGATGTGATAACGCTGTGCTCGGACACTGAGGAGGATCTTCAAGCGGGAGTCGAAGCCTTTTTACAACAGGTGGGACGACTGCGTTGTATCTGTTTCTGGGGGGGGCTTGGTGTGGGGAAAACGACCTTTATCCGTGCGCTGTGTAAGCACTTGGGGGTGACGGACGTGGTTACGAGCCCGACGTTCTCGCTTATCAATGAGTATCACTGTCACGATGGTGCACCTATCTATCACTTTGACTTTTATCGACTCACCTCTCTGCGCGAGGCGATGGACATTGGGGTAGAAGAGTATTTCTTTAGCAATACGGGGCTTTGTCTTATCGAGTGGCCAGCACTGATAGAGTCGCTCTTGCCCCCCGAGACGCTGGATATTGCCGTGCGGGTTGCGCCCGATGGGGTGCGTACTCTTGCAATTGGGGTACGGGAGTAGGGGAAGTTTTTGCAGTCACCATACAACCTCTTTTTCATGACGACGTTTCAGAAGATTTTTTACCACATATCGCGCCTCTTGCTGGGGGTGGTCTTTCTTTTTTCGGGCTTTGTGAAGAGCGTAGACCCGCAGGGGTTTGCGTATAAGCTGCAAGACTATTTTACCGCTTTTGGGCTCTCGTCGCTTCACCCTATTGCTTACGCTTTGGCGTTCTTTCTCGTCTCGTTGGAGCTTTATGTGGGGTTGCTGTTGCTCTTTTCTGAGTGGCGTCGGGTGGCAGCGGTTTTGGTCAGTGCTTTTATGCTCTTTTTTACGCCGCTTACGCTCTATTTGGCTATGGCGAATCCTGTGTCAGATTGTGGGTGCTTTGGCGATGCAGTTAAATTGACCAATTGGGAGACCTTTTGGAAGAATGTGCCCTTGCTTCTAGCGGCGCTCTACTTTTTGAGAAGAGTCTTTCGGGAGAAGTCTGCAGGGCGGTCGATCCGCTGTACGGGGTGTCGTTTTGTACAACAGTGGTTATTTCCCATAATCTTGGGGCTTTTGGCACTATTCCCCTCTTTTTGGGCAACGGTCTCGCTGCCGATGATAGACTTCCGCCCTTATCGGATTGGGGCGAACCTGCGCGAGGCGATGCACATCCCCGAGGATGCGCCTAAAGATGAGTATGAGACGGAGTTTGTCTATGAGAAGGACGGTGTGGAAAAGACCTTTTCGGAATTTGACTATCCGTGGGATGATTCGACGTGGCACTACGTCTCGAGTGAGAACCGACTGGTGCGGAAGGGCTATGAGCCGCCCATTCATGACTTTGCGCTAGAGGACGAGGCAAATACGGATCACATTGCGGAGCTCTTGGATCGGACGGGGGTGTCTATCCTCGTCGTGACGCCATTTCTAGAGAGCTTGTCGCAAGAGGATATGGCGAAGCTCAATGCGCTGCAAGAAGCTGCTACGGCGGGTGACGTTCTCGTTTTTCACGGTACGGCGTCTTCTCCTGCTCAACAGCTCGATTTGCGGCAACGTGGGCTTACGACAACGCTTTATACCACCAATGAACGCACCCTTAAGACGATAGTGCGTGCTGCGACGGGGGTGGTTTTGTTCAGGGATGGGGTGGTGATGGACAAGTGGCCATTGCATGGGATTCCGCCCACGAGCTATTTCGCCACCGTTGGGGGGTTATCCGATGCGCAGTTGCGGGGAAGTGGCGGCACGGCGCTCGTTTATGGGCTGGGGGTTGTGCTTGTATTGCTGGGCGTGGTGCACGTGGTGGTAAAGCGGAAGCAAGGCAAAAAGGAAGAACGGTAGTATGCGCGTTGACATTGATGGCATCAAACGACGCTTTAAGATAATAGGAACCCATCCGTTACTGCTGCGGGCAGTGGAGGTCGCCTATCAGGTAGCGAACACGGACCTTGCGGTGTTGGTGACGGGGGAGAGCGGTTCGGGGAAGGAGTTCTTTCCGCAAATTATTCATCAGTTTGGCTTGCGGAAGCATGGGCGCTACGTGGCGGTAAACTGTGCGGCAATCCCTGAGGGAACGATCGATTCGGAGCTTTTTGGGCACGTAAAAGGTTCGTTTACTGGAGCATTGGAAAACCGCGAGGGGTACTTTGAGGTCGCTAATAAGGGGACTATCTTCCTCGACGAGGTGGGCGAGTTACCCCTGACGACGCAGGCGCGGTTGCTCCGCATTCTCGAAACGGGGGAGTTTTACCGCGTGGGCTCTTCTACGCCTATACAGACAGACATTCGGATTGTGGCGGCAACGAATGTGAACCTTGAGGAGGCTATCCGTGAGGGGAAGTTCCGTGAGGATTTGTATTACCGCCTTTCTACAATCCCGATACGTATCCCTCCGCTGCGGGAGCGTGGGAATGATGTCTTGCTGCTTTTTCGCTGGTTTGCTGCGGAGTGTGCGGAGAAGTATAATATGCCGCCGATACAGCTGCACGATGAACGTGCGGAGGAGTTGTTGCGCACCTATAGCTGGCCGGGTAATGTGCGTGAGTTGAAGAATATGGCGGAGCGAATCTCGGTGATAGAGACGGAGCGGGACATTACGGCCGAGATCCTCGAGCGTTATGTACAGCCAGAGCGGCAGCGTCATCTGCCAGCGCTTTATCGGGCAAGTGAGCCGCTCGTGAATCACGACAAGGAGTTTTTGCTGGGGCTTGTGCAGGGGTTGCGTGTGGAGCTTGATGAGCTGCGGCAGGTGGTCGTACAATTGATGCAACAGAACGCGAGCGTTGATACGACGCCCTCTCGTGCGCTTCCGAATAGCGAACATACGCGTGTGCTACGCACTTTGGCGGAGTTGGGGGCACACACAGACCACGACCCTGTGCTTGCGCCTGTGGTGGAGGCAACGCCGCACGAGGTGGCGCATGCGGTGATAGAGGATTCGCCGCGCACCATTGCCGAGATGGAGGAGGAGATGATTCGCCGCGCCTTGCTCAAACACAATGGGCATCGGAAGCTTGCGGCGCAGGAGTTGGGGATTTCGTTGCGGACGCTCTACCGCAAAATCCAAGAATACAACCTTGAGTAGAGGGGGAGAGACGGGGATGCGACGGAGAGTAGTGTATTTATTTCTTGCCCTAGCGTTGTTGCTGGGGGGGTGTAGTGTCAAATATTCGTTTACGGGGGCGAGTATATCGCCTGAGGTTAAGACGGTGAGTATCGCCTCTTTTCCGAATGTAGCCTCGTTGGTTAATCCGACGCTTGCCGCGTCGTTTACCGAGGCGCTTAAGGAGAAGTTTGTGACGCAGACGAGCCTCTCGCTTCAGAACTTCGGTGGCGATTTGGACTTTGCGGGTGAGATCACGACCTACGACGTTGCTCCTGTGGCTATCCAAGGCAATGAGACGGCGGCACTGAACCGACTGACTATCGCCGTGCATGTCAAGTTTGTGAATCTGCGAGACGATAAGGCGAACTTTGATAGAAGCTTTTCGGCTTATGAGGACTATTCGGCGAATCGTCCCTTCTCTGATGTGGAGGGAGAGTTGGTAGCGACCATTCAAGAGAAGTTGGTCGAGGACATTTTTAATGCCGCCGTGGCAAATTGGTAAAATCGTTTGGAGCGATGGATCGCGTGCAGACTTTCTATTCCTTACTTCGTATACCGCAGCGGGTGAGTGCTGAGGGGGGTGAGTTGTTGGCAGAGCTGCGAGAGAAGTATCCTTACTTTCAAGGCGTGCAGTTGCTTTCTGCGGTGAATGCGGAGGAGCTTTTCGCAGATGAGGCAGAGCAGAAACGTGCCGAGGCGGCGTTGCAGCTCCCTGATCCGTTTGCGTTGTTCCGTTATTTTGATGCGATCCGCTTGTACGAACGTTGGAAGCAAAAAGCTCCTGTTGTGCAACCAGCCACGTCTCTTCCTCAAGAAAAGCGCGAAGAGCAAGAGGCGGTGACGCCGCAAGAGGAAAAGACGCTACAACCTCAAGCTCGTTCGGAGGAGGAAGGGACGGCGGAGCGTGAGGCTGCGGTTTATCCGATTACCGATCTTGAGCCAGAGATCGACTTGTCGGGCGTATTGCCGCTCTCGTTAGAAACGGCGTATCCGTTGCCTACGGCGACGATTTATACGCTAGATGGTGATGAGCCTTTTGATATTGAGGAGGTTTATAATTTTGCTAGAACGACGCTTAATCCGAATTATACGCCGCCCGAGCCTGTGGCAGAGGACGAGAATGCTGCGCCCCCTAAGGAGTGGCAGCCCGTCACCCCAGAGCAACAGATGGAGCTGATAAATAGCTTCTTGAAGAACCTCGACGGAGAGAATGGCATCAAGGCAACCGTACTTCGCAAGGCAGAGGAAGCGGCGCAGGAGGGGGTGCAGCCTGAGGATCTTGGGCAAGCCTCGGAGCATGTTGCGAACAGTTCGTCGATGGAACGGGTTGCGCAGATCTATGAGCAGCAGGGTGAATTTGTCAAAGCGATAGAGGTTTATGAGCAGCTCGTGCACGATTTTCCAAAAAAAAGTGCTTACTTTGCGACCGAAATAGAGCGGTTACGAGCGTTGGTCTCGCCCCCGTCTAACAGTTGATATTTAGAGAACCATGTACAGTCTTTTTTCTATACTTATCCTGATTGTTTGTCTTTTGTTGGTGCTTATCGTCTTAGTGCAGAACTCTAAGGGCGGTGGTTTGGCGTCGAACTTCTCTGGCGCTGGACAGGTGATGGGGGTACGTAAGACGGCGGATTTCCTTGAAAAGTCTACATGGACATTGGCTGTTGCGCTAATCCTTTTCAGCATCTTTGCCGTGGCGGCTATCCCGCACGTGCAGAAGGATGTGCCAGAGTCTCGCATCCAAGAGCAGGTACAGCGCACTACGTCAGGAGCGATGCCAACGAATATCCCCGCCGCTCCAGCCGAGGGCACAGCGCCCGCAGCAACCGATGCTGCGCAGCCCACGACGCCCGCAGAGTAAGACGCATTTTACATTGTCAGTACAAAGCGCGCTATCCTATTGGGTGGCGCGCTTTTCGCATCGAAGAGCTTTATTAGTTGCTAGGAAAGTGTGTCGAAACACGACCCTCCCTCTTTGTAGGGGCGCAGCATGCTACGCCCTGCGCCATAAGGCGCATAATGAATCAATGCGAAAAGTGGTGTTGTGTTTTGACACACTCTCGCAACTCGCGGCGTATGCAGCGCTGTGGTGATTTGCATTTTACCGCACATTGCGCCCACTGGGCCGTCCGCCCTTAGCGCCTAGGTATTTTCTGCAATTTCATCGAAAAAGACCATCCGTCCCAAGAAAATGACATTATTTTGTAAAACCATTTTCGGAGGACATATAAAATGAAAAGGACACGAACGACAATAGGTTGGTTTACAGCATTCTTATGCGTGGCTTTGCTGTGGGGCTCGCCTGTAATGGCGGTGAAGTATGATCTATGGGTTGCAGGCACACAAGTCACCGATGCCAATTGCAATGACTTAAGCAAGATTGACGGCGTTACGGTAGCCGCGGGCGGCGAGTTTAAGTATGACCAAGACACGAATACACTGACGATGAGGGATGTTACTGTGTCGGTTAGCGGTTTTAGAGAAGCAATTTTTAATGAAGGCGTAGAGGGACTGAAGATTGAGGTATTGGGCACTAATCGTTTAGAAGCGCCAGAGAGAACTGCCTTGGCTTGTCAAGCTTCTACAGAGATTGCAGGCAATGGTTCTCTTATAGTAAGCAGTGGTTATACCCAAGTTGTTTTCATTTACAAAACCCTTACCATTTCCGATATCACGCTCGAAGCGACTGGAGAAAAGGGCATTGTTGGGGATATAATAAAGAAGGACGGAACTCTCATCATCAAGAATGCTACGGTAACGGCTAAGGGGACAAAGGCTGCTATTGATTATCTCAAGACGTTCACCTTGGAGGGGTGTCAGATAATCGCCCCCGAGGGTGCTAAGTGGAAGGCTGACCAACACGCTGTAGTAGATGCAGCGGGGAATAGGGTGAAGGAGGTGAAGATTGAGAAGGAAGTTGTTGCTGTAACGGGGGTAAAAGTAACGCCTACCACAGTAGACTTGAAGGTGAACGAAACCAAGCAGCTCACCGTCACAGTAGAACCTGACGAGGCAACCAACAAGAACTACACTTGCGAAAGCAATAACAAAAGCGTAGCAACCGTAGATAACACAGGACTAGTCACTGCGGTAGGGGTAGGGAAAGCCACGATAATCATTACCACAGAGGACGGGGGCAAAACAGTAACATGCACAGTAAATGTCACTGAAAGCGGTAGCTTCGCGCTTAGCGCAACGATGCTCAATGTCCCAGCGGCAGGCACTACGCTGGGCGTAAATGTCACTTCAGATAAGGCGTGGACGCTAGATTATGATAGCAGCGTAACGTGGCTGAAGGCTTCGACTAAGGGAGGCGCAGGCTCGCAGGCAGTAACCTTCACAGTGGAAAAGAACGAGAGTACAGCGGAGCGCACAGTAGTGGTGACTTTTAAGCAGGCGGAAACGAAGAAGGAGTTAAAACTAACCATCACACAGGAGGCAGCTAAGGCTGTTCACGTGCCTTTGTTGGGGATTTCGTTTACAGAAACTGCTCTGAAACTCAAGGTCAAGACGTCGGTAACCTTATTCGTAAAGTACAACCCCGAGAACGCCACCAACAAGAAGGTAACGTGGGAAGTGACCGAAGGAGCAGCATCGCTCTCAGTAGATGCGAACAGCGGTAAGATAACGGCAACGAACGTAGCAGGTACGGCAAAAGTAAAGGCAACGAGTGAAGACGGCGCTCATACGGCTGAGTGCACGATAACCGTGACTACCGACGATGTGCCTGTAGAGTCTATTTCTGTATTTCCTGCAGTGGTTAACCTTACGGTAGAGGGGACGCAGCGGCTCTTGGTATCAGTGAAGCCTCGGACGGCTACGAACAGGACAGCAACGTGGGCAGTAACCTCAGGGGCGGACATCGTGTCGGTAGATGGTACTGGCTTAGTGCGAGGCCTCAAGGAAGGGACAGCTACGGTAACCGCAACAGTAGGGGGCAAGACCGCGCCCTGTACGGTAAATGTCTCTGAAGGTGGAGGCGGCGGTACCCCGACCTTCGCACTTAACCCAACGACACTCAATGTTGAAGCAGCTGGCGGAGCGCCGAGCGTAAATGTCTCTTCAGATAAGGCGTGGACGCTAGACTATGATAGTAGCGTAACGTGGCTGAAGGCTTCGCCTAAGGGAGGAACGGGGGCTGGAACTGTTACCTTCACAGTAGAAAAGAACGAGAGTACAGAGGAACGCACTGTAGTGGTGACTTTTAAGCAGGCGGAAACGAAGAAGGAGTTAAAACTAACCATCACACAGGAGGCAGCTAAGGCTGTTCACGTGCCTTTGTTGGGGATTTCGTTTACAGAAACTGCTCTGAAACTCAAGGTCAAGACGTCGGTAACCTTATTCGTAAAGTACAACCCCGAGAACGCCACCAACAAGAAGGTAACGTGGGAAGTGACCGAAGGAGCAGCATCGCTCTCAGTAGATGCGAACAGCGGTAAGATAACGGCAACGAACGTAGCAGGTACGGCAAAAGTAAAGGCAACGAGTGAAGACGGCGCTCATACGGCTGAGTGCACGATAACCGTGACTACCGACGATGTGCCTGTAGAGTCTATTTCTGTATTTCCTGCAGTGGTTAACCTTACGGTAGAGGGGACGCAGCGGCTCTTGGTATCAGTGAAGCCTCGGACGGCGACGAACAAGACAGCAACGTGGGCAGTAACCTCAGGGGCGGACATCGTATCAGTGGATGGTACTGGCTTAGTGCGAGCACTCAAGGAAGGGACAGCTACGGTAACCGCAACAGTAGGGGGCAAGACCGCAACCTGTACGGTGACCGTAACCAAACCGATTGTCCCACAAGCTGTAGAGGATGCCGTATTGGCTAGCGTAGTGGTAGCACCCAACCCCTTCGCAGCGCAGTTGCGGATAGTGAACCCCGAGGGGATTACTCTTCGTTACGAGCTAGTAACCCTCACGGGGAACGTAGTACGTGCTGGCGCGGTAGACAGTACGGAGACGGTAGTTGATACCGAAGCGCTCCCCGCAGGGCTCTATTTTGTGCGTCTAACGGGGCAAAATGGCGCGAAGAGGGGGGAAAGGGTAGTCAAGTACTAGATTCTTTGATTATCATAAAAGAAGCCGCCTCGGGTAAAACTGGGGCGGTTTTTCTTTATTATCTTCGTGCAACGAAAACTGGCAACAGATGAATACGCTTCAAAGACTTCCGATTAGTACGCAAAGCTTCAAAAAGTTGCGTAATGCTGGAGATCTCTATGTCGATAAAACGCAGTATATCGAAAAGCTCCTTTCACTGGGAACAGTCTTTTTCCTGAGCCGTCCGCACCGTTTCGGTAAGAGCCTTTTCCTATCCACCCTAAAAGCCTATTTTGAAGGGCAAAAAGAGCTCTTTGAGGGGCTATACATTGCGGAGCGAGAGGAGGAGATAGCCCGTTGGCAGCGGCG
Source organism: Bacteroidia bacterium (assembly GCA_905373665.1). Taxonomy (GTDB): domain Bacteria; phylum Bacteroidota; class Bacteroidia; order Bacteroidales; family CAJPTX01; genus Bacteroides_D. The sequence goes on from CAJPTV010000057.1 coordinate 14,132, forward strand.
TGAGGCGTGGGCGGCGTCGCCTGTGCTTTATTTTGATTTGAATGCGAAGGACTATCTCTCGGGTAAACCATTGCGGGAGCGGTTGTCGTTACAATTAGATTTCTTAGAATCGCAGTTTGACATTGAACCGAAATACAAGGCGCCTGATGACCGCTTTATCTATCTCATCCGAATGATTTATCAGACCACCCAAAAGCAAGTGGTCATTCTCGTCGATGAGTATGACAAGCCTCTGTTGGAAACTGTGGAGGATAAGGCATTAAACGAGGCGAACCGTTCGC
>CAJPTV010000058.1 GCA_905373665.1 Bacteroidia bacterium
ATTCGCCGTCCGAGGCTACCGTAACGCCTTTTATGTCTTTTAAAGCATTGCAATTCTCATCGGTGACCTGAGTGCCTGCTATGTAGAGTTCATACTTCTTTGCCACTACTTTCCCTATCGTCACCTCCTTCACCTTATTCCCCTCTGCATCTACTACGGCGTTTTCCGCAGCCTTCCACTCAGCGCCCTCGGGGGCTATTATCTGACATCCCTCTAGGGTGACGGTCTTAAAATTATCAATAGCTGCCTCGCTCCCCTTAGCTATTACCTTAGCATTCTTGATGATGAGTGTACCTTTATCATCGTCATTTCCAGCAATGCCCTGCTTTCCAGTCGCTTCGAGCGTGATATCGGAAATAGTAAGGAGCGTGCCATTAACGTAAATGGCTGAATTACCGTCATTTACGATAATAAGAGATCCATTGCCTTCAATCTCCGTCGTGTAAAAACAGTTCAAGGCTGACCAAGTGCTCGCTTCTAAACGATTCGTCCCCGAGATTACTATTTTTAGCCCCTTTATTTCTCTATTCCAAATTGCATTTCTACCACTGCTAGCCGAGACTGTTATTCCCTTCATCGTCAGCGTTTTCGTGGTTGGGTCGTACTTAAATTCGCCGTCCGAGGCTACCGTAACGCCTTTTATGTCTTTTAAAGCATTGCAATTGGCATCGGTGACTTGCGTGCCAGCAATATAGAGTTCGTATTTTTCCGCCATCGCGGGCAAAGACGAAAACATAAGCAGCACCATAAGTACTACCGATAACAGCCCATAACCTGTGTAGAATTTCTGTCTATTCATAATGTTAGCCCCCCATTACTTTAGGTTTATACGTGAATCATACTCTTCACAGGCAAAGTAACAAAAAGTCAACAAAAAGAGCAGCATAATTGCAGAAAATACCTAGGCGCTAAGGGCGCGCCGCCCGTGGTTATGGAGGGGCGATTTAGAGGCGACAAGCGAGGTTTGGTGACGTAGCGGAGCAGGTGTTTTTTTGAGAGGCGTTTTCCGCATCGATTTATTATGAGCCTTGCGGCGCAGGGCGTAGCATGCTGCGGCGCTAAGGGCGCGCCGCCCGTGGTGGAGGAGAGGCGGGGGGAAGGGAAGCGCAAGCGTTGCTAGGAGGATGTGTCAAAATACAACACCATTTTTCGCATTGATTCATTATGCGCCTTGCGGCGCAGGGCGTAGCATGCTGCGCCCCTACAGGACCCCGGAACCCCACCATTCGGTTGAAAAGGGTGGAGGAGAGTCAGGATGATCGGAGAAGTGGTTCTGAGGATTCTTAGCGTAAGCGGTTCTCTCGCATACGCTGATTATACGACTGAAGGAGAGACTCCAGACGCCGCGTCAGGATGGCGGCACGCTGCGGAGCGCTATCTAAAAGATTGTGATCAAGGAAATTATCATGCTGATAATCAAATAGCGCTACAGGGCGCTCTCCATCGTGATGCAACACATAACCGCCCTCCATCAGCTGATACATACCGTCATAGTCGGTTATTGCAAAGTGCGGATCACGACGGCTGAACATATTGCTACCAAAAGCGACGAATGGGTCTGAATACCCAAGAAGACTCAACACCGTCGGCAAAACATCCGCCTGCTGCACCGTCGTGGTCTCATCACGCCCCCGTAGGTCACTCCCCGGCGCATAAAGCAACATCGGCGTAGCAAAACCCATCACAGGCGTCCGATACTCTGGGCGAAGACGACCGTTAGCGTGATCGGCCGTAATAACAAACAACGTCTTCTCAAACCACGGCTGCCGAGCCGCTGCCTGAAAAAACTTCCCCAACGCATGGTCCGTATAGCCGATGCAACGCACCAAGGGTTCGCCCTCATCGGGGAATACCCCCTCGTACGCCCGAGGTATCTGAAAAGGGTCGTGACTCGAAAGGGTAAACACTGTTCCTAAAAAGGGCTGTGGCAGGGTAGATAACTCCGCCACCATCCGCTGCAAGAAGGGCTCGTCCCAGATGCCCCACACCCCGTCAAAGTCAGCATCGTTCGCATACTCATCTTTTCCAAAATAGTGCGTATACCCCGCCTGCTTCACAAAAGCATCAAACCCCATAGAGCCATTGGGTGCGCCGTGAAAAAACGTTGTGGTGTAACCCAACGCACTGAGCGCCGCCCCCAACCCGAGAATGCGATTCCCCGAATAGTGTGACGTTACAAAGTGACCATGCAGCGGAGGGATTGACGCCAACACCGAAGGCATCGCATCAATACTCTTCCGTCCATTCGCAAAAGCGTTTTGGAAAAGATACCCCTCGGCTGCTAACGAATCAAAACAGGGCGTATACCCCTTGTACCCCTCGATATGGCGGTTCAGTGTCCCCACATATTGCCGCGCAAAGCTCTCGATGATAATCACGACCACGTTCCGCCCCCGTAGTGCCCCGAAATGCGCCGTGCTATCTTGCGCTAAGCGGTGTACGGGCTGGAAATAGTGCGCTGCCTCCTCCTCGCTCGCAAAGAAGTGCTTTTCTGGAAGCTCCCGCTTGCCGAGCGTCCGTATAATACAATAAGGGGTATTGAGTACCAAGGCGCGGTGCTCGATCTTGTCTACCGAGACATTGGCATAGCTCATCCCGAGCGGTCGCCAACTTTTCGCAAAACTTCCCCCACGAAGCCCCCATGCCGCAAAGGTCGCAAAAGCGAGGGTGAAAGAGAGTTGTAGCGGATAATAGAGAAACCAACGCAGCCGCCCCCCGACGAAATAGGTCGGGCGCACCCGCTGGTAAAGCACTACCATGAGCCCAATCCCCAATACCGCCAACAGGGTGATGTACCAATACTCTGCCATGAGGTGGAGAAAGAAGCCCGCCCCCTCGTTGGAAAACTCGCTAAAGACGACCGCCGTCGTACGCCGCAGGGTATTGGGGTAGTAGACACAGTCCGCCAGCCCTGCCATCCACCCGAGGGCGTTGGGTAGGTAATAGCTCCATGCCACCCAACGTTGATAACCGCGCCAGCGACGCATCGGCAACGGCACAATACTCAGCACCAAAAACAGCAGGTTAAGATAAAGCACACCTGCCGTATCAAAGCGCAAACCGCCACTCCATGCGCGCACCACCTGCTCCAAACGCATATCGGCGAAATGCGCATAGTTGAAAAGATAGAAGAGTCCGCGTGAGAGACCAAAAAAGAGATATGCGAGTGCCAAGCGATAGAGTAACGCTACCACAAACGAGGTCTCCCATACTCGCAAGTGGGGGAGACGCTTTCCCCAGAACCAACGCATCTACAAAAGTTCGTAAGCTTGGTTACGTTGCCGAGGGGTAAACCCCGCATCGCATATAAGCGCGGTCATCCCCGCCTTATCCATCCGAAAGTGTCGTCCTGTTGACGCCACCACGTTCTCTTCAATCATGATAGACCCCATGTCGTCTGCTCCTCCCCAGAGCGATTGTGCTGCCACCTCGTGCCCCACCGTCAGCCACGAGGCTTGAATATGCGGAATATTGCACAGCACGATACGTGCCACGGCTATCAGCCGCAGGTGTTCCGTCCCCGTTACGGGCTGGTAGTGGTATTGCGCTGCAAGGCGTGTGCCGTTCCCTTGAAAAGGCCATGCGATAAAGGCTAAAAAGCCACGCCGCCCCTCTGCCACTGCCTCGGCTTGGAAGTCCCGTAGGGTGAGCAGATGTTGTAACCGTTCAGAGAGGGTCTCCACGTGCCCATACATCATCGTGGCGGAGGTCAAGAGTCCCATCCGTTGCGCCTCACGCATCACCTCCAGCCATGCCGCTGCGCTCGCTTTGCGGGGTGAAATCAGTTGCCGCACACGGTCGTTAAGGATTTCTGCGCCTGCCCCGGGTAACGAATCTAACCCTGCAGCGACGAGCCGCTCCAGCGTCTGGCGAATCGAAAGCCCTCCACGTTCGGCGATATAAACGACCTCGGGCGGCCCAAGGGCATGTAACTTCACCGTCGGGAACTCTGACTTGAGCCAACGAAAGAGCGCCTCATAGTCCGCCAATGCCATCCGCGGGTCAAGTCCTCCTTGCAACAATACTTGGTCGCCCCCTAGAGCTAAGAGCTCAGCGATTTTAAGCCGATACGCCTCTTTTGTGGTCGTAAACAGCGGCACATTCCCTGCCCCTACGTGAAAGCCACAGAAAAGGCACGCCGACGCACAGGCATTGGTAATATTGATGTTCCGATCGATTTGCCACGTCACCTCGCCCACCCCCACCTGCTGACATCTCACACGGTGCGCCACAGCCATCAGCTCATCCAAGGGGGCAGCCTCCCACAAATGCTGGGTCTCCGCCAAAGAGAACCATTCCCCAGCGAGCGCCTTTTCATAAAGAACCCCGAGTGTCGTCATCTTTTTCGAGCTAAAGAGGGGTGAATTAACCGCTGTAATCGATAGAACTCACGCATGATGATCACCACAAAGACGATTGCCGAAAGGACGTCTGAAACGGGCGTAGCACGCCAAATCCCCTCTAAGCCCCAAAAGTGGGGGAGGAGAAAGAGCATCGACACCAGCAGCACTATCTGCCGTACCACGGTTAAGATCGCCGAGGTCACGGCGTTCCCGATTGACTGGAAATAACCGATGGCGATAATCTGCATCCCCACCAGTGGCAGGGCTAGAAAATAGACGCGCATGGCAGGAATCCCGTGCGTTTGCAGCTCGCCCGCCGTCTTCTCAAAGAAGCGAATGATGGGGCTCGGGAAAAGCTCCACCAGCAAGAAGCCGACAACGGCAATCCCCGTTCCCACCGCCAAAGCATAGCGGAACGTCGTACGCAGACGCTTATAGTGCTTAGCCCCCACACAGTACCCATAAATGGGTTGCGAGGCTTGATTAAGCGCCACGATCGACATCATCAGGAGCATCGAAATCGAGTTCACCACCCCGAGCACACTCATATCATAGTCGTCGCCGTAGGTCAGAAGTTGCTTGTTGAAGATACTCTGTACTAGGCTCGCTGCAATCTGAATCATAAAGGGCGCAAAGCCAATCGCAAAGATAGAAAGGGTGTCTGTCCACGAAAAACGTAAATTGCTCCACCGCAACTTAAGCATCGACCGACGACGCAAGAAGTAGCCGACAACCCACACGGCAAGCAACGCCTGCGAAATAAAGGTCGCCCATGCCGCCCCAGGGACGCCCCACCCGAAGAGGAAAATAAAGATGGGGTCTAACACCACGTTGGTGACGGCACTGATGAGCATGCTATACATCGCCATCCGTGCACTCCCCTCGGCGCGGATAAAGTTGTTCATAGAGTAGCCCACGAGAGAGAAGATTGAGCCCAAGAGGTTTATCTCCAAGTAGACCTTCGCATATTCGTGGGTTTGCGCCGTCACGCCGAAAAAGCGGAGCAACGGTTCCATAACCAGCAACCCCGTTACGGCAAAGATGACCCCCACGATGAGCATCAGCACAAACGCGTGCCCCATAATCCGCTCCGCGCCCACATAGTCCCCTTTTCCAAGAGCTATGGAGACGCGCACCGAGCCGCCTATCCCGATCAACATCCCCAAGGCTACGCGCACCAGTACGACGGGGAAAATGGCGCTCAACGCTGCCAGCGCGAGGGGGTCTACTTGCCCTAGAAAGACGCGGTCGACAATGTTGTAAAGAGCCGATACGATGACACCGACGAGCGCAGGTAGAAAATATTTAAGAAGAAGCTTGAGGATAGGCTCTGTACGCATCTCCTCCCACTTACCTTCGCGTGCCCTTTCGGCGACCGACTCCTCCACGACTAAATGGTCATTCATCCAAAATCTCTATCCGACCCTTTCGCCTCCACTATCTGGGACGAGGGGGTGTGTCAAAATATAACATTACCTTTCGCATCGGTCCTCACGCCGGACGGGCGGGGGTTAAGGAGAGTCGCGGGAAGGTAAATGCAAATCACCGAGGCGGCACGTAGTGCCGAGTTGCGGGCGTAGCACGCTACGCCCCTACAGAACCCCACCATTTTTCGCATCGATTCATTATGCGCCTTACGGCGCAGGGCGGTCCTAAGGGCGGACGGCCCGTGGTGAAGGAGGGGCGTGGTGGGGAAGGGTAAAATGCAAATCACCAAGGCGGCACATAGTGCCGAGTTGCGGGCGTAGCACGCTACGGTCCTAAGGGCGCGCCACCCAGTGGGCGCAATGTGCGGTAAAATGCAAATCACCAAGGCGGCACGTAGTGCCGAGTTGCGGGCGTAGCACGCTACGCCCCTACAGAAGAGGGAGATACAGAGAGTTATAAGAGAGACGGTTTTTCGCATCGGTTCATTATGCGGTCCTAAGGGCGGACGGCCCAGTGGGCGCAATGTGCGGTAGAATGCAAATCACCGAGGCGGCACGTAGTGCCGAGTTGCGGGCGTAGCGTATCTTGACACACCCTCTATTTATCATCTCCCAGCTCTCTGAGCTCGTTCTTCAATTGAGTCTCGTTCTCGGGGCGTGCCACCAAATGACCCCGCTTGTCTAACAAGAAGAGTGCCGGCGTACCGTCGCCGTTGAGTGCCTCAAGGAGTTCCGACTCGCCATCGTCGTGCTCGATCAGGTTCGTCCACCCCCACTCGCGCTGGGCGATATAATCGCGCCGCTCGGGCGTATCCTTGTCTATCGAAATGGCTCGTACCGCAAGCTGCTTGGCAGGAATAGAGTGACACACCTCCCAAAGCTTGGGCATCAAGGCTTGGCAATGCGCACAATGGTCTGACCACAAGACGACGAGCGTATACGCCGCCTTCTTATCCACCATCGCGACCGCCTTCCCTGTCACATCCTTCCGCTTCATCTTGACAAGCCGCTCGGGCGCGCGACGCTCTGCATGATGGACAGAGTCTAGCCCCCCTAGAAGCCCATACCGCCCCATCGAATCTAAAAGTCCGTCGTAAACCGTTCCTTTGAAAATATCGATGAGTGTGGTGCGGAGTACGATCTCGTTGAGCTCGCTCCGCTTCAGGGCGCTGAGCTGGCGCAGCAGGTCTGCATAGACGGCGAGCTGTTGGGTATAGGAATAGGAATCAGAACGGTGGTGTTCAAAAAAACGACGCATGTAGTTCGTAAAGGCAGGGTCGAAGGTCACTAACGGGTAGGTAAACCAATCTTCCGTAAACCACTTTTCAAACCCCTTGCGCCCTTCCGTCGGCATGTAGTAGAGGGTTACGGCACTCGCTGGGTAAAGACGTTCCGATTCATCTACGATGGGCATCACGGCTTGATAAAAGCGCTTTTCGACCTGCTGACGTATCTGGGCGAGCGCCTGGTTCTCCTTGCCGAGGCTCGCTTCTAGTGCCTTGAGACCCCACTCGGCATCCTCCAAAAGACTATGTTCGCGCAACAGGGTGAAGTAAGCCTCTGCCTCTGGCGCACCCGTTATGCGTGCCGAATCTAGGGGTGCTTCCGCTGACGTTGTTAGGGCTATCTCTGCCTCTTGATTAAAGAGGGGAAAGGTCAGGGTAAACTCCTTGTCGCCAAATACGAAGCGGTAATAGCCCGAGGTAATACTCTCTAGGTGAAAGTGGTAACGTCCCAAGGGATCGATCTCTGCCTCAAAGCGTTTTAGTTCGTCCCCCATAAAGTAAAGCGATAAATGAGCGGGCGTTTGTGGGATCGCCCCCTGCACCGTCACCACGATATGCCTTTTCGCCGCCCTCGCCCCCACTACCAGACAAGGCAACAACAGTAGCCCAAGGCACACCAGCAGCGTGCGCCACCATAAGCCCTTAGCACTTAAGATAGGCGCCATGTCGCACCGTCTTTATGATCCTGTACCTCGACTCCCGCCTCCTTGAGGGCGTCGCGAATGCGATCTGAAGTGGCATAATCCTTACGCGCCTTCGCATCGGCACGACACGTGAGCAGGAGCTGCATCGCTACCTCCAAAGCTGCCGAATGTGAAGCACTCTTCGTACTCTGACGCAGCCCCATCACATCGCCGAGCAGGGTCTGAAATAGCGCCTGTAGTTGGGATAAATCGCTCGCTGTCAAGGATGCCTCCCCACGTTGCATACGCCCGACCTGATGTGCTGCCTCAAAGAGCACCGAGATGGCGATGGGGGTATTGAGGTCATCGCAAAGAGCACTCCAGCACTTCTCCTCCATTTCCTGTACCGAGAAGGTCGAGGTCGCCCCTGCCGTGAGTTTCCCGAGGTCGTTCCACGCCTCTAGGAGCCGCTCTAGTCCCTTATTGGCTGCGAGAAGCGCCTCGTTGCTAAAATCGAGGGTCGAACGATAGTGTGCCTGAAGGATGAAGAAACGCACCGTCATCGGGTCGTAGGCTTGATCTAGCGAAGCATGGTCGCCCGAAAAGAGCTCCTGTAGGGTAATGAAGTTGCCTAGCGACTTACCCATCTTTTGCCCATTGCGCGTCACCATATTGTTGTGCATCCAATAGCGTACGGCGGGCGACCCCTTCGCTGCAACGCACTGCGCGATCTCGCACTCGTGGTGTGGGAAGATGAGGTCCATCCCCCCGCCGTGAATGTCAAATTCCGTCCCGAGGTATTTCATCCCCATTGCTGAGCACTCTAAGTGCCACCCTGGGAAACCCTCGCCCCACGGCGACGGCCACCGCATGATATGCTGCGGGGTAGCTTTCTTCCAGAGGGCAAAGTCGAGCGGATTGCGTTTAGATTCCTGCCCATCGAGTGTACGCGTATTGGCTTGCATCTCCTCCACGACGCGCCCCGACAGGATGCCGTAATGGTGGTCACGGCTGTAGCGTTCGATGTCGAAATAGACATTCCCGTCGCTTTCGTAAGCGTAGCCTGCTGCAAGGATCTTTTCCACCAAGGCGATTTGCTCGATGATATGCCCGGAGGCGCTCGGTTCGATACTGGGTCTGAGGACGTTGAGCTCCGCCATCATCTCATGGTAGCGCGCCGTATACTTTTGGGCTATCTCCATGGGCTCGAGTTGCTCGAGGCGAGCGCGTGCGGCTATCTTATCCTCGCCCTCGTCCGCGTCGTGCTGCAAGTGCCCGACGTCGGTAATGTTGCGCACGTAACGCACCGAATAGCCTAGTTGCTGCAACAAGCGGAAGAGTATGTCGAAGGTTACTGCTGAGCGGGCGTGTCCGAGGTGCGGGTCGCCATAGACGGTCGGACCGCAGACGTACATCCCCACGTGCGGGGCATGTAGGGGGGTAAAGAGCTCTTTTTTACGGGAGAGGGTATTGTAGATCTGCAGGTCTCTCATCTGTCTCTTAGTGTGCTATTGTTTTTGATGCAACAAAGTTAAGCATTTAGCGCGCATGCCGTGTTTTTCTTTTTCGTAAGCTGCCCCCCTTGGGGAAACGCCAAAAAACGCTTTATGTTTTCCTTAATCTCCCCCTTCTTACTCCATGTACTGCCGTGCTACCTACCCGTTATGTGCCCTCTGCTCTTCCTCTCTGAGCATTCTGCCTGCCTAGAAGGTAGGTAAAATTACCTACCTCTTTGAGCTCAAAATCTATAGTCTATTCTATAGATATTGTGTGAAAAATTCTCGTATTTCTCATAAAATTCTGCTTTGGAATTCCTAAATTTCGAGTTTCTACGGTTCGCCCACACAGCGCGTCAAAAGCAGCCTTTTGTGTACATTTGTGCGAACGTAACTAATATGTAGGAGACGAAAATGGGACACATTGTTGGCATACACGCGCGGCAGATCTTGGACTCCCGCGGTAACCCCACGGTAGAGGTAGAAGTAGGGACTTCGGTAGGCGCTATCGGTACGGCAGCCGTCCCCAGCGGTGCATCTACGGGGGTACATGAGGCGGTGGAGCTCCGCGATGGAGATAACGGCAAATTCCTCGGCAAGGGCGTCCTTCGTGCCGTAGACAATGTCAATACCGTAATTGCCGACACGCTCAAGGATTGCGATGTACAAGAGCAACGTCTCATTGACTCGCTCCTTATCCAGCTTGACGGGACGCCGAACAAGGAGAAGCTCGGGGCGAATGCCATCCTTGGCGTATCCTTGGCAGTGGCACGCGCTGCGGCGCAAGAGGTGGGGCTGCCCCTCTATCGCTACATCGGTGGTGTGAATGCGCACGTGCTCCCTGTCCCGATGATGAACATCCTCAACGGTGGGCAACATGCGGACAATCCGCTTGATATCCAAGAGTTTATGATTATGCCCGTGGGTGCGCCCACCTTCTCACGCGCACTGCAGATGGGGGTTGAGGTCTTTCACCACCTGAAGAGTGTTTTGAAGAAACAGGGTTTTGCGACGAACGTCGGTGATGAAGGAGGCTTCGCGCCTAACCTTCCGACCCACGAGGCTGCACTCGACGTTATCATGCAGGCTATCGAAAAGGCAGGTTATAAGCCTGGAGAGGATGTACAGCTTGCCTTGGATGCAGCGGCGTCTGAGTTCTATGACACCAAGACGCAGAAGTACACCATGGCGGCGTGCAAAGATCCTCTTTCGGCAGCCGACATGATCGCCTACTGGAAGGAGCTAACCCAAAAGTACCCGATTGTGAGCATCGAAGACGGGCTCGCCGAAGATGACTGGACGGGCTGGACAGAGCTCACGAAGACGTTGGGTGAAAAGGTACAGCTCGTGGGCGACGACCTTTTCGTGACCAATGTGGCACGCCTCACAGAGGGGATTCAGAAGGGGGCAGCGAACGCTATCCTCGTGAAAGTAAACCAGATTGGAACGCTCTCCGAAACCATAGATGCGGTACATACGGCTGACATCCACTCGATGAACGCCATTATCAGTCACCGCTCTGGCGAGACCTCGGACACCACGATAGCGGACCTTGCCGTAGCCCTGAACAGTGGGCAGATTAAGACGGGCTCTGCATCGCGTTCTGACCGTGTGAGCAAGTATAACCAGTTGCTCCGCATTGAGGAAGAGCTTGGTCATACCGCCCTCTTCCTAGGACGTAACTTCCGCAAAGGGCACTAAGAGGCTTTGACGCCGCGGGGCTTTGAGGAAAGGTCGCGTGCGTTTCATCTTGAAAATACGGGGGCGTTACCTTAGGGTTGCGCCCCCTTGTTTGTACCAAAAACGTAACTTTGCCGTATAAAAGAGGGTAAAGCGAGTGTATGTACGGGAAGACAAGTGTGTGTAAGCCCCCATCGATGGGAACGAGCCCTTTGATTATCAAGGGCATCCTGCGGTGCGCTTGTTTATGCTTGTGGCTTGTCTTAACCGCCATGCCGCTGCGCACCGTGCTCGCCCAAAAGCCTGTAACCACAGACCCGTATCCCACCCTTACCGCGCTGTTGAAAAAACGTGCTTTTTACGAAGCAGAGCAAGAGATTGTGGCGTGCATTGCTGCGGGAGATACGGCACAGATCTTGCGCGAGTATGCAGCTGAGGTCGCACTGGCGCGACACAGCGGACTGAAGCGCGCCGAAGAGCTTTTGCAGTCGCTCCCCGCTACCCCAAAACGTCGTTATCTTCTGGCAAAGCTGCAAAGTCTGCGCTATCAGTTCGATGCCGCAATCGCTTCTTACGAAGCCTATTCGGAAGCGCCCGACAAGATGATACTCTCTGATATTGAGGCGCAGCAGTGCATCATCGAGTGTAAGAATGCGCTGCAACTTCTACAAACAAGCTACCAACCTGTGCTCTATCACCAGAGTCGCACAGCGTGGGATTCGATCGCAGAGCACTCCCTTTTGGCGCACCTCCCCTACCGTTTGATTCCCCTCCCAGCCGCCCTTTACGGCGAGTTTGATGATGCGCGGATCGCGCCCCCGACCTACGTTGCTTACCCAGACCAGCTTACGGGGGGGCGGCGTCTCATCTTTGCCAATCGGCGTTCCAAGCTCGGACAGCGTGATCTCTACGCGACGACCTTCCGAAATGACCAACTCTGGTCACAGCCCGAGGAGTTGGGGCGTGTGGTGAACACTTCCTTTGACGAAGCGCTCGGCTTGCTCTCGCCTGATGGGAAAACGCTTTACTTCTCCAGTCGCGGACACTACGGGATGGGGGGCTATGACATCTTTCGTACCACGTATGACCCAACGCTCCGCCAGTGGACATCGCCCGAAAACCTCGGTTTCCCCTACAATTCGCCGTTCGACGACTACCTTTTTGGGACTCCCGATAGCAATGGACGGCTCGTTATAGCCTCTACGCGTGGGGTGAGTGTGGATAGTCTTCAGCTTTTTATGCTCTCTTATGACGCTGGGCAGCTGGGCGAACGTCTTTCCCCCTCTGACGACCTTGAGGCATATTCGCTGTTCTCTTATCCGTCGACCGCCTCGACCCTTACTGCCGCCGTAGTAACTGAGCGTCAAACGGCTGAGCAACAGACGACGAAGCACTTCCGCGACGTCGATGCTGACCCCGAATATCAAGAGGCGCTGCGCCTCGGCTATGCCGCTCAACACACAGCCGACTCGGTGCGAAAGAACCTTGAGGTGCTGCGCGATCGCCTTTGGAATGTGAAGACTGCAGAGGAGAGAAAGCTCCTCGAAGGACGGGTGGCAAAGCGGGAGAACGAGATGCTCGGCGCACAACGGAGTGCAGACTCGCATTTTGCCAAAGCGAGCCTTATTGAGCAAGAGTATATCACGGGTGTTCGGAAGCTACTCAATCATTCGCAAAGTGTGGGTGCATATACCCAAGACGTACCTGACCACATTCACGAAGCGAAGCCTGCGGCGGCAGTGATGCAGCCCACTGAGCTCAAAGCCTTAGCTGAGATTGCTCGTCAGTCGCCCACCTTTCTACGTGAAGTTACCGCCCTTTGCGAACAGTACAACGCCATTCACAAGATGCTGGAAGATTCCACCTCTTCGACAGTTGCGATAGGCAAGGCCGAGCAGGCGGCGGCACAGCAGAGCCAAATCTTGGTCAAGAAGTATGAGGGGAATGTACAGGCGCGTCGGCGTATCTTTTCGCAATGCCTTGCGGTGGCGTACATGAAGGGCGACCGTAATGCGAAGACCTCCATCTTTGCCGCTGAGTCTAAGGCAAAAGAGTATTACCTCTTGGGGCAAACCCTTGTAAACAACAAGGATATTCAGGACGAGGGCGAGGCGGTCTTCTTTGCGATGTTAGCCACCGAGGTGGGCAATCTCTACTACGAGGTTGGTTTTTCCTATTCGTGGAACATGGAGGCTTATCGCCTGAAAGTAGAGAAGCGTATTGAACGCTATCGGAAGTTGCTCAATCTCGATCGTATCCCCAACCTTCCGCAAGAGCCTCCGGTATCGAAACCTACGCCGACGGAGGTTGTCCCTGGCGAGGTGCGTCCTGTGCAGACGGTGACAGCTCCGACACTTGCGGTAAAGACCGAAGCCGAGGGGTTGCAGATCGTAGACCCGTCGCCCTATACCTCGGAGGGGGAAGTGCCGCGTGATCTCCCGCAGCCGCAAGGGGTAATCTATCGTCTCCAGCTCGGGGCATATTCTAATCCGATAGACCCAGCGCTTTTTCAAGGTATGTACCCCATTATCGCCGAAACGCTGCAGGGGGGCAAGATACGCAAGTATTATGCGGGTGCTTTTCGGCTCAAGGAGGAGGCGGACAAGGGTAAACAGATCACCACGCGGTGTGGCTTCCCCGATGCTTTTGTGGTGGCGTGGTACAATGGTCGGCATGTGACGATAGCGCGAGCCCAATCGGTAGAAAAGGTCGATGTGCCCGTAGCAGACGTTCCGCAGGAGGTCTCAGCCAGTGGTTACAGGGTCGTAATCGGTGTATATGATGGCGCCCTACCGCCAGAGGTAGCCGCCACGGTGAGTCTTCTTGCTCCGGACAAAGAGTTGATACAGCGTGCGACCCCCGAGGGGAAAACTGAGTATGCCGTAGGTTATTATTCGCAGCGTGTGCCCGCCGAGCGCCTACGTGACAACCTCTTAGCGAGCGGATTGTTAGAGGCAGTCCTTAGGGCGGACGGGCGCTAAGGGCGCGCGGCCCAGTGGGCGCAATGTGCGGTAAAGGGAAGATCACCGAGGCGCGGCATTTGATGGCGCAAAGCACCATGTCCCAGGGTCGAACCCTGGGGCGCTAAGGGCGCGCCGCCCAGTGGGTGCAATGTGCGGTAAAGGGAAGATCACCGAGGCGCGGGGTTTGATGGCGCGGTGCGCCATGTCCCACGGTTTCACCATGGGCTAAAAGTACCCACCCCTGACGGGGTTCATGTGCCCCCTTCGGGGGCGACGTGTGGGACAGCGCCCAGTGGGGATGGGCGAGGGTGGGACGGAGGCGCAAGGCGTTGTTAAGGGAGGGAAAGGATTGCCGTTCGGCGCAAAGCGTTGCTAGCCCAGGATCCAATCCTGGGCTAAAAGTACCCACCCCACCAGTAGGTGGGG
>CAJPTV010000059.1 GCA_905373665.1 Bacteroidia bacterium
GCGGATATCCCTCCCCATATCCTCCAAAAAACACTTTACGTTTTCCTGAATTCCCCCCTCCTACACCAAGGGCAGACTAAGCACAGACGACGAGTACATAGGGAGCGTACTAAAGGCAGACTAAGCAAAATAGGTAAAATTACCTACCCAAAAATGGGCTTCCAAAGCGCCATTTTTAGACGTCTTCGTTAATTCTATTTCTTGATTATTCTGCTTTTCCTCTTCAAAATGACGTTTAGGAATTCCTGAATTCCACCCCTCCCAGTTGCCACCGAAAAGGAACGGCTTAGCCCCCATTTCGCAATAAAAAGCATACCCGCTCGTTAACCCTTATGAATTCGGAACAGAGGGAATAGAGAATACTCAGATGGAAGAGAGACAAGAAGTCGATATCCGCGAACTCAACGCACGCATCGAGCGAGAAAGCTCTTTCGTTGAAATGCTCACCATGGAGCTCGGACGCGTCATCGTCGGCCAACGGCACTTAGTTGAGTCACTCCTGATCGGACTCCTAGCCGACGGACATATCCTCCTCGAGGGTGTCCCTGGGCTCGCTAAGACTTTGGCTATAAGTACCTTGTCGCGCAGCATCGACGGACACTTTGCCCGCGTACAGTTCACCCCCGACTTGCTACCTGCCGACCTCATCGGTACGCTCATTTACAGTCAAAAACGCGAAGAGTTCGAGGTAAAGAAAGGCCCCATCTTCGCAAACTTTGTCCTAGCAGACGAAATCAACCGTGCGCCCGCAAAGGTGCAAAGTGCCCTCCTAGAGGCGATGCAAGAGCGACAAGTGACCATCGGCGAGAACACCTACAAGCTCCCCGCTCCCTTTCTTGTGCTAGCAACGCAAAACCCTATAGAACAGGAAGGTACATACCCGCTTCCCGAGGCGCAAGTCGACCGCTTTATGCTCAAAGTCGTGCTCGATTACCCGAAGAAGGAGGAGGAAAAGCTCATCATTCGGCAGAACGTGCGCGGCACATTCCCCGAGGTACGTCCCGTCGTTAAGCCTGAAGATGTCATTCGGGCACGCAATCTCGTCAGAGAGGTCTACCTAGACGAAAAAATCGAACAGTATATCGTGGATATTGTCTACGCTACACGCCGCCCTGCCGACTATGGGCTCGAACGTTTTGTCCCGATGATTGGCTTTGGGGGTTCCCCGCGTGCCAGCATCAGTCTTGCGCTCGCAGCCAAGGCTTTCGCCTTTATCAAACGTCGTGGCTATGTCGTGCCCGAAGACGTTCGCGCCGTATGCTTAGACGTCCTGCGTCACCGCATTGGCTTAACCTACGAGGCTGAAGCTGAGAACATTACCACTGAGCAGATAGTCACCGAAATTCTCAACCGCGTCGAGGTGCCGTAATCTCCTATTATGGGCGAAAAACCTCTTGGTACGAGACGATGAATCAACAGGAAGAAGCTCGCGAACTCTTAGCACGCTTGCGGCGGATCGAAATCCGAGCGCGAGGGCTCTCACACCAAATCTTTGCTGGCGAATACCACAGTGCTTTCAAGGGTAAAGGTATGGCGTTCAGCGAAGTACGTGCCTATCGCTACGGCGACGACGTGCGCAATATCGACTGGAACGTCACCGCCCGCATGCGCGACCCCTACATCAAAGTCTTTGAAGAGGAGCGCGAACTCACGGTCATGCTCCTAGTCGACGTAAGTGGCTCACGCCGTTTCGGCTCTGACGAGCGCACCAAGCAGAACGTCATGACCGAACTGGCGGCCATCCTAGCCTTTTCCGCCATACAAAATAATGACAAAATCGGCGTAATCCTCTTCTCCGACAAAGTCGAACGTTTCATCCCACCCAAGAAGGGGCGAAAGCACATCTTGCGGATTATCTGGGAGTTAATGAGCTTTCAGCCCGAAAGTCAACAGACCGACGTCGGGATGGCACTACGTTTCCTCACCAACGCCATTAAAAAGCGTTGTACAGCCTTCCTACTCAGCGACTTCCTAGACTTAGACGCCGACGGGCAACCCCGCTTCGTCGATCCCCTCCGCATCGCTTCTAACAAGCACGACCTTGTCGGCGTACGGGTCTTCGACCCGCGCGAAGAATCCCTTCCCGACGTAGGCTTAGTGCGTTGGGGAGATGCCGAAACAGGCGCTACGCGTTGGGTGGATACCTCCTCCCCGCAGGTTCGTCGTGCATTCGAGGAGCTTGCGCAAGAACGCACCAACAATTTACAAAAAGTCTTTTCACGCGCCAACGTAGACTGGGTCAGCGTTTCCACCACCGGAGACTATGTGTATCCATTGATAAAACTCTTTAAGCAGCGAGGGTAAAGTCGTGAAACGGGTAGTGCTTCTTTTCTCTCTTTTAGCGTTATCGCTTTGCCTATTGGCGCAGCCCACTGCCGAGCGTACGCTAAGTCGCGATTCGGTCGAGGTGGGCGACACGCTCCTTCTCACCCTAAAAATCCGAACAGGCAAAGGAGCGGATATCTTCTTTCCTCAACTCACTGATACCCTTGGCGGTGGACTCGAAGTCTACGATGCGCCACGCCTCGACACCCTACAGTACGATGCCGATGCCTTCGTAGCCGCATGGCGTTTGCCCCTCGTGGCTTACGATACAGGCTGGGTGGCAGTTCCCGAAATTCCTATCCTTGTGCAACTTAATGGACGTGCCGACACGCTCACCACGGGCATCTCCCTCTTCCACGTCGCCTACGTCCCAATGGATCAAGCCACTGGCGAGCTTGCCGATATACGCGGCCCGCTTGAACAGGGGATTACCTTCCGTGAGTTACTCCCTTGGCTTTTAGGCGCTTTAGGGGTTGCCGTCCTAGCCATCGCCCTCTACTTCTGGTTGCGTTATCGCAAGACGCATACCCTCCCATTCGTGCCCGTAAAACCGCCCCGTCCGCCAGAAGAGGTTGCCCTCGAGCGCCTACGTACTCTCTCCTCTGAGGAGGCTTGGCATCGTCGTGGTGGAAAATATTTCTATACAGAACTCACCGATGCGCTCCGCTTCTACCTCGAAGCAGCATGGCAAGTGCGTGCCCTCGAAGAAACGACTGCCGAAATTCTCGCAGCCCTTCGTGCCACCGCCTGCTCCGAGGCGCACTATCTCCAATTGCAACAAATCTTACAACGAAGCGACTTAGTAAAATTCGCTCGCTTCGAACCGCTAGAAAGCGAAGGAATAGGGGACTTACACCTTGCCATCGCCATGGTTGAGGAAATGGCTGCGCAGCTGGCGCAACTAAAAAGCACCTCGGAAACCCAACCGACAAGCAACAATCCTTCCACCTCCCAAATCGAGAAGGAACTATAGCAATGTTCTGGGACGTCGAATTTGCGAATCCACTCTACCTTCACCTTCTTTGGTCGATCCCCCTCTTGCTAGCGTGGTACATCTGGCAGGAGCGAGATCACAAGCGCCTTGTGCTCTTCCCAAGCTTTATGGCATTGCCCAAGGGGGCTTCTTGGCGCACGCCGATGCGACATATCCCCTTCGCATTAAGACTCTTAGCCCTAGCTTTTTTAACCATTGCCCTAGCGCGCCCACAAAGCTTCAGCAAGGAGCAAACCTCCACCACCGAGGGGATAGACATCATGCTCTCCCTCGACGTTTCAAGCAGTATGCTCGCCCGCGACTTTGACCCCGACCGTATCGAGGCCGCCAAACGCATCGGCATACAGTTCATCTCTGGGCGTCCCTCCGATCGAATGGGGCTCGTCATCTTCGCCAACGAAGCCTTCACCATGTGCCCCCTAACCCTCGATCACGCCTCCCTCATCAACCAGTTCAATGCCGTCGAAATGGACATGCTCGAAGACGGAACGGCCATCGGCTCTGGGCTTGCCATGGCGGTCAACCGTCTCCTCTCAAGCGATGCGGTCAGTCGCGTGGTTATTCTATTAACCGACGGGGTCAACAATAGCGGCGAGATTGCCCCCTACACCGCTGCCGAAATTGCACAAACCTACGGGATACGCGTCTACGTCGTCGGGATCGGCTCTATGGGCACAGCCCCCTATCCCGTCCAAACCCCCTTCGGTATCCGTTACCAGCAGGTCGATGTCCAAATCGACGAGGCGCTCATGCAACAGGTAGCCCAACTCACTGGCGGAGAGTATTTCCGCGCCACAGACAACCAAACGCTCGAGGAGATCTACCAAAAAATAGACTCTTTGGAAAAATCTAAAATCAGTGTGGACGAATACCTGCACAAGAGTGAAGAATATCTACTTTGGGGGGTATTGGCGCTCGCCTGCTGTGCGCTAGAGTTCCTATTCCGCAGTTTATCGCTGCGCCTACTTCCTTAACTTTCACGCAACGAATAGATGTTCCGTTTTGCAAATAGTGAACTTTTGTGGCTGCTGTGGCTCGTGCCGCTCTATCTTTTGTTGCAGTTCTACATCCGTTACCGTCGACGTCGCAATGCCCTTCGTTTAGCGAGCACGACGATGCTGCCACGCCTGATGCCTTACGTTTCTGTGGGGCGTTTCTGGTGGCGTTCGCTCCTCTTTGCCCTCGCACTTTTGTTTCTTATCCTAGGGCTCGCACGCCCCCAATTTGGCTTGAAACAAGCGACACAAAAGCGCACCGGGGTCGAATTGATGATAGCCCTCGACGTCTCACGCAGTATGCTCGCACAGGACGTAAAGCCCAACCGACTCGAGCGCGCAAAATTAGAAATAGCCCACCTCGTACAAAATCTAAAGGAGGATCGCATCGGGCTCATCCTCTTCGCAGGGCGCGCCTACGTCCAACTCCCCATCACGAGCGATTACGCCTCTGCACAAATGTTCCTCTCGCAGGTCAATTGCGACATGGTTTCTGAACAGGGGACGCAATTGGGCGAAGCCCTCGAACTAGCCATGAAGTCCTTTAGCCCACAAAACGACGTCGGGCGTGCCATCCTTGTCATATCTGACGGCGAAAACCACGAGGGCGACCCGCTTCAGCGAGCAGAAGAAGCCGCTAAGCAGGGGATTCGCATCTTCACCCTTGGGCTCGGTTCGCCAGAGGGCGCTCCCATCCCCGAACAAGGGGGCGGGATGAAAAAGGACGCCTCGGGCAACGTCGTCATCTCCAAACTAGACGAAGTTACCCTCTCTCAAATCGCCGCACAAACAGGCGGTATCTACATGCGCGCCGCCTCCCTACGTTCTGGACTCAAGCCCATTCTCGACCAAATCGAGTCGATGCAGCAAGCAGAATTTGACCAAGTCGTCTACACCGCCTTTGACGAACAGTTTCAACTCTCCTTCTTGCTCTCCTTCTTGTTCTTCGTACTTTCGCAACTCCTTTTTGAGCGAAAGCACCCATGGTTTAACCTTGACAAGCTCTTAGGCGGAAAGGGTTCAAAAGTATGAAACCGCTTCTCATTCTGTTCATTCTCTCCTCCCTGTGTAGCCTAGCGTTGGCACAGGAGGGGGCGGGCTACATCCGTCGCGGCAACAAAGATTTTCAAGCAGGAAAATTCTACGACTCTGAGCTCGAGTATCGTAAAGCCCTCGAAGTGGAAGGCTCTTCCTCAAAAGCGCAATTCAATCTAGGCGGTGCCCTCTACAAACAAGAAAAGTTTGACGAAGCGCTTGGAAATTACCAACAACTCGCAGAACGTGAGGATATCTCAGACGACGTACGCGCGAGCGCCCTCTACAACCTTGGAAATGCCCTCTACCAACAGAAACAGTACGCCCAGAGTGTCGGTGCTTACAAAGAGGCGCTTCGATTAAACCCTGGCGCAAAGGACATTAAGTATAACCTATCCGCAGCCCTGCGGATGTTGCAACAGCAACAGAACCAACAAAATCAAAAGAACGACCAGAATCAAGATCAAAACCAAAACAAGGATCAGAACAAAGATCAGAACCAAAATCAGAATAAGGATCAGAATAACAAGGACAACCAAAATCAACAGAAAGATCAGCAGAAAGACCAGCAGCAGAACCAGCAGGGCAACGACAAGCAGGATAAAAACGACCAGAACCAAGACCAAAACCAGCAGCAAGAGCAAAAGGATCAGCAAGATCAGAACGCTCAGCAGCAAAAGAATCAGCAACAAGACCAGCAGCAGGGCAAGAACGACCCTAAGCAAGGCAACCAGCAAGAGCAGAAGAAGGGGGCGACGATGAGCCAAGAGGATGCCGCACAGCTCTTGAAAGCGCTTGAGAACCAAGAGAATGCATTGCAAGCAAAGGTGCAAAAGGCGAAGGCCAAAGCGCGTGCAAGAGCTAAAACCGACAAAGATTGGTAGGGGAGTGGTGTGCCTAGCATCAAACGTTGTACTTGTAGAGGTTTAGGAGATAGGAGAAGTAAAGTGCTTATGTTACAACATCTTATTGTTTTAACGCGTGGACGTCTCAGCGTGGTCTTATTCTTACTCCTCTTAATGCTGGGGGGCGCTAACCTCTATGCACAGGAGTTGACCGTGGAAGCGCCGAATGCCGTCTATGCAGGCCAACCCTTTCGCATTGTCTTTACAGCAGAGGGAAAGCTCGAAGAGTTCACGCCACCCGTATGGGGCGCACTCACCGTCCTACAAGGACCGATGGAGTCCACCATGCAGCACATTGAGATGATCAATGGGCGAATCACTCGCTCACTCCGCACCTCCAAAACCTACATTTGTCGCCTCAACGACGCGGGCGTCTATCACTTACCTGCAGCGACCGCCGTCGTGGACGGAACAAATGTAAAGAGCCACCCCACCGACATCGAGGTGGTCGATAATCCCCAATCTGGAGGAATGCCCAACGGAGGAGCACCCGCATCGCGTGGTAATGCCCCTACGCCTCGTGACGCAACCGCTGCGCAGGGCAATGATAGCAGCAGTGATCTCCTCGTAGCGATCCAGTTGAGCAAGAACGAAGTATATCAAGGCGAGCCCGTCGTCGCAACCCTCAAAATCTTTACCCGTCTCGACCTCGTCAGCTTCGAGGACTTCCGTTTCCCTGACTTTAAGGGCTTTTGGGCAAAGGAAATAGAAACGCCGCGGCAAATCTCCTTTCATTCCGAAGTTTACAACGGCAAGCAGTACAACGCTGGCGTCCTGCGCCAGTATGTCCTCTATCCGCAAAAGAGTGGCGAATTGGAAATCGAACCCCTAAAAGCGGTAGTCCAATACCGGGTTCGTGGGGCACGACAGTCCTTTTTCGACGAATTCATGGGGACGTTCCAAACCGACGTCCGTACCCTGACCAGCCCCTCGCGCAAGCTGAAAGTGTTGCCCCTCCCAAGCGGCGCACCCAGCAGTTTCACAGGTGCCGTAGGTCACTTTGACCTCTCCGCAAAGCTAGACAATCAGGACGTTAAGACAAACGAAGCGGTCACCTATACGCTCACCGTCTCTGGGGCTGGCAACATGCAACTCTTGCAGAAGCCCGAGCTCCGTCTTCCGTCCACCGTAGAGGTCTTTCCTCCCAAAATGACCGAAAACTACTCCCTGCGCAATGGCGTACAGACGGGGAGTGTCTCTTACGAGTTCATTCTGATACCGCGTGCCCCTGGCGTACTTTCCCTCCCAGCCTACGAATATTCCTATTTTGACCCACAAGCCAAAGGCTATAAAACCCTGCGTTCCGAAGCCTTCGAGTTGAACGTACAGGCCGATTCTACACAAGCTCCTACCGCCGTTGCGGGCACAATCTCCAAGGAGGATGTGCAGTATTTAGGGCAAGACATCCGTCATATTTATGTAGGCGAAATCCTCTTACAACCCGTCGGGGACTCCTTCCTCGGCTCTCTCGCTTGGTGGATCGTCCTCCTGCTGATTGTCGTGCTTTTCCTTTTACTCTGGATATTCTTACGTCGCCGCCAAGAGATGTTTGCCAATATGGCATTACTGCGCGGTAAACGGGCGGGGAGTGTCGTACGTCGCCGTTTGCAACGCGTAAAGGGCTACATGAATCAAGATGCTGGGCTCTTTTACGTAGAATTAGAACGTGCCGTCTGGGGCTATTTCTCCGACAAGCTTTCCATCGAGCTTTCCGAACTCTCTTCCGATGGGGTACGTGCCGCTCTTGCCGAACAAGAGGTTCCCGAACAGCTCATCGGAGAGGTCGCACACATCATATCGGCTTGTGAATATGCGCGTTATGCGCCCTCCTCAGTGCAAGAGAGTCAAGAATCTTTATATACGAGCACGCTCGCCACGTTTGAGTCTCTCGAACGGTGGTTAAAACAGCGTAGCCAACTCAAAAAATAGTGAGCAGGGGAGGAGTAGAAGAATGAAGACGTTGTGGCAATCAGGTGTCATATTCCTACTGAGCTGGCTCATCGTGCACAGTGTCGCTGCGCAAACGCCAGAGGCTTACGCACATTTCGTGCAAGGAAATGCCTACTACGAACGCGCACGCTTTGACAGTGCAGCCCTAGAGTACGAACATTTGTTAGCAGACTCGTTGGTAGACCCCATGGTCTATTACAACCTAGGCAATGCCTATTTCCGTTTGCAACAATATCCGCGTGCCATCTTAAACTACGAACGTGCCTTAAAGCTCAGCCCCGACCACGAGAATGTTGCCTTTAATTTGGCGCTAGCGCGCTCCTTTACGGTCGATAAACTAGAGGTCGCGGAGGAGTTCCCTCTATGGCGCTGGTGGGGGCGATTCTGTGCGCTTTTGAGCGCGAAGGGATGGTCTGTACTAAGCTTCGTTTTCCTAGCCCTTACGTTGCTGAGCGTGCTTTTGCTACGCTTTTTCGTCTCGCGTGCTTGGTTTCGCAAGTTGCTCTTCTTGCCCTTCCTTGGTCTCTTCTTCTTCGTTATGACATTAGGGCTAAGCTTCCGTATGCAGCGAATGCAGCGCACGCACGACGCTGCGGTAATCATGCAATCCGTAGTCTCCGTAAAGGGCTCTCCAGACGCCGCTGCGAAAGACCTCTTTTTGCTGCACGCAGGGACGAAGGTCGTGCTCTTACAGAAGATTGGTTCGTGGTACGAAATCGCCATCCCAGACGGTCACCAAGGCTGGGTCGAAGAGTCCATCTTGCAAGTAATCTAACCCCATCGCTTTGCTAGGAATCAACATCGATCACGTTCCTAGGCAGGGATTGAGCGACTAAGCACCTTATTCTTAGGAACGAACCACGTGTCTAAAGTCATACCGAAGCTGGATGGCGAGAGCTCATCATCTCTAGCCCCCAGCTTTTCTTGTGTCGCGTTGCCTAGCATGTTTCTCTTACTTTTAGCATGCTTCAAAGCCTTTAATTATCAATGGGATGATAGGGCTTCTAATGGCGCTCAGTCAGCCCCAAAAAGCTCTTTGTAATGAATAGTCTATCAACGACTATCCAACCCCTCAAAAGCCCTTGATATAGATAATGTTGATATAGATAGTGATATACTGTGACGTGTATTCAGCCAGCCTCAAAGCCCTTGATTTATAGATGTAATATATCGTGGCGTGTGCTCAGCTAACCCCTAAAATTCTTGATTATATGATAGTGATACTCTGTGGCGTGTGCTCAGTCAACCCCTCAAAAGCCCCTTGATATAGTAGTAATATACTGTGGCGTGTACTCAGCTAACCCCTAAAACTCTTGATATAGATAGTAATACACTGTGACGTGTGCTCAGCCTGCCCCTAAAGTTCTTGATTATAGCGCAGCCAACCCAAAAAGATCTTGATTATATAGATAGTAATGTGTGTGCAGCCAACCCAAAAAGTTCTTGATGCAGTAGAATTAGCGTTATGTTAATCAAATAACCCTACCTCTTCTCTCCTGCCTTCTTACTACACTTTTAGGGTAAAGAAAAGGCGTCTATTAACCATAGACACCCTTTAGCAAATGACCGAAGGAAGCAACACGCTCCTATAAACCAACGCAGACGCTGTTAGTAACGATTTTGTATACACAAAACCGTCTAGATACAACAAATATACTAGTGAACAATCGTACTGATAAGAAGGCTCTCCAATAGCAAATAATAAGGGAATATTCAAAGGAGTACACTACACTCCCATAGACCTCTAAAAACAATCCTAGGAAGCTCTATAAGCCGAATTCTGTCCGTCTAGTTTTAGGGCTTGACGGGGCAGTTATTTCTCTGGGAGGTGAAACACCTCTCTAGCAATCTACCCTCCTACCGAGCTATCGTGCCTCAACCGAGACGCCGACAGCATTACAACGGGGCGCTGTATTAGGCAACACACCTACGGCAGGTATACATGATCTTGCACCCTTTGGACAACCACCCGCACCTCATCGCTAAGATACGGCGTGAGCTCTTACCTCACATTCTCACCCTTACCGTGAAACCACGGCGGTTATTTTCTTCTGGTTGTACAGAACCTTACGACTCTCTCTCAGTTAAAGAGCAAAGCCCCCTACGGTGTTCGGACTTTCCTCTTCTTCCCACGAAAGGAAAAAGCAACTGCCCGAGCTTCCTAGAATTGTATTACAAAGGTAGAAAGCTTTTCAAAAAGAACGGTAGCGAGCGAACAAGGAAATCATCAACACAACACCTCAGGACTATCTGCCCCCTCCCACACACACATCCTCGCCCACACGCGGCGTAATTACTCCTCCTTTACAGCTCTATAACGGATGTATCGCCCGTCTGGCTGAAGCACAATCAGATCAGGGACTGAGGATGAAGATTCAAGGGGCGGACGCTCATTCTCAATCCTCGTTACAGAAGGAAGAGAAGTATTATTTATAACATTTGTTTCTATATTAGTTACACCCGATCCCCCTTCCTCAGACTTTACTTCAAATACATCTGACGCAGTATCGATACGCTTATTGGTCTCCTCTATCACACTACGCTGCAATAACTCCTGGGATTCCACGATTGGCTCCGTCGTAACAGCATCACTCCCCTCTTTAGACATAGAAGGCGGCGTCTCTCCACTACTACGCAGCAAAGAAGTATTATTCAAAACATCTGTTTCTATGTTTTTGTTAGTCTTGAAGAGCGAGGACTCCGCTTCCTCATCTTTAATAGGACGAGTCTGTTCTTTTTGAGGTATCGTCTGTGCGCCTCCCTGTTCCTTTTCTGGCTCGAGATCGTAAATCCACATACTCCCTACACCGAAGATCAGCCAATAGAAGTTTAGATTAGGGAAGACCTTCTTTAACCTGACGTACGTATCATGCGATGGGTAGTTTCTTCCCTCCAGCAAGTGTTTTATCATAAGAGGTGTTACACCAATCCTCTTTGCTAATTCTCCTGCTCCTAACGAAGTCGCTTGTAATAGTTCCGCAAAACGTAGAGAAACACTCATATCTTTTACCATAGCCGCCGTGTATTACTATACAAATGTACAAACAGAAAATCAAACAGCTCTTACACTCTTCAAAAGAGACACTCCCACTATTCAAACAAAACCATCAACAACTGTATTATGTAGTTCTTTCTTCTGAACTAGGTCGCATGACTAACCATTGTAATGTAAGATGAGATATTTTTTATAAGTTACTGGTTTCGTGTCAATCGAAAGATATTACACATAGGAACAACAGATGTAAAATGCATTGAAGTGCGAACAGCTAAAAAGAACAAACAGTCGTTGCCTTAGAAATACCAGACTCGTCAAAGCGCTGGAGTCAAAAAACTCTTCCCCACTCCCCTACTGGTTCGTATTTCTAAAACTTACGTACCTTTACCAGAGGGATAGTGGATGGTATGACAACCGTCGCAAGCGCATCCCCCCTCTTCCTCAGCTCCACCTTTAGCGAATGAAGAAGTCATAAACCCCTTGTATCGATGGCGCTATTTTCTTTTACCGTGACACGAAAACCACGGCAATTCCACTACCAGCCTAGGTATTATGACCCGCGAAAGGAGCAACTACAAGCGATTATCTCGCGCGCAGAGCAAGATGCGGGGACGACCTCCCCTACCGACAACCAGCTCGCAGCAGCACGCATAGAGTTGGCTTTTCGTGAGGCGCGCGCACGACGTAAAGGGCGTACAGCACAAAAACAGATGCGCAGAACACTGCTCATCTTTGGCGTCTTGGTGCTTTTGCTACTCCTTTACGCACGCTTGTAATGTCCGATGTTATCAATTTGCTGCCCGATTCGATAGCGAATCAAATCGCCGCAGGAGAGGTCGTACAGCGCCCCGCATCGGTCGTTAAAGAGCTCCTAGAGAACAGTATCGACGCACACAGTAGTCACATACGCCTACTGGTCTTTGAAGGGGGAAAAAACGGCATACAAGTGATTGATAATGGCATTGGCATGTCACCCCTTGATGCCAATCTCTGCTTTGAACGTCACGCCACCTCTAAAATAAGACAAGCTGCCGACCTTGAAACAATTGTTACAATGGGATTTCGCGGCGAAGCTCTCGCCTCCATCGCAGCCGTAGCAGAGGTGACCCTCATTACCAAGCGAGGCGAAGATGAGTTTGGAACAAAAATTTCCATCTCTGGCTCACGTGTCATTGAGAAAAGTCCCGTAGCCTGCGCCACAGGGGCGAATTTCTCCGTACGGAATATCTTCTTTAACGTCCCCGCACGGCGGCGCTTCCTGAAGAGTACGGCCGTGGAAATGCGCCACGTCGTTAACGAGTTCCTGCGTGTCGCATTAGCCAATCCGGACGTAGAGATGATGCTCTTTCATCAGCAGTCTACCGTCTACAAGCTCCCCTCCGCCTCGCTCCAGCAGCGTATTATACAGCTTTATGGTAAAGATCTTGCCCCCGCCCTCCTACCCATAGATATCGATTCGGAAACCATCTCTATTCACGGCTTTCTTATCGATCCTCTACGCCTCAAAAAGCGCTTTAGTGAGCAATTTTTGTTCGTAAACAATCGTTATATGCGGAGTCCTTATTTCAATAAAGCTATCACAAGCGCTTACGAACGTCTGTTGCCTCCAGAAGTCCTCCCTTCCTTCTTTCTCTATTTTACCATCGACCCTAAGAACATCGATGTCAATATTCACCCGACTAAAACGGAGGTGAAGTTTCAAAACGAACAGATTATTTGGGAAATTCTCTTTGCTGGTGTACGTAAGACACTTGGGCGCTCCTCTGGGCTTGTGAACAATATCAACATTCAGGGAGAGACGACGATTCGTGTAGCCTCCCCTCCTCCAACCACAACGACCTCTCAGTTGCGCGACACTACGAACAGTAAAACAAATGTTATACAAGGTACAAACCCATTCCTTACCTCGCGCGAAAGACAGGTGCTGACAACGAGCCCCGTGCAGGTCGAAGAAGCGCGCAAGGAGGACGCCCTCTTAAACTATACCTCGCTGCGAAGCTATAGCACGCTCCCGATAGCGAACTCTTATTTTCTAGCGAATTTAGACGACGAGCTACGCATTGTAGATCAACACAGGGCGCATGCACGCGTACTTTACGAACGTTACATGCAAGACCACCTCCCGACGCCGCAAACCCTCTTAGTCCCCGCACGCTTGACCCTGATACCTTCGCAGAAGGTCGGGATAGAGACTTTTGTAGAAAAACTGCTTGCTTTAGGGGTCGATATAACCCTTGACGCGGAACGAAACCTTGTCCTCAAGTCGCACTTTCCTACCGTGCCGCCACAAGATCCGTCGCGTTTTCTAGAAAAGCTCTTTCAAGAGTATTCGGAAAAAGGAGATGCTACACTTGATAGTGTGACCGATGCACCACGTCGTGCTATGGCCTTTGCCTTAGCTTATCGTTACAATGAACCGCTTACTGCAGCACAGCGCGAGGGGCTTTTCCGAGAGCTTTTAACTTGTTCAGAACCGATGCTAGACCCTAAGCGACGTCCGACGATGCGGGTCTTTTCGCTTGCAGATATCGAACGCCTTTTGAAATAGCGCTTTTGACAGGGGAACAAAAGTGTCGCCCCCCTGTTCTAATCGATATGTTTGTAACGTGCTACGCCCGCAACTCGGCACGGCGTGCCGCCTTCCCGATTCATCCCGTCCCCTTCGGGGACGCCATTAAAACTACATACCGCTTGAACCCCACCTACTGGATGGGGTGGGTACTTTTAGCCCAGGGTTAGACACGCTTTGCGCAGAACGGCAATCCTTTCCCTCCTACCCACGACCCTCCTCACAACCACTGGGCGGCGCGCCCTTAGCGCCCGAACAGCGGGATTCTGGGGTTCGTTGTCTTTTCCTGATTTAGGTTGACTGATTTGTGATCAAAGA
>CAJPTV010000060.1 GCA_905373665.1 Bacteroidia bacterium
AGCGTGGAGAGAAAATTACGGTCGTTGTCGTACCTAGCGATGGGTGGGAGGCTTTACCACAGAACATTACCGTTTCGCCCGCTACCCAAGAGAGGAGCGAATGGTTACCGACAAGTGATTTTACGGTAAACGTAACGTTTACGAAAAAGGAGAACCCAACCCCCGAGGCGACCTATCTGTTCCTAGGGCTTAATGTCAAAGGACAGGGGATGGTAAAGGTGCAATGCAACGGCAAGGATCTGCAGCCACAGGGCACGATTAAGCGTGGAGAGAAAATTACGGTCGTTGTCGTACCTAGCGATGGGTGGGAGGCTTTCCCTGCCAATCTGCATGTGACGGCCTCGGAGAAAATCTCTGACTACGAATGGTTACCCAAAGGCGCTTTCGCCGTAGCAATGCTCTTTGTGAAAAAAGTGCCGAAGATGTACGATGTAACCCTTGCCGAGGTACAAAATGGCTACCTCACGGTAAGTAAAAGCAAGGCTTCGGAAAACGACGTGGTTAAGCTCACAGTGACCCCCGATGCGGACTATCATTTGAAAGAAGGAAGCCTCCTTGTGTACAAGACGGGCGACAGGGGCGTGGTGATCCCTGTAAACGATCGTCAGTTTACCATGCCTGCGCATCCCGTGACAGTAACGGCCGTGTTTGAGAAGAACCAAGGGAGCGAGCCCCATAAGGGGAGAGACTCTAAGAACCCCAATGCTGTCGAGGATGCTGCATTAGCTTCGCTCAGCGTAGCGCCGAACCCCTTTACCACGCAGTTGCGTCTTGTGAACCCCGAGGGTATCGTAGGGCGTTACGAGGTCGTCAACCTGATGGGGGCGGTACTTCGCTCGGGGGTGATCAATGGTCATGAAGTGATAGTGGATACTGAAGCACTTCCTGCAGGGCTCTATTTCGTGCGTCTGACAACGACGGATGGGGCTACTAGGGCGCTTCGCGTAGTAAAACGATAGTGTAGAGAGATAAAGATTGTACAATAGATGAATCAGTTGAATAAGTTTCTGAGTTCGTTGCTTTTACTCCTCCTCGTGGGGAGTGCGTTTAGTGTAAGCGCTCAAACGGAACGAAGTGCTTGGTATCGAGAGTTTGACCCTTCTGCCTCGCGAAATCGTACGGGTATGGGGAAAAAATTAACGTACAACGTTGCTATAAGAATCCCAGGCGACAACGAGGCTTTGGTGGGCAAGAAGATTAAGACAATAAACTTCTTCCTACGCAACAAGAGTGTCTTAGGGGAAGACGTACACGTATGGGTAGCAAAGCGCCTGCCGAGTACTTGGGAGGAAGCTGATAGCAAGGAGTCGCTAAAGCTAGCCGACCTTAACGGCGGGGATATGGATAGGTTCGGCGCGTCGAACATGATAGACTTCTCTTCTCCGTATACCATAACCCAAGAAGGGGCTTATGTGGGGCTAACCTTCACGGTAACGAGTACGGCTACCGAGTCGGGGCTATACCCTATCGTCATCTCTGATCGTGTGGAGAAGTCGGGGCTGTGGTTATTGCGCACTTCGAAAATGACGCAATGGGAGGAATCGGACAAGTATACTTATTGTCCCGCCATAGAGGTTCGTCTCGAAGGAGAGTTCCCTGAAGATGCGGCTAAGCCTGCCGACTTCGGAAAGGTGGCTGCTGTGGCTGGTAGCAAGGCGATGGTGGATGTCGCGCTACTAAATTTCGGGAGCAATGTGATAGAGAACGTAGACTATACGGTAAAAACAGCAGAGGGCTCAAAGAGCTATCACGCCGACCTCTCATCCTTGAGCTATAAAAGCCTCGGCTCTACGATACTAGCCTCTTTACCATTCGATGCGAATACGACGGCAGGCGTTGACCCTATTTCGTTAACCATTACCAAGGTGAATGGGCAGCCCAATGGGATTACGCAGACGGAGTGTCGAGGCGAACTGCATACCTTTGCGAAGGAGTCTGCTTTCAAGCGCGGCGTATTGGTTGAAGAATACACCTCGTCGCTTTGTCTCAACTGTCCTCAAGGGCATTTCGCTATGGAGGCTATGCGCGAGAAGGGGAACGGGGCTTTTGTAGGCTTATCCTTGCACAAGTATGTCAGTGACAATGCTGATCCGATGGCTTTCCCACGCGATCGGTATGCCGATGTCTCGTTTACGGGGACACCGCAGTTCCTTGTCAATCGAGGCGAACGTATGCATACCGATAACGTTGTTGCCGCCTTTGAAAAGGAATTGAATAACCCTGCATTTGCTAAGCTTGAGCTGAAGGCTAAGTTCTCTACAGATAAAACGAAGGTTGAGGTAGATGCTGCTGTGACCTCGTTACTCGGTGGCACGTACAGCATTGCCTACATCCTCGGGGCAGATAAGCTGTTTAAGAGCAATGGTTGGGGGCAGTCTGGTTACGGACGTATGATTTACAACGATATTGTGCTTTCTACCTCCTATAGCAACAAGCGGACAACAGCCCCTGTACTACAATTGACGCCTAATGTGAAGTCAGATGCGACGTTTGCTCTCTTTGTGCCGACGAACGAGAAGCTGAAAGAACCGTTAAAGGAGGCAGACCTCTTTGTGGTAGCGATACTAACTGACCCCAATGGTCGCGTGGTAAATGCGGCGAGAGTGCCCGTAGAAGGAGCGACGCAGCCTCTTAATACCTCTAAAGTGACGGTGGATGCGGAGATAAGGGATGGTGCTGTTACCACAGCTCCGAATGGTGAAGTGCTCGAGGGGGTTAAAGTGAAGCTCACTGCGACGCCCGCTGAAAACTTTCGTCTGAAAGCATTTATGGCATACAAGACAAGCGACAAGGCGTTTCTTGTCAAGGTAAAGACCTCGGGGGAAGGTGCGCCATATTTCACCATGCCTCATTTCCCTGTCACGGTGTCTGCTGAGTTTGAGCGAGAGACGGGAAAGAAATACCCTGTCGCGCTAGCGGCGGTAACTGACGGAACCATTCAGGTAGATAAGACGCAGGCGGAGGAAGGGGAAGTGGTAAAGGTGACGGTATCGCCCAATACGGGCTATCGTCTAAAGCCTGGGACACTTGCCATTTTCAAAACTGAAGCGCCAAGCGAGTCTACGCCCATTGTTGGCGAGCAGTTCACGATGCCCGCATACGGGGTGACGGTCACGGCTCTGTTTGAAAAAGAGCCTACACAGCCGCAGCCTAATCCCCAACCCGAGACCTTTGCGGTCGAGCTCAAGCAGCCCGAGCATGGGACACTAGAAATCGAGGGTTACACCACGGAAACGCTAAAAGCGGTCGCTAAGGATACGGAACTGACGGTAAAGGCAACGCCTAAGAATGAAGGGGGTGTTACTTACGAACTGAAGGAGCTCAAAGCCAATGGCGTAGACATCAAGAGAACGATGAAGTTCAAGGTAACTGCAGCGACCACGGTCACTGCGCTGTTTGAGAAAAAGCCTACACCTCCCACACCGCAGCAACCCGAGACCTTTGCGGTCGAGCTCAAGCAGCCTGAGCACGGGACGCTAGAAATCGAGGGTTACACCATGGAAACGCTAAAAGCGGTTGCTAAGGATACGGAACTGACGGTAAAGGCAACGCCTAAGAATGAAGGGGGCGTTACTTACGAACTGAAGGAGCTCAAAGCCAATGGCGTAGACATCAAGGGCACGATGAAGTTCAAGGTAACTGCAGCGACCACGGTAACTGCGCTGTTTGAAAAGAAGCCTACATCGCCTACTCCGCAGCCTAATCCACAACCCGAGACCTTTGTGGTCGAGCTCAAGCAGCCCGAGCACGGGACGCTAGAAATCGAGGGTTACACCACGGAAACGCTAAAAGCGGTCGCTAAGGATACGGAACTGACGGTAAAGGCAACGCCTAAGAATGAAGGGGGTGTTACTTACGAACTGAAGGAGCTTAAAGCCAATGGCGTAGACATTAAGGGCACGATGAAGTTCAAGGTAACTGCGGCGACCACGGTAACTGCGCTGTTTGAGAAGAAGCAAGGAGGGGAAGGCAATAACGGCGGTGGAAACAATGGTGGTGGAAATGGCGGGGGAAACAATAAGCCTAATAATCCCGACAAGCCCAATAATCCTAAGACCCCCAATGCTGTCGAGGATGCCGCACTCGCTTCGCTCAGCGTAGCGCCGAACCCGTTCACTGCACACTTACGCATCCTGAACCCCGAGGGCATCGTAGGGCGTTATGAGTTAGTCAACCTGATGGGGGCAGTACTTCGCTCGGGGGTGATAAATGGTAATGAGGAGATAGTGGATACCGAAGCACTCCCTGCAGGGCTCTATTTAATGCGTTTAGAGGCGCAAAACGGCGCGAAAAGAGCTATAAAGCTATCCAAGTAGCTCTTTGCAACATATCGAATGAAAAGCCGCCTTATTGCCGCTTTTGGCAGTAAGGCGGTTTCCCGTCTTTGGGAGTATAGGAGTCGCGGGCGCTGTGGAGAGGGAAATTATACCCGATCGGGTATAGCAGGAGTGTGTTGCCGTTCAATTATACCAGATCGGGTATAGTAGAGTGTATTGTCGTTCAACTATACCCGATCGGGTATAGTAAGAGCATATTACAGTTCAATTATACCCGATCGGGTATAGTAGGAGTGTATTGTAGTTCAATTATACCCGATCGGGTATAGCAGGAGTGTATTGCCGTTCAATTATACCCGATCGGGTATAATTGAAGCTTAGTTCCTATCTTTGCTATTGACGAAGTAAGAGATGGCAGAAGAGAGACGTATTGCGCAATATGTGAAAGATATGCGTGAGAAGCATAGATTGTCGCAAGAAGATCTAGCGGAAAAGGCAGGAGTTGGGTTACGTTTTGTGCGAGAGTTGGAGCAAGGTAAAACAACGCTTCGCCTCGATAAGGTTAATCAAATTCTTGAGCTTTTTGGAACAGAATGTGGTCCTGTACCAATATCGCGAGAGACGGAATGAGACAGGTGGTTGTTTATTGGAAAACGCTAAAGGCTGGTATACTTACAGAAAAAGACAAAGGTTTTTCTTTTTCCTACGACCCCGCCTATTTAGCCCTCCCCGAGGCGCGGGCAATAAGCCTTACGATGCCCTTGCAGGAAGCGCCCTTTCAGTGTAAGACCTTGCACCCCTTCTTTGACGGTCTTATCCCCGAGGGCTGGCTCTTAGACCTCGCACAAAAGAATTGGAAGATAGACGACAGAGACCGCATGGCGTTGCTTATGGCGTGTTGTCGCGATTGTATCGGTGCCGTAAGCGTAGAACCGTTGGTTACGCAGGAAGATGACGACTAGGTGTCTCTATTGCTACGAACCCCTCGCGGAGGGCGAAGGGGATTATCACCCTCGCTGTAGTCGCAAGCTCTTCGGAACGCCGAAGCCCCCCTTATTGCCCTATACGAGCAAGGAGGTGCGAAGCTTGGCAGACGAGGTCATTCGTTCGCAAACCACGCTCACGGGCGTACAACCCAAGCTTTCCTTAGACATTGACCAGATGAGCCTCTCCCCGCGGCGTTTCACCATTGTGGGCTTGTGGGGACGTTTTATCCTTAAGCCGCAAACGGAGCTTTATCCGCACTTGCCCGAATTGGAAGACCTTACGATGCACCTTGCCGAACTGGCTAAGATAGAGACAGTGCCGCATGGGCTCATTCGTTTTAGCGACGGAGAGCTCGCCTATATTACGCGCCGTATAGACCGAACACCGAAAGGGGAGAAGCTCCCGATGGAGGATATGTGTCAGCTTGCCGAGCGCCTCACAGAGTACAAGTATCGTGGGTCGCACGAACTGATAGCTAAGCTTATCCTGCAGTACAGCTCAGTGCCGAAGCTCGATTTGGTAAAGTATTGGGAACAGGTCTTCTTTGCTTGGCTGGTGGGGAATGCCGATATGCACCTCAAGAACTACTCGCTTTATGCCCCAGATTGCGATGCTTATCAACTTACGCCAGCTTACGACCTTCTAGCGACGGCATTGGTGCTCCCCTCTGACACTGAGGAGCTCGCTCTGACCCTCTGTGGTAAGAAACGTAAGCTCTCGCGTGCACATTTCTTAGAGGCCATGACCGCCTCGGGGCTCGACCTCAAGGTCTGTGAGAAGCTCTTTGCTCGTTTTCAGAAAGTCCTCCCCGCATGGGAGAACTGTATCCGCCAGAGCTTCCTCCCCGAGGAGATGCAGGATGCGTATGTGGAGGGGATTGAAACGAGAGCCCTCAAAATCTTTACACTTTAGGAGATTGGATGGAATCGTCGTCTTTGTTCGGAGGCGCGCCGAAGGTTAAGGACGTTCGTAGCGAAGACGCGGCAGAGGAGTGGGTCGTCTCTACAGCTACGGTTCGGAATAGGATAAAAATGGGGTTATTCTATTCGCTTCCCAACTTTAATTTTCCTGCTTTTGATGCTCGACTTTGATAAATATATCATAGACGCCGAACCAGAGAAGAGTGAAAAGGCGGAGGCTTGGCAGGCAGCCATGGGGCTACAGGCTGTCGATGGGTTGCAAACCTCCGACTATCTACGGGAAACGGCAGTTAAACACATCGAGGGCGATATTACAATCGATGAGGTCAAGGCGCTAATTGATGGCTATTACCGCGCTCGCCCTATACGAGATTCGCAAAGTGCGGGTACGGAGGAGGCTGACAAGGTGGCCGCCAATATCGTACGCTTGTTGAATGAGAGGGCTTTTACCTATTCCGTCACAGGGCTCGTTGCTATCCACCGTCGGTTGTTTGATGGAATATTCCCCTTTGCGGGGCAGATTCGGGATTGTAACATTACCAAGCGAGAATGGGTACTGCGTGGCGACACCGTGTTGTATGTAGACGCGGCGGATTTGTCTAAGGCAATAGCTTATGACCTAGAGCAAGAAAAGAACTTCTCCTATAGGGGGTTGACACAAGATGAGGGCGTCGCACATATTGCAACGTTTGTAGCAGACCTTTGGCAGATACATCCCTTTGGGGAGGGAAATACGAGAACCACCGCCGTGTTCACTATCAAATACCTACGTAGTATTGGCTTCGATGTCGACAATGCGCCTTTTGCGCAATATGCGTGGTTTTTCCGTAATGCGTTGGTGCGCGCCAACTATCGAAACGTGCGTAAGGGTATAGCACCAGACCTCAGTTTCTTGACCCTGTTTTTCAGAAACGTGCTACTCGGCGAACGCAATGCGCTAAAGAACCGCGCTATGCTTGTAGAGCCTCCTCAAGGATGGGAATGAGCCCCCCCAGCTGTTTTCTTATACAACATCAAGGCGAGGCAAAAGATTCCACACACTCTCTTCAACACATAGAATAGTAAACACAAAGGTGTATCTTTGTATACTATATGATGGGTTGAGGTTATGACAAAGAGTACCATGGGGACAAAGTTGCCCCGGAAGTTAGAGCAGAAGATGCAGATTGTGGGCGAGCAAATCAAGCTGGCTAGGCTGCGTCGTAATCTTAGTGTGGGGCAGATAGCTGAGCGTGCCACGTGTTCCCCTTTGACAGTCTCTCGTATAGAGAAAGGGGCGTCTACGGTCTCTATCGGGATTTACTTGCGCGTCCTCTATGCCCTTCAACTCGAGGATGACATCCTCTTCCTTGCTAAAGACGATGAATTGGGGCGTCGTCTCCAGGACCAATCGCTCATAAACCGCCGTCGTGCCTCAAAGAAAGAGTAAGACATGCAGCGACTACTAGTGTATGCAGATTTCGATTGGCTAAAAGAACCGACTCTTGTTGGGGAATTGGGCTATGAGTCGCTGCGTGGCACAGACAGCTATGGCTTTTGCTTCGATGGGGAATGGCTACGCACACAGGGCGGTCTGTTGCTAAGTGCCGACCTTAATAACTATTCGGGTATACAATATACGGCAGGCGGGAGTGACATATTTGGCTGCTTTGCAGATGCTTTACCAGACAGGTGGGGGCGGACATTGCTTAATCGCAGAGAGCAGATTTTAGCCCAAGAAGAGAAACGTCCTCTTCGGCGTCTTACGTCCTTTGATTATCTTTTGGGTATTGATGATTATTCCCGAATGGGAGGGTTTCGTTTCAAGGAGAAGGTAGAGGCTGGTTTTATCAATAGTTCGCCCACGCTGCGAATTCCCCCTTTGACGGATATTCGGGCATTGGAGGCTGCGAGCAAGGAGATTGAGCAAAGCGAGGCGAGGAACGAACTCCCCGACAAAAGGTGGCTCGTACAGCTCATTCAGCCTGGAACGTCTCTTGGCGGTGCACGTCCCAAGGCCAGCGTGGTAGATTCTGATGGGGCGTTATGTATTGCCAAGTTCCCCTCGCGTAAGGATGATTACGATACAGAGTTGTGGGAGCATCTCTGCCATTTGTTAGCAAAGAGCGCAGGGATAACCGTTGCCGATACGAGGGTATTACAGACTTCAGAGACCCATCACACACTCATTTCCCGACGCTTTGATAGAACAGGGCAGGGGAAGCGTATTCACTTTGCTTCGGCGATGACGCTCCTTGGTTTACATGACGGAGATAATGCCACGAATGGATATGGCTACTTAGATATTGTAGATTTTATCATTCGTCACTGTACGGAGGTCGAGAGTAACCTCAGGGAACTATACCGTCGCGTGGCTTTCAATATTTGCGTCGGCAATAGTGATGACCACTTTCGGAATCACGGGTTCTTGCTTACCCCCAAAGGTTGGACGCTTTCTCCTGCTTACGATATAACCCCGACGTTAAACAGACATCAGAGCTTATTGGTTACAGCCTCCGCTAACGAGGCAAATCTCTCGCTTCTTAGCGATGCTGCAGAGGAATATATGCTGAGCAGGAACGTAGCTAACGCTATTATCGCAGAGGTGTGCGATGCGCTGAGAGATTGGCAATTTGTGGCTACGCGCGTGGGAATCGCCAAAAGAGAAATAGCCTTTTTTGAAGAACGCTGGAAACTTCCAACAAATGGTTAGGATGCCACATTGCACAGCACCTTTCCCTCGTCACCCTGTAAGGATTGATTTTGTATACCTTTGTCTTACTAACACTTTTACGAGAATGCATAATCTGATTCAGCGTTTCTTAGGTCTTGCCATTATGGTCTTGTGTTTAGTCACCTTTGTGAGTGCAGGCGATAATGTTCCGTTATCGAATCTGGAGGGAAAGTACAAGGGGGAGATAGAGGATCACGGGGGCATGCTTGAGGTCATCTGGACTATAAAGAAGAAAGACGCCAATAGTATTGTCTTTACTTATGGTTCGAGTAGAAAACGTAACGTGACGCTCACGGTGCAGTCTAATAAGGATGGAGTGGTAACGTGCACGGGCTCTTCTAAAAATACCTACAGCACGACGCTCTACACGCTCAAGTATACCGACAAGACGAAGACCCTGCAGGTGACCTTTGGTACAAAAAGTGAGGATGGCGATCTGTATGAGGAGGTAACCTCATTAACCAAGATGAAATAACCCGTTCCGTTGGCGCTTCTGCTAAGAAGGGGGCGGTTAGTAGCTTAGCTGCTAAGGGGCGCTCCTTTTGCCCAAAGGGGGGATGAAAAAGAGTAGGGCGCGCATCGTTTTTACGGGCGCGGGTAAGGGAAACGAACTGGTTAGTGTCACTAACCAGTTGAAACTGGTAGCCCCAGATGGCAAGAAACGCCTCACCGACACCCTTGACGACAAAGGCGTTATAGCCTTAGCACAGAACTTTCCCAGTGCGCGTGCTATGCGCTTTATCGGTGAAGAGACTATCGACGGGCGTAGTCGCTCTAAGGCGTATTTTGCTCTTGTATGATGGGGGAATTAGCAATTACTTCCCTATACAGAACTTCCCGAAGATTGTAGAGAGCACCTCGGCGGGGGCTATCTCGCCCGTGATATTGGCTAGGTGTGTGTGGATTTGCCGCAGGTGGTGTGCTAGCAAGTCCGAAGTAAGCCCTTGGGTAATACCTTGCGCTAAAAGGCGCGTCTCTTCTTCTGCAGCAAGTAGGGCGCGATAGTGCCGCTCGTTGGTAATGACAAAGCCCGTGGCTGTTGGGAGATATTCTGTTACCCGCGCCTCCAACCAAGCCCGTACTTCCGCTTCGCCTAAACCGATACGCGCCCCCCAGAGTACCACCGTATAGCGAGGATAGGCGTTTTGTACGCGCGCTAATAGTGTTTGCCGTTCCGTTTCAGCCAACAGGTCGGCTTTGGTGAGCAAGAGCAGCGGCGAAGCATTAGGGGTTAAATGCGCAACCAAGCGGTCAATTTCTTCAAAAGAAGCGTTATTGGCAACAGTAGTAGCGTCTATAAGTAGAAAGGAAAATATGCCCCCTTGTAAGCAGTTTAGCGTGCGTTCGATTCCGAGGCGCTCGATGGGGTCAGAGGTCTCGCGCAACCCTGCCGTGTCGGTAAAGCGTATGGTGATGCCCTTAATCTGTATCTCGCCGTGAATGGTGTCGCGGGTTGTACCCGGAATGTCTGAGACGATGGCGCGTTCTTCCTGTAAAAAGTGGTTAAGCAGGGTACTTTTCCCTGCATTGGGGGCACCTGCGATGGTCACGGGAAGTCCTTGGCGGATGGCGTCGCCCTGTCGGAAGGTCGCCCTGAGTGCGGCGAGTTCGGTATGTAGGAGTTCGGTAAGTTCAGAGAGTTGGGTGCGTGGTACGAACTCTACGTCTTGGTCCGAGAAGTCTATTTCTAGTTCTACGAGGGCGGTGAGTTCGAGGAGCTGGGCACGGAGTGCGGCGATTTTGGCAGAGAGTGAGCCAGAGAGCTGTTGTAGTGCTGCATGGTGCTGCGCCTCGCTGCGAGAGTGGATCAGTTCGCCCACCGCCTCGGCTTGTGCGAGATCGAGCTTGTTGTTGAGGTAAGCGCGATAGGTGTATTCGCCAGGCTGGGCTGGGACTGCCCCTGCGGCTATGAGTGCGCTAATGAGGGTTTGCACGATGTAGGGTGAGCCGTGGCACGAGATCTCTGCCATATCTTCGCCCGTGTAGGAGTGTGGGGCAGAGAAGAGGGTGACGACGACTTGGTCGAGTACGTCGCCCGCCACGACCCAATTCCCGAAAAGTGCACGTCTTGGAGGGAGTTTTGCATGAGCGCTCTTTGGAACAAAGAACTGACGGACAAGGGCATGCGCTTCACACCCCGAAAGACGGATAAGGGCTATGGCGGCAAGGTTTTCGCCGGTGGCAAGGGCTACGATGGTTGACATGGCGTAGTATGATAAACAGGGAGTTTGCGCTGCGACGAATGCGCACAATAGAAAAAAAAGTAAATTTGCGTGGAAAACATCCGCGCGCACGAGCGCAAACTTATAACGCAAAGGTAAGGAAATGAAAGCGGCAATACTGGCAGTTCTTTCAATCACGGCAGCAGTACTCTTGTATCTCCTTGTGACAAGTATTATGGAGCCCATTAACTTTCAGAACGATAAAGATGTGCGTTACAACGCTACGATCGCGCGACTGAAAGATATTCGTACGGCGCAAGTGGCTTATCGTTCGGAACATCACCGCTATACCTCGAGCTTCGACACGCTTATCAGTTTCCTTAAGAACGACTCCTTCCGCGTGGTACGACAGATCGGGTCGTTGGATGACTCGGCGGCTGTAGCCGAGGGGCGTGTCTTCCGCGATACCATCTCGGTGTGTGTACGCGACTCTCTGTTCAAGAAAGCGGGCTTTATTATCGACTCGCTCTGCTTTGTACCCTATACCAACGGTCAGAAGTTTGAGATGGCTGCTGGCGAGCTGCAGACAGGCTCTAAGGTCATCGTTCAGGTCTTCGAAGCAAGCGTGCTTAACAAAGTGCTCTTGAACGGACTAGACCACCAAGAGATTGTGAACCTTGACGACGTCGCGAAGCAGCTCAACCGTTTCCCGGGCTTGAAGGTAGGGTCGCTTACCGAGGCTACCAACAACGCGGGTAACTGGGAATAATCCTGTTCTTTTTGTCTCTGTGCTGCGAACCTTCCCCCGATGCGTCACGCCTCTCTCTTTGACGAGACGTTCGATCCTGGGCAGGCGAGCGCTTATGACTTGCTATTAGCCCCACACCGTCACGGCATTGACGTGGCGGTGCACGATGGGCTACGTCGTCGTTTTATTGTTTACCACGAACACCGTTTTCGTATCTCAGACGATACGGAGTGGCGTGCGGCTTTCCAATCCCTCCTTGCAGCGCAGCCGTGGCTTGCCGCGCGTTTCCGTTCGGTAAAAGTGGGTTGGCGTGGGCGCTGTTATACCGTATTACCCAAGGAGTTCTTTGTACCCGCCGAGGCAAAACTGTTGCTGAATCGGTTGTCGCGTGTAGGGGAGTATGATACGCTCTATTACAACCGTGTGACAGAGGACGTACTCTTGCTTTTTGCCATCCCCAGCGAGTTGATTAACGCCCTCATTCATACCTTTTCCCATTTCACTGTTTTGCACCAAGAGACTACGCTGTTGCGTCTCGGGTTACAGCAGTTTCGGCGGGTCACGTGTGCCGTGATGCACCTTTCGCAGGAGTATGTGACGGCCTCTTTGTTCCAGTCTGGGCAGTTGCTCAAACATACGGCTTTTGATGCGCTGATGCCAGCGGATATCCTCTATTACGTTGCCGCACTGTTAAACCCAGTAGAAGCGGCATTTATCAAGCCTAAAAAGGGACGGAAGGGGGCAGCCGCGGCAACCTACAAGCTCGTAGGGCAGGGGGTGCGCTTAGAGTCGCTCTCCGTAAAGGAAGAGCATTGGCTTCTGAGTACTGCCGTAGAGCCGCTCGTTGAGGAATATTACCCGCGTTACGAGCATAGTCTCCTCCCCCCGGGGCATAGCTTTGCCTATAGCCTAGAGCCCTACCGCGAGGCGGCTGCAGGGCTTTTTAGCCTAATCCTATATTCTTAGAGATCGTCGAGCGTGGCGTTGAGAATGGACTTTTTCCCTACCTTCGTGGTAAGAACGGAGGGAGATAGCCATGGCAATGCAAAAAAGAGATTTACCTATCGGCGTGCAGTCTTTTCGAGACTTGCGACAGATGGGCTTCGTCTACGTAGATAAGACGCCGTATATCCGTAAGCTGTTAAGCGGCAAGTTCTACTTTCTGAGTCGCCCGCGTCGCTTTGGTAAGAGCCTGTTCCTATCCACCCTCAAAGCCTATTTTCTAGGGCAAAAAGAGCTCTTTGACGGCTTAGCCCTCGCGCAAGACGAGCTGACCCTTGCTGCAGCAGAGGAGCGCGAAGCGTGGATAGAGTACCCCGTCTTCTACTTAGATTTGAACACAGAAGAGTACAAGGGGGTAGAAGATCTAGAACGAATATTGCGCTTGCACCTCAACCATTGGGAGGCGCTCTATGGAAAAGACCCTGAGGAAGATTCGCTAGCCAGCCGCTTTAACGGTGTAATTCGGCGCGCTTGTGCCAAGCGGGGGCGGCAGGTCGTTATCCTTATCGATGAGTATGATAAGCCCCTCTTGAATTCGGTTGTAGACCCCGAGCTGTACGAACAGTTCCGCTCGATGCTCAGCGCTTTTTATTCCAATATCAAGAGTTGTGGTGAGTATATTCGGTTTGTCTTCCTTACGGGCGTTTCCCGCTTCGGTAAGCTCACCATCTTTAGCGGGCTTAACAACCTAGAAGACATTAGCATGAGGGCTGCCTACGCGGGGATTTGCGGAATTACAGAGGCAGAGCTTATAACGAACCTTGCGCAGGAAATAGAGGCTATGGCCGAGGAGCTCGCACTTTCGCACGAAGAGACCCTCGCGCTATTGAAAAAACGCTACGACGGTTATCTGTTTACCCGTCGAAAGGAGTATGTTTACAACCCCTTTAGCTTATTGAACGTCTTAAAGAGCCAAGAGTTAGGCGACTATTGGTATGCGACGGGGACGCCCACCTTCCTTGTCAAGTATCTTCAGTCGCGGCGCTTCTTTTTGCCCGCACTGGAAAAGGATGTGGAGCTGGGCGAAG
>CAJPTV010000061.1 GCA_905373665.1 Bacteroidia bacterium
GTGCAAAAGTTCCTCAAGCGCTGGGGATACGAAGCGGTCGTTGCACAGTCGGGGGTTGAAGCGCTCAAAGCTCTAGAAGAACACGACTTTGGGTTAATCTTGATGGACTTGCGGATGCCCGAAATGGACGGCTTCGAGGCGACACGGCGTATTCGTGCGCGCGGAGATGCGAAGGCTCAAACGCCAATTATTGCCCTTACCGCCTCTACCGAACCCGGGGTGAAAGAGCGCATTGCCGAAGTGCAGATGCAGGGCTACCTTTTCAAACCTTTTAATGCCGAGGAGCTCCATCACACCGTGGCGCGTTACCTCGGGTGGAAAGACGATACGAACAACGCATAAAATCCCGACTCTCTGGCTATGCTCTTACACAAACTCTCTGATGCTGAGCTGATGCTCGCCCCAGATGGCTCTATTTACCACCTGCGCCTTCACCCCGAACAGCTGTCGGATACTATCGTCCTTGTGGGAGATCCTGCGCGCGTCGCCTTGGTGGGCGAACACCTTACGCGTGTAGAACCGCTGGCAGACAATCGGGAGTTCCGTTCCCTGAGGGGCTTCCGGGGCGAGACGCCTATTACTGTCCTCTCGACGGGGATAGGTGCAGGGTGCATCGATATCGTTGTCAATGAGTTAGACGCTCTTGCCAATCTCGATCTCAAGCGGAGGACGGTAAACCACACCACGCGTTCGTTGCGCCTTATCCGCTTGGGCACGTCGGGGGCATTGCAAGCCGATATCCAGACGGGGAGCACGCTTATCACGGCGCTCTCGCTCGCATTTGACGATTTAGGGTATTTCTACGCACGCCTCCCCGAGGTGGCAGATGCTGATTGCTTGCAGCGTTACACGGAGCATATCCATGCCGAGCGTTTGCCGCACCTGCCGTTACCCTACTGTGTGCCCTCCTCTTCTGAGCTCGCACAGCGTTTCAAACATTTAGGGGAGTTGGGGCTTACCTTCTCTATGCCGGGTTTTTACGCGCCACAAGGGCGCACATTGCGTCTTTCGCCCTACTTTGGAGATGCAATACCTCAAGCACAGAAATTCGTCTATAAAGGGCTTCGTGCGCTGAATATGGAGATGGAGTCTGGCTCGCTCAATGGGCTTGCTGCCATGCTGGGGCACGAAGCCATCACGCTATGCACTGCCATCAACAACCGTTCGCAGGGCAATGCTTCGGTAGACTATGCTGCAGCGATGCACACGCTCGTCGAGGGAGTATTGGAAGCCTTGTAAAGGATGAAGCCCTTGTGGCGGGGATCAGAACTCGTACTTTATATCCGTCGCGTAGGGGATGGCGCGCTCTAACACATTAGCCATCAGCATCACAAGGTGTTCTTCCTCAAAAGGCTTGCAGAGGTACTCGTCCATCCCGAGCTGCAGACACTTCTTTCGCTCACTTGGCTGCGTATAAGCCGTAAGGGCGATGATGGGGATGTGACCCCCGTTCTGATGCTCTACCTCGCGGATGCGCTTGGTAGCCTGCAGTCCGTTGACGTACGGCATCTGCACATCCATCAAGATCAGGTCAAAGCTCTGTTCACTCAGGCGCTGAAGTAGCTTTCGCCCATCGGGCACTACCTCTACCCCCGCCACGTAGTTCTGTAGCAGGAACGTGAGCACCTTCTGATTGATCTCATTGTCCTCGGCTAGGAGGATCTTTAACCCCTTCACATTCTCGCGCGCCGTCTCAAAGTCTATATGCCCACCACGCAAACTGACCGCCATCTGGGGGTGCGGATTGGCTACGAAATCCTGCACATCCTCAAGTACTTGTACGAAAAAGGAGACTAAGGTGCCGCGCACATCCTCATTGCCTCTCTTTTCCACCTGCAAGTCCCCGTGCTGCTCTTGAACGAAGATTTGCAACCCGAGCAGATCCTCGAGCTCCTCTTGGCGCTTCTTTTGAAGCAAATCGATGTCCGGGTAGGGGATGTTGCCACAGCGCAGCTGTACCAAAACGTACTTCACCTCCTGCGACCCGAGATAGGTGGTCTTGATCTCGAAGGGGAGCTTCTGGTGGATGGGCGTCCAGAGGTAGTTCTGTATTGCGCCGTTTATCGTGTCTGCTAGGCGCTTAGAGTTGGCAATAATCTCGGCTGGGACGTCCTCGTCAAGGATATAACGCGGGACAATCTCCTGCATAAATTCGGAGAAGTTGCTGCGCACCAAGCTCACCAAGAAGTCATGCAGATTGAAGCGCGAGAGCTCCTTTTCGGAGGAAAAGAGATACTGGTCGTAGATCGAGCGGAGGTTGTTCGCACACCCGCGTAAGTTCTTGGTATACTTCGTGTCTACGAAGG
Organism: Bacteroidia bacterium; assembly: GCA_905373665.1. Lineage (GTDB taxonomy): Bacteria > Bacteroidota > Bacteroidia > Bacteroidales > CAJPTX01 > Bacteroides_D. The sequence continues at coordinate 2,307 of CAJPTV010000061.1, forward strand.
CTACATCTTCCAACTCCTTGATGATGATAGAGAGGTTCTCGGTCGTATCGCGCGCCAAGACCACCGCCCCGTTAAAGAGCTCGACGAGCTGGCGGTTCGCCGACTCGGCTTGTTGCAATTTCCGCTTCTGTTCCTTTCCCGCATCCAGAAGCTGCTTCGCAAAGTAGTAGATGAGCCACGTTTCCAATATGTAGAGGAAAAAGAGCAGTAGGCGCGTCTGCACTTCTAAGACACCGAACGAGAAGTCCGGTAAGCCCCAAAAAAGCAAGGCGATATAACATACGCCGTAAACTGCCGTCACTGAAAGCCACCGCCTATTGAGCAGACGCACAAAGAAGGGGTAAAAATGCCCCACCAGCAAGGCTTGGTCTTCGTTGTCGCTCAAAAGGATATAGGCGATGTGCACACCCCCGAGTAGGTAAGAAAAGAGCTCCTTGTGGCGCTCGGTAAGCGGACTGTCGCGGTTCACCAAGAAGGTGATAAAGAATATCAGCGACATCCCCACGGCGAGAATCGGTGCCGCTATCAGGTCGGTCGTCGTGACGTAACTCAACGAAAAGAGGATGTGGATAAAGCCCCCCGTAAAAAGCACCACGGCGTACGGCTGTTCGTTGCGTAAGAGGAGGTTCAAAGAAAGCTTCATGGTTACATCGCATTGGAAGAAGTGGCGGGAAAAGGGGACACCCCCTACCCTTGTATGCCTAAAAAGGGATAGAGCCCCATCAGAACGCCAAGGAGAATAATCACCACCCCAGCAATCTTGTTAAACCACCACACTTGACGTAAACGAAAGAACGATTGAAAACGACTCACGGTGTACGTGAGCATATACCACCAAGAGGTCGCCCCAAGGTGTACGCCCACCAAGGTCGGGATGAGGATCCAGAGCCCGCCCCCCTCCTCCGCATTGTGCATACCAAAGGCGGCAAAAAGGGTAAGGAAGATGAAGACCGTGAGCGGGTTGGTCAGCGTCAGCAGAAAGACGTAAACGAAGTCCTGAGCGTAATTCTTCTTCTTTGACGCGCGGTCTTTACGGAACTGTTTGACGGCGTTGCGAACAAAGGTGATAAAACCCAAGACTATCAGAAGCACTCCGCCGCTAATCTGTATCGCTTGCCGATGCGCATCGATAAAATCTAGCACCACAGAGAGACTCAGAAAGGCTACCGAAGCAAAAAGCGTATCAGCGACCGCCGCACCATAGCCACTGGCAAACCCCGCACGCTGACCGCGATTTACCGTCTGTTGCACACAGATGACACCCACCGGACCTAATGGTATCGATGCGCAAATCCCGACCAAGATCCCCTTAAGGAGCGCTAATAACCACATCGCATTGTGTTAGAAATCATGGGTTCAAAAACGCCATCTCGTTCCCGACGCCTCCCTTGCCTAAACGTGATGCCGACCGAGCAGGGTCTCCGAAGAGGCGATGTAACTTGCCACGTAAGACTGTGCCATCTGACAAGCTTCCAGTAGATTACGCCCCATAGCCAAGTGGCTCGCGATGGCGCTCGTGTAAATACACCCCGTGCCGTGCTTGTGCCCTGCGACGCGCGGCATCCGAAGGTCATATTTCCCCTCGGGGGTATAAAGCGTGTCGGTGACAAACTTTGTCCCTATCCCGTCATGCCCCCCCGTGATAAGAAGATTCGTATCCAGCGGATACTCCCCTGGGCGAAAGAGTGGGGCGAAAAGAGCACGATACTCGATGGTGTTAGGCGCAATGACGTCCGTGGGTTGGAGTATCTTTAGGAAGTTCATCGTAATCGTCCCTATAAAGGCATAGTCCGCACCCGTGGGGCGCATGATAGGGTCGATCACCAGCGGCACCTTCGGAAGTAGCTCGTGTAGGTAACGAATCAGGCGCATAAGCGGCACTGCCGAGGGCATAATACCGATCTTCACTGCCGCTATCTCGTAACGGTCTGCCAAGATTTTGATGTTCGCAAACATTTGGGAGGCGCGCTCCCACTGGCAGGAATAGAACTTCTCTTCGGTTTGTACGGTGCGTGCCGTGAGTACTGCAAGACCTTGGACGTCCAGCGTTTCCATCGTCTTGATATCTGCCAAGACGCCTGCCCCCCCACTGGGGTCAAAACCTGAGATAGCCAAGACGTAGGGACGTTCACTCATGGTTATATTCTTTTAGCGAGTTTAGAAACTCTGCAAGTTTCTCCTCCGTTTTTGCTTGCCAAAGATAACCTAAAAAGGCTGCACCACCACACCCTAATTTCCAAATCTTTGATAAATGTTGCGGAACTACCCCCCCAAGTGCCACAACCGGACACGGCGCCACGGCGATTGCCGCCCCCCACTCCGCGAGTGTATAGCGTGGTAAATAACCTTCTTTAGAAAGACTGGGGAAGAAGGGACTCGCCAACGCATACTCATAGACCCCAGCTGGGATGTGCGCCAACTCCGCGGGCTCGTGTATCGCCAATGATACTTTGCGTATCCCCCCCCTTACCGCCTCTGGCTGTCGCTTTGCCGCCTCGTTGAGGTGAATCCCACGCAAACCGAACGTTTCGGCATACTCGAAGTGGGAGTGGAGCACAAGCCGATCACCCAGTCCCGCCTCGCAGAGCGGAGTAAGGTAATTTCGCATTTGCGCGGGTGAATAACTCGGTTTTCGTATATGAAGGATATCTACACCGCCCGAAAGAATTTGCCGCGCAAAAAGTAGTTCGTTGGGAATATCGTCTGGCGGCGTAATGGCTATAAGCCGAAAAGAGGGTACGCTGCTCATAAGCCTGCAAAATGATACCCTACCCCCAGCGAGAAATAGACGTTCCGCATCGGGGAAGAGAGCCCCGTAAACGAGCTTTGAAAGATGGAAGAAAGCGCGTACGAAAGTCCCGTCTCAATGGCCCAATGCGTGGTAAAACGGTAGGAGAACAGCGTCTCCAGCCCACCCTCCCAAGGGCGTAGCTCCGAAGAGAAGTTATAGGTTTCACGCTCTATGGCGATCTTGTCGCTCGGCATCCCCTCCTCCGAGGGCTTTGTCCAAAAGTACCCACTTTCTACCGCCCCTTGAAACGACGGCGAAAGCACATAAGCGAGATACCCTCCAAGCTTCAGCGCTGCGCGCTCCCCCAGTCGATAGTTCACTCGCACGGGGAGCGAAAGATGTGCGCCGCCATGCTCCGTCGAGACCTCCCCCGTAAAGTGCCCTTCCACCCGCGACGTACGCCCCTGTTGCGAACGGTTCACGGATGTGTAATAGTCGTGCACCCACGCCCGCGGACGCATCCCCTTATACTCAAACCGCAAACCTACCTCTAACCCCAAAGCGGGCGAAAGCGAGGTGTGGTGGCGGACGGCTACCTGTGGTAAAAATGGCAGGGGATAGGAACGCACCCGCATACCATCCATGCGGCGCGTAGGGATACTCCCCCCTACATTCAGCCCTACCTTAACCGAAAGGCGATCGAGCAGTTGCCGTTGCCACGTCGTGACTGGCGTCGTTTCTTGCTCCGTTCTTTGGGCATAAAGAGCTTTTGGAGAAAGGAGGATGAGCCCCCACAGGAGGAGATAGGTCACACGCCGCCACATTATCGTAAGGTGATTTGCAGGTCGTCTACTAGGAGCTCACTCCCCACCGCGCCGCAAAAGATATCCCCTTGGCGCGAAGAGGTCGCAACGATCGCATAGCGCAGCGGTGCATCCGCTGGTGCACTTACCCCCGTAGCCTCAAAGGGGACGTCGAAATGGGTGTAGGTGGCACGTGGCGAATGGTCGCGCACCACGGCGCGGTATAGTATCCGCTCACTATTGTGGATGTTGCGCGTCCCGAGTGGCTCGCCGTAAAAGACTACCGCATAAAGGTCAAACTCGTCCGTACCCGCAATGGGCGCTCCTGTCGCATCCGTCATCTGCGCACCCGGGGTGTATTGATACCAACCCGAAAACGTGAGAGGGATGCGTTGCCGCCACGGCTGCCCAAAGCGAGGACCAGAGAGCGGGTCTAGTAGCAGCCCCGACACATCAAACTTGCCCAGAAAGAGTGACCCTGCTGCAATGGGTTGCCCGTCAAGCCGAAGCGCCTCCGTGGTAACCGAGACGGCATGTTGACCCCCATGAGCCTTTTCGCTTCTACGCACGGAGTAACGCTCGGGCGTCTGGAAGATCGAGCGCGAGATTTGCAACCCCTCATTGCTCGCAGACCAACCGCCCACGGGGAGTTCAAAGTCGAGCACCGTGCGCCACCGCTCAAAGTCAAAGGTGAGGCGATTCCCCTCAAGGGGCTGCTGTTCGCCTTGGCTGATCGCCAGCGTATACGTCCTACGGTGTTTCCCATCTTCCGAGTGTACGGTGAGGGCAAAGGGAGAGGAAAAGTCATAAGATTGCCCCGAGGTAGCGGAGGCCGTCGCCCCTTCCGAGAGTTGGAAGACGGGGATGAGCGTCGTGAGGTCTACCAAATAGTCCACCTCTAGGGCGAGCTTCGTTGAGGTGGGGCGCAGCGTATCGCTCACCTGTCGCTTCGTGCCATCGGGGAGGCGCTGTTCAAAATGCAACGTGCAGAGCTCGGCTTCATAGTTGCCGCGCTCCTTCTGGCAAGCGGTAAAGAGGAGCAGAAAGAGGGGAAGCAGGAAAAGAACGGGGGAATAGCGCATCAAGGGTATGGGATTGGCGTATATACACACTGGGGACGCAGCAAGAAGCTACGCCCCATCTGATACGGTTTAAGCCGAATGCTCTTTCGGAAAAGAGGGAACGTTTACGCTCCCTGCGTGCGGAACGAATCGGTAATTCGTACGAGCGTAGGCACGACCACCAAGACTGGCACGGGCGACTTCCGTAAAAGGCGTTGCGCCTTCTCGCCAATCATAAATAGCGAAGGCACAGACTTATCGCGCGTCGTGATAGCAACCAATGAGGAGGGGAGCTTGCCAGCGTACGCCGTGATGACATCGATAAAGTCCTCCCGTTCAGCACGGTAGGTCACATACTGCACGTCGTTCTTCACAAAATACCCCTCACACTGCGCAATATAGGCTTGGAGTTTCCGAGTCTCCTCGGCGTCGTAACCGTCGGTCGTGGTGACGATGTGGACGGTCGCGCCCCACAGCTTCGCAAGCTTTACCACAATGGGGGCTTTCTGTCGGCTCTCAAACGTCGTATCGAGCGGGAAGATGATATCGCGCAGCGGGGTCGGCGTAATACCGTGGCGTATGGTATAAACGGGCACCTCGGTCGAAGCAAGTATCTTGAGCGTATTACTTCCCAAGAAGAACTCCTCAAAGCCCGATGCGCCGTGCGTGGAGGTCACGATGACCGAATCGTTAAAAGCCTCGGCCTGTGCCACGACCTCTTGGTAAACCTTCCCTTTCTTGATGATGTAGTCCACCTTCACCTCCTTAGGGAGCGAAGCGCCGAGCTCCCCGATGAGCTTCTGGAACTCCTGTTCCACGAGTTGCTTCTCTTCGGCTAGGCTCAGGTGTGCGAAGTCGGGTTGTTTCCGTTGCACATACACGAGTTGTATATCTGCCGAGGTCTGTGTAGCGAGTACTTGGGCGAGTGCTACGCCATTGCGCGCTTCTTCGGAGAAGTCATACGGGACGATGATATGCTTCATCTCTATGCTAAAGTTTGGTGTACAAATGTACACAACAAAAACGAGTCCGTTACGAAAGTCTCTTGTAGAAGGAGATGACTTGTTGCAGCAGCTCCCCTTCGAGGCGTTGCATATAGGCAGCCATAAATGCCCAGTCGGGAGCGCCGTCGGGGGTGGTGGGAAGGAGAAAGCGTTCGTGGGCAATACGCTCGTCGTTTATCTCTCGGTTGAAACTATACTTCTCAGAAAGCTTGTTGATACTAGGGAGCATGAAAAGATAAGCGTAAGGATCCAGCCCTTGACGCTCAAGGCTAGTAACATGATCGCTTCCTACAAAGGAATAGGCATGAAAGAATGCACTCCCCACACTCCCACTATTGGCAAGTGTGATACAGTTGCTAAAAATACGCACCCTCGTATCATTACCGACAAAACCGTCAATACCGTTGTTTGCCGCAGTAGAAGAAACGTAGGGCATATCACCCGTAACATGGTCGTCTTTCTTCAAGCGCTTCCCGCGCTGTATTTTGGTAAAGATCTCGGAAAAAAGAAACGCTCGCCACGCCCGATCCTGCAGTCACAAGCCGTCGGCGGGGAAGGTGGGCAACTGGGCGAGGCGCGCCTCGAGTTTAGACAAAACCTCCGAGAGGATCGCCCGCTCCTGCTGACGCATATAGGCAGCCATAAATGCCCAGTCGGGAGCGCCGTCTGGGGTGGTGGGGAGCATTATACGTTCCAATTTCAATCGATGGGGGCGCACCTGTTTCGCGTAGGAATACTTTTCATTAAGCCGCGAGAGCAGTGTGACAAGAAAGAGCGCACAAGGTTTGGAATTTTCGTCGAGTGTCAGCACGGTAATATTGTCGTCGCACTTAAAGGGATAGTTTTGAAAGAATGCATTGGCAAACATGTCCAAGGTTATGCTTGCCTCAAACTCTTGTTGCGTTGGGTTATCGATGAAAGAGGAGATGCCATTAAGACTCTCACCCGCAGTAACGAAAGGGGTTGATCCCTCCTGCCTTTCGTTCTGTGTAAGTCGACGACCTCGATCTATGCCCTTAAATAGCTCTGGGATAAGAAACGCTCGCCACGCCCGATCCTGCAGTCACAAGCCGTCGGCGGGAAGGTTTAGGGAAGGTGGCGTATCAGACGCCCCCCTCTCCTCAAAAAGATACCCCCGCCCGTGCGTGATCATATTGACTTGAAAGGTCAGGTAGTCTGCCACCGTCTTACGAAACACCTCCTCGCTCGGGAGCTCGTCGTTGAAATAGTAGAACGAGTGTAGCCACTCGTCGTCAGGCGCTATCGTCGTCTCTATACAGAACTTACTTTGCCCTTGGACGCGATTGTGCCACACGTCGAGCAGATGCTGCCGCTTGTCACTCGCTGAACCGTCGTCGACAAGCCCGATGTGCTTGGCTGTGACGTAACCGTCATCCTCAAAGTTGATAAACTTACACAGCTTTCCCTTGGGGTGCGGCACCCCAGCGGTAAAGAGGGCGATACAAGGGTTCGTCCCCACGTTGTAAAAGGTCTCTTTGTTCAGGGTTATTACCCCCTCCAACGTATGCCGCGACAAGATACTACGCTTGATATTCTTTTCGTACAACGTCTTGCCCGTCACCGCCGACTGTGGGATGATAACCAAAGCCCGCGCCTCCACACACAACGCATCCAGCAGACGCTCCGTGAAGGCTATTTCATACTTGTCTGGGTCTTGCTTACTTCCTTGCGAGTACGGCGGGTTCATCATCCCCACCGTGCAGTGAAGCTCCCGCTGAATATCCTCTGGGGGGCGCGTTAGGAAGTCATAGTTCTGCAAGTTGCTCTTCCCGTCGCCCCGCAGTATCATGTTGGTCGTAGCGATGGTAAACATATAGTCTTGCAACTCTATCCCCATCAACTGCTCCTTGCGTATGGCACGCTGCTGCTCAGGGTCGCTCGTCTGTTGAAGCATCGAGTGCATAGCGGCAATGAGAAAGCCTCCCGTGCCACAACAGGGGTCTAGTACGCGGTCCGTGGGGCGCAGGTCTGCTAATTGGCAAAAGAGCTCGGTAATATGCTTGGGCGTGAGGACGATGCCTAACTCCTGACCGTCCTTCCCCGCGTATGCCATAAACTCGCCATAGAAGAGCCCGAGATAGTCGTCTGCCGAGGGGGTGTAACGAATCGAATGGTGGATACTGTTCTTCAAGAACTCAGTATACTCCCTTAGGAGCGTACGTTGGCTCTTGGGGTCTTTGTCGTTAATCTTGCGGTTGTCGCGGATTACTGCAAACTGAGCGAGGAGCTTATCCTTTTTGGTAGAAGGAGCATTGGCGCGATCGAGGTTGTAACTGATAGCTTCGTAAATCTTCTGCCCGTCAGACTTGACCGTATCGCCCGTTAGGTCTTCGGTAGAGAAGCCCTTGAAACGCTCTTCGTTCAAGGCGAGCAAGATACCAGAGACTACCAGAGGCTTCTCTTGGTTCGTAAGCCCGCCCTTCCAGAGCATATCGTGGAGGGTCTCGGCATCTTTGAGTATCTCTGTTGTGCTCTTCTGCTGAGTGTCTTTTTCCTTAAGCACCTCGCGACGGTAGTAAAGCTCGATGTTCTCTTCGTTAAACGAAATAAAGGTCTCCACCTCGGGGAGCTCGCACGCCCTGAGGCTCGTATCCAAGAACACGGGGGAGATGCGGTGGTGCTTCTGGTCGCCCGATACGCCTATCGCAAACGCCTTCTTATAGGTCGTATGCTCAAGAATGTGACGAGCGTAATGGAGCGCCCCATTGACCGCATAAGCCTGTTTACTTGCCGTATCTTCGCTGAGCTTCCCTTGTTCCCTGTGTGCGTGAAAAGCGCTATCGGCTTTGTTCTCAATGACTAGGACAAAGTCCCTCACTACGCCCACGAACTCGGGACGCCCCGCCCTACCCGTATCTGCTTTTGATGCGGTTTTGAGTGCTTGGTCGATAGCTGGAATCTCTGCTCCCTGATAGCTCAGTTCTATGTGTGCCGCCTGTAGGAGTCCCAGAACCCACAGGTCGGTTTGTGCTTCGTGTTTCACCATAACCCCGTTCCTTTTCGTGCCCCAAGATAGTGACTTCTTTCCCGTTTCCCAACATAGCAAAAAAAAGAGGCGCAGCCCCACTGGCTACGCCGCTTTTCTTTGTCGTGATACTAAAACTTAGTACTTCAAACCGTCCAAGAGTCGGTCGTCTACGAAGTTCGGTAGAGTGACTTGCAGCTCTGGCGAACGCCCCATCTCGCGCTCAATCGCGAAACGTGCACTCGCATTGCGTGCCCAGCTACGGCGCGAAATACCGTTGTTCACATCCCAGAACAACATGCGCTGCAGACGCGTATCCGCCTCCGCCGATCCGTCGAGCACCATCCCAAAGCCGCCGTTGATTACCTCGCCCCAACCTACACCACCACCATTGTGGATCGATACCCACGTCGCACCACGGAACGAGTCGCCTATCACGTTATGAATCGCCATGTCGGCACAGAACTGCGAACCATCGTAGATGTTCGACGTCTCACGATAGGGCGAGTCCGTCCCCGACACATCGTGGTGGTCACGCCCAAGCACCACAGGGGCAGAGAGCTTGCCGCTACGTACCGCTTCGTTAAACTTACGTGCTATCTTGATACGCCCTTCCGAATCCGCATAAAGGATGCGTGCCTGTGAGCCCACCACGAGCTTGTTCTTTGCTGCCTCGCGAATCCAGTGAATGTTGTCGCGGAGCTGATCCTGGATTTCCACAGGAGCTTCCTTCAGCATCTCCTCCTGTACCTCAAGGGCGATCTGGTCCGTAATCGCCAAATCCTCCGGCTTGGCCGAGGTGCAAACCCAACGGAAGGGACCAAAGCCATAGTCAAAGAACTGCGGTCCCATAATGTCTTGCACGTACGACGGGTAACGGAAGCCCGACCCCTCAGCATTCATCACCTCTGCACCCGCACGGCTCGCCTCCAGCAGGAAAGCGTTCCCATAGTCGAAGAAATACATTCCCTTCCCCGCAAGGGAGTTAATCGCCTTGGCTTGACGACGCAGCGACTCATAAACCTTTTCTTTGAACTTCTCTGGCTCGGCTGCCATCATGCGGTTTGCCTCCTCAAAGCTCATCCCTGCGGGGTAATAGCCCCCTGCAAAGGGATTGTGGAGCGAGGTCTGGTCACTCCCGAGGTCTACACGCAAGTTCTCCTTATCGAGGCGCTCCCAAAGGTCTACCACATTGCCTTGGTAAGCGATAGAAACCACCTCCTTGTTGTCCATCGCCTTGCGAATGCGGGGAATGAGCAGGTCGAGCGAATCGAATACTTCGTCTACCCAGCCCTGCTCGTGACGCTTTTTCGTAGCCATCGGGTTCACCTCAGCCACCACGCTTACCACCTCGGAGATCTTACCCGCCTTGGGCTGTGCCCCTGACATCCCCCCCAAGCCTGCGGAAACGAAGAGCATCCCGCGCAAATCTTTAGCGCCCTGCGCCATACGACGACGCCCTGCGTTGAGCACCGTAATGGTCGTGCCGTGTACAATCCCCTGCGGACCAATGTACATATAAGAGCCTGCGGTCATCTGCCCATACTGCGTCACGCCAAGGGCGTTGAAACGCTCCCAGTCGTCTGGCTTCGAGTAGTTGGGGATCATCATCCCGTTCGTAACCACCACCCGCGGCGCATCCTTGTGCGAAGGATAAAGCCCCATCGGGTGACCCGAGTACATAACCAGCGTCTGCTCGTCCGTCATCTCCGACAAGTACTTCATCGCAAGGAGGTACTGTGCCCAGTTCTGGAAAACCGCCCCATTGCCCCCGTAGGTAATGAGCTCGTGGGGGTGTTGTGCCACGGCGGGGTCGAGGTTGTTCTGTATCATGTGCATGATGGCGGCCGCCTGCCGACACTTAGCGGGATACTCCTCCACGGGGCGTGCGTACATCTCGTAAGTCGGGCGGAAACGGTACATGTAGATACGCCCGTAGGTCTTGAGCTCTTCGAGGAACTCGGGGGCGAGTGTCGCGTGTAGCGCCGCGGGGAAGTAGCGAAGTGCATTACGCAGGGCGAGCTTCTTCTCGGCGGGCGAGAGGATATCTTTACGTCTTGGGGCATGGCTTACGCTCGTGTCAAGAGGACGAGCGGGCGGCAGCGTAGCAGGAATCCCCTGCACGATGGCTGCGCGAAACTCTTCTTGGTTCATCGCCTAAAGTGTTATATTGTGACACGGCAAATATACCGAAAAAGGTCCTAAGGGCACGCCCCCCGTGAGTCCTTAGAGCGGACGGGCGCTAAGGGCGCGCGGCCCAGTGGGCGCAATGTGCGGTAAAATGCAAATCACCACAGCGCGGCGTTGCCGCGAGTTGCGGGTGTAGCACGCCCCTAAGGGCGGATGGCTTGGTGATATGAGGGGCGAGTAGCGTGATAAGGGGGCGATGTGGGGTACAATATTAACCCTCCAAGCCCCCCCATTGCCGTATACTGCGCATGGGTAGCACTTTAGGAATACCTAATGAGGTTTTTCTATAGAGAAGAACAAAGATTGTGTGAGCGAAATAGAGGAATGTAAGTAAAAATACCCCCTTTTTAGGGTAGGTAATTTTACCTATTTTGTAGGGAGTATGTAACGTGAATGTAGGGAGTATGTAGGGCGCATACAGGGAGTGTAAGGCAGGAGCGTCTTGTCAAGGGTACGAGATTTAGGAAAATATAAATCTATTTTCGCCCTTTCTCAACAACGATCCGTTAGCTGTTAGAACCGCCTCGGTGATTAACCTTTACTCTCTCTTATACCCCTCCTCCACCCTCGCAACTCGGCACGGCGTGCCGTCTCGGTGATTTGCATTTTACCGCACATTGCGCCCACTGGGCCCCACGC
>CAJPTV010000062.1 GCA_905373665.1 Bacteroidia bacterium
TTCATTATGCGCCTTACGGCGCAGGGCGTAGCATGCTGCGCCCCTACAAACCCCACCATTCGGTTGAAAATGCAAATCACCACAGCGCGGCATACGCTGCGAGTTGCGGGCGAAAGCACGCTACGCCCCTACAGAAGAGGGAGAGTCATATCTTGATGCCCCCTCTTTTTTACCTGCTTCTAACGGTTCTTGGGGGGTGTCTCTTTATTCCACCTTGGTTTTGACCATGTAGAAGTCTACGAGCCCAGGTTTCTTTTCCGCGAGCTTCTTGTCGACGCCTTCCATGGTTTCGGGCGCATGCTCGAGCACTTCGTCGCCGGGCTGCCAATCGAGCGGCGTAGCAACGGGGGCACGATCGGTCAGCTGTAGTGCCTTCAGAGCACGTAAGATTTCATCCATGTTGCGCCCTACGGAGAGGGGATAGTAGAGGATAAGGCGAATGACCCGCTTCGGGTCAATGAAGTAGACGGCACGCACCGCCACGGTCGAGGCTACCCCGGGTTGTACCATCCCGTAGAGGTTCGCCACGTCCATCTTGATGTCGGCGATGATGGGGAAGTTAAAGCGTACCCCCGTGCGCTCCTCGACGTTGCGTACCCATGCCAAGTGCGAAAAGATGCTGTCGATGCTGAGCCCGAGGAGCTTCGCATTGAGGGCATCGAACTCAGGTTTGCGCTTCGCAAAGCCCGTCATTTCGGTGGTACAGACTGGGGTGAAGTCTGCCGGGTGCGAAAAGAGAATCACCCAGCTGTCTTTGCCATACTCGGAGAGGGTAAGCCACCCTTCGGTGGTCTTTGCCTTGAAGTCGGGAGCTAAGTCGCCCAATAGGGGCATGCGTGTAGTTTCTTGTGTATCCATTTCTATTTCTTTTTTCTACGACCTTTTCCTTTCGAGGCTTTCCGTTTTTCAGCCACCTCTCCTTCATCAACAAACCCTTCTTCCAAAGGTTCAGTGCCAAAGGCTTCGCCATCGATGCGGTAGGTGGGGACTTCGCCAAACCCTCCGCTAGTGCTGCGTTTGTGGATAAGCACGGCGATCGCCTTCTTTTGGCTCGCGCGCTTCTGCAGCTTCGCCTCGGCACTCCGTTGCGCATTGCGGAGCGACTTGCTCCCCTTGCCCGACTCGGCAAATATCATCCCGTGGGAATAGAGTCCGTTCACGTCGTCGGGGTTCTCATAGAGGATGACGGCGCGCCAGTCGAGCTCGTCGAGGGCTTCTAGCGCCTTTTCGGTCATGGTCTCGGTCTGTCCGGTGGAGTAGGTGACGCGGTAGACGTTGCGTCGCTCGAAACTCAGCTCCTCCTCTTCGTCGGGTTTGGTGTAATAGACGCCGTGGGAGGTCACACTCACGACCTTTACCACGAGTTTCCGTCCGGAGGTTAGGACGATGGTATCGAGGCGCTGTAGGCGCTCTATTTCGTCGTCGTGTTCGTCTTGTGCGAAAAGGGGTTGTGGGGCAAATAGCCCCCCTAAGAGGGCAAGGAGTAGGAGGGGTGAGGGTAATAAAAAAAATAGGTGCATCGTACGCTCTACACGTACAATGCACCTAGAACTGAAGACGATCCGCACTGCCCTAGTGGCGGCGGAGATTATACTCATCCGACACGGTGAGCTTTTTACGCCCTTTGCGGCGGCGTGCAGCCAATACTCGACGCCCATTAGCTGTCGACATGCGCTCACGGAAACCGTGCTTATTCTTTCTCTTTCTGATAGAAGGCTGGAATGTCTGTTTCATCTCTATTACAACTTTGACCCAAAAAACACCCACAAAGATAGGGCTATTTTGGGAAATAGACAATTCTATTTTCTTAACCTCAAACTGTTTGTTACCACAATGAGCGAGCTGATAGACATGGCTATCACCGAAATCATCGGGTGCATCTCCAAGCCAAAGGGGACGTAGAGCGCCCCCGCGGCTATGGGGAGGGCGAGTAGGTTGTAGAAGAGTGCCCAGAAGAGGTTTTGCTTGATGATCTGCATGGTGCGCTTGCTTAGGCGAATGATGGCGGGGATGGCCATCAAGTCTTGACTGATGAGGGTAAACACGGCGCTGCTCTTGGAGAGATCATCGCCGCTCGCCATGGCAAAGCTGACGTCGGCGGCGGTAATCGCCAGAGAGTCATTCGTCCCGTCGCCCACCATCCCGACGACTTGGGGCTTGCCGTCTAACAGACGTGCCGCCTTTACCTGCTCGGCCTTATCACTGGGGAGCAGCCCACTCGAGATGTTGGTCAGGGCAATCCCCGATTCGGTCGCCACGCGTGCCGTGGCTTGGGCGTTGTCGCCCGAGAGGATATGACACTCGACCCCGAGCTCTCGCAGCTCGGCGAGCGTATTGCCTAGCCCCTCGCGGAGGGTGTCGGAAAAGGCGAGCGCTAGGAGTAGGCGTCCCTCTTGCTGGAGGGTCGTGAGGGTGAGTCCCTCCTCGGACCAGTCACGCAAGAGGTCGTGTATCGGGATGAGGTTCACTTGCTGCTCTTTGGCGTAGTCGAGGTTGCCGAGTGAGAAGCGAATCCCCGCGTAGTCGCAATACATCCCTTTGCCAGGGATGATGTGATAGTCTTTGATGGGGAGCATCGTCCCTGTGCGTAACCAATCGATCACCGATTGGGCGAGGGAGTGTCCCGATTTCTTCTCGAGGGTATAGAGGAGGTCTCGCACGGCGGGCTGCTCGTCCTCATTCACACACCAGTGGTATTTTACTACGGCGGGCTTCCCGCGCGTCAGCGTCCCTGTTTTGTCAAAGAACATGACGCGCAAATCTTTGGCGATCTGCAAGCCGTGGGCATCTTTGACGAGCACGTGGTGGCGCGCCGCCGTCCCTACAGCCGCAATGACTGCAGTCGGGGTGGCAAGCCCTAGGGCACACGGACAAGCGATAGAGAGTACCGAGGCTGCTGCGATGAGCCCCATACGCCACGCATCGGCGCCTTCCCATAGAAGTCCCCAACAGACAAGGGTAATCAGCGCTAAGCCGATGATGATGGGGACGAAAATCGCAGCTATGCGGTCTGCCAAGCTCTGTATTTTGGGCTTGGTTGTCTGCGCCTCTTGCACGAAGCGAATCATTTGCCCCAGTTGGGTGGCACTCCCGACCTGTTCGGCACAGACGTGTAACGAACCGTCCATGAGGACAGTCCCTGCGTAGACCGTGTCGCCCACCTTACGAAAGACAGGCTCTGACTCGCCCGTCATATTGCTCTGATCTACCGACGCCTGCCCCTCGACGACCTTGCCGTCGACAGCTAGGCGTTGCCCAGTTTTGCAAAGGAGCACATCGCCCTTGTGAAGATTTGTGAGCCGTTCGCGGACAAAGTGCCCATTACGCAGCACCTCTACCTCTTCTGGCTGTAACTCCATGAGCTGCGCGAGGGCATCAGCGGCTCGCACCTTGGCGCGTTCTTCTAGCCATTTGCCAAAGGAGAGGATGGAGACAATCATCGCTGACGAATCGAAGAAGAGGGGGAGTGCCGCGGTCTCCAAATGGGTGAAGTTGTGGTAAAGCCCGTATAGGCTGTAGAAGAATACGGTGTTGGCGCTCAGGCAGATGAGCGTATCCATGCTCATTTCGCGATGAAAAGCCTGACGTATCGCACGCCGATGGATGGGGAACCCCATCCCGTAGGTAACGACCAGCGAGATCGCCAGTTGTGTCCACATACTCCACTGCAGGCGTGGGTAGTAAAGCATAAGAAACCAAGCAACGAAAGCCCCAATCAACCCCAAAAGCAAAAGGAATAGTCGCCCTTGGGCTTGGTGTGTCGCTGACTGGGGCTTAGGAAAAGAGGGGGTGTCCTCTACGCCTTCGAGGTGGTAGCCTATAGCCTCGACCGCATCGCGGATGGCGGCGGGGGAGGTCTGTGCCCCGTCCCACTCGACAAGTAACTGGTTGGTTGTGATGTCTATACGTGCGGAAAGAATCCCCGCCATCTTACTGAGCACGCTCTCAATACGTGCCACGCATGCTGAGCAACCGATGCCCTGCACTTGAAAAGTTCGTTTTTCGCTACTCATCGCCACACAAGTTTACTACCCCTAAGAACGTTTCAAATAGGAATTTGTGCTCTACTTTTGTTACCAAAGAAACAACGGGGTTATGAATATATTGCGCTTTTGGGGTTGCCTTATCCTAGGTCTGTTACTTTTTGCCTTCGCTGCCACGGCACAGTCGCAACGTTTCGAGGTAAAGTTAGAGATAAAACACGTCCCCGTCAATCTAGATTCCCTTGGGCGCGACTATACCCTGCGTGGCGGACTGCAGCTCGCCTTGGGGGCGCCCGTGCTTCATGCGGGAGTCTATGCGTGGGCGGGTGCGCTGAGCCCCGTTGAGGTAACCGACCTAGAGTATACGCCCGTCGCGTTTGAAGTGGCGGGTTACCCCGCTTGGCTGACTCAATCCCACGTTGCGAAGGCAAGTGTAGCCGATGCACGCGGCGAACGGCTTTTAAGGGTTCAAATTCCCGCCTTTCAACACAAGGAGGGTATGTTGTACCAGTTAAAGAGTTTTCGTATTAAAAATACCGTTGGTGCGCGAAATACGCGCTCTGTAGTGAAGGGTGCGACGCCAGCAGATTACACGCGCGTCACCCAGTCGCAACTTGCCTCGGGGCGGTGGTGGCGTTTTCGCATTGATAGGACGGGGGTTTATAAACTGACCTACGACGAACTGAAACGGCTCGGCGTCACAGCTCCTGCAGCAATTTCGGTCTGGGGAGGGAATCCGCACCAGCTTCCCTACGACAATGCGACCCCTAATGCAGACGACCTACAGCAGATCCCCGTCCGTTGGGTTACACGCGACGGCATCCCGCGGTCGGGCGATTACGCGCTTTTCTTTCTCGAAGGACCTGCGTGGTGGGAGTATAACCCCAAGCGCGATATGTATGACTACCACGAGCACGATTACGAACATCACGCTCACTACTTCTTTACTATCGACCGCCCCGCCATGCCCATGCCGAGCGTGGAGTCACCCGCCCCGACACGGCGACAAAGCGACTATATCGGGATGTGGGGCACCATCGGGCGTAAGACGAACCTTCGCGAATCGGGGCGCGAGTTCTTTGGCGATCAGTTTGACTTTACCATCGAACGCACCTACACGCCTCCCCTTACGCGCGGCGTAGTGGGCTCAGAAGTGAAGTACTTTGCGCGCCTAGCGGCCGCCTCTAAGCGCGTTACGGGGTTCAATCTTTCGGTAGAGGGGGTGTCGGTCGGCACGCTGGAACTAGCCCCTTCTTTTCTTACAGACGGTTCTCTAGCAACGGTTGATGAGCTCTCGGGGGCTTTTAACCTCCCCACGGAGAAGCTTGCGCTGAAGATACGTTTCTTGCGCCCGAGCTACTCCTCCTCGGGGTGGTTATCGCGCCTTTGGGTCAATGTGCGGCAGCGCTTTCCCGAACGGGTATCGCAACTCCCTTTCTTTGTGGATCGGGAGGGGACGAAGACGACCTACACTGCCTTTGACTTTCCGAGCTATGGCGAGGAGGTCGAGCTCTGGAATGTGACCCGCATCTTCCACCCGTGGCACTATACCTCGCTTTCGGGGGCGACGGCACAGCCCGGCGATCAGCTCGTACTCTTTGACCGACGCGAGGCGCGCAGCGTAGAGGTAGAGGGCGAGGTGGCTAACCAAGACCTTCACGGGGGGAACGTGCCCGAGCTCCTGATTGTCTCGCACGAACGTTTCTTATCGCAAGCGGAGGCTATAGCGGATATCTATCGCCACTCCCCGCTCGTTCTTTACAAGGATGTGAGGGTGGTCGATGTGGCAGAGGTGTACAACGAATTCTCATCGGGCAATCGCGACGTGAGCGCGATTCGTAACTATGCGCGTTTTCTCTATTGGAAAGGGGGAGGGGCTAGTGGACGCTTCCATCACCTCCTCTTGGTCGGGAAAGCCTTTTACGACCTCCGCGAACACTGGGACGACTATAATCTTTTGCCTAACTACCAGTCATTTAATTCGGCCGAAGCGCCTCTTTCTTTTGGCTCGGACGATATCTTTGGATTCCTAGACCCCGATGAAGGGGCTGAGCACGGAGCACTTGACATCGGGGTGGGGCGTTACGCAGTGCGAAAGTCATGGGAGATGGATATTCTCTTGCGGCGCGAGCGTATCTATCATACTCCTGCGCACTGGGGGACGTGGCTCACGCGAGCGGTGATGCTTGCGGATGACGAGGACAATCTCGCCTATATGACTGGCTCGGACTCAATGGCGGTGCGCATCGAGAGGGAGCGAAAGGACATCCAAGTCAAACGTCTTTATATCGATGCCTTTCAGCAGGAGAACCGTTGGGAGAATTCCTACTACCCTGCGGTAAATAGAGAACTTAACCGACAAATGAACCAAGGGGCTTACCTACTCAACTACATCGGTCATGGTAGCCGCCTAAAGTTTGGTAATGAGGAGTTCTTCACTCTCAAAGACGCTACTTCTTGGCGCAACCTAGAACGACTGCCTATCCTCCTTGCTGCTTCTTGCTCCTTTGCGGGAAGCGATTGGGAGGAGAAAGTCACCCTCGGGCGCGATATGCTCTTTATGCCCCAAGGGGGGAGTATCGCAATCATCGCCGCATCGCGCCTGACCTACAACTACTCGAACCAGCTATTCAACTCCCACCTCCTGCGTTCGATCTTTCCTGGGGCTAAAGCGCCGCAATATCACGCCTTGGGCGATGCCGTGCGTATGGCAAAGAATAAAACCCCGGGGAACGAGAACCGCAGCAAATATGCCCTGCTTGGCAACCCCGCCCTTCCCCTTCCAAACTTCGCTGCGAAGGTGCAACTTTCCACGCTTAACGGAGCGCCCCTGCGAGGGCTCGCCGATACGCTGCGTGGGGGGCAAAAAGTAACGTGCGAGGTGGAGGTGACCCTCCCCGATGGCAGACCGATGGAGGGAGAGGCACACCTGCAAATCCGCGGGGCACAGCAGAAAGTGCGTACTCGTAATAACGACGGCGAGGGGGTATTCGAGTACCTCGAACGTCCCTATACTCTTTTCCGCGGCAAGGCGACCTGTACGGAGGGGAAGGCTCGTTTTACCTTCATCGTCCCCACGGATATGGATTTACCCTACGGGGCGGGGCTCTCCACGATGCTCGCACAGTCAGATTCGCAGCTCGCCTCGGGAGGGTATGACCAGTTCGTCGTCGGCGGGCGTGTAGCTGCCGAAGAGGTGACCGACCACGAGGGTCCGTCGATAGAGCTCTTTTGGGACGACTACGCGCGCCGCTCGTCGGTCACGGTCAACTCCAATGCGCTGCTCATTGTGCGGCTTCGTGACTCGAGTGGGGTTAATATCTCAGCGGCTGGCGTGGGGCATGACCTTGTGGCAACCCTTACCCACGATGGGAAAGAGGAACGGATAGTCCTTAACGATTTCTACGTCGCAGCGAAAGATTCGTACCAAGAGGGGGAGGTGCGCTACCACTTCTCCAACCTCTCGGCAGGCAAATATACCTTGCGTGTGGCGGCAAGCGACGTCTATAACAACCGTTCGCAGCAGGAAATAACCTTCGAGGTGGGCAACCCCGCTGAGGCGCAAATCGCGAACCTATTGAACTATCCGAACCCCTTTACCACAAGCACGAGTTTCTACTTTGACGGGACGCGCCCCGGGCAAGCTGCTGAGGTGCTCATTCAGATTTACACCCCCGACGGACTCCTTGTGCGGACGCTCCACTTTAGCGAGCCTTCGCCAAGCCTACGTCTCGGCCCATACTATTGGGATGGGCGCGACGACCATGGGAATACCATCGGGCGTGGGGTCTATTTCTACCGCGTGCGACTGCGTTACCTCGGTAATTGGGTAGAAAGTGGCACTGCCACCGAACGCTACGAAAAGCTCTTGAAGTTGTAGCTACCACGCGCCCCCTAGCCATTCTGCGAACGACAACCCCCTAGTAAGACCATGATGCGCACGCTATTCCTGCTCTGCCTACTCGGTATCTTCTCACACTCCCTTTGGGCACAGTTTAAGCTTTGGCGGCGAAACTATGAAGAGACGGAAGAGGTCAACTGGGGGCTCGCGCTGGGGGCAGAGTCCTATTTCTACAATGCGGAGTTTGCGCATCCGCTTAAGCCAGGGTATACGCTGCCTGGGGTTGCCGTACACCCAGAGGTCTGGCGGCGTGTGGGGGAAAAGCTTTACCTCAACGGGGGCTATTTCTATGCCTATATGCACGGCAAGACTGAGGCACAGGTGCATAAGCCTACCCTGAGTATCGCGGCACAACTCGCCACGACGGGGCGGGGGAGTTTCTGGTGTCACCTCGGAACGTTAACGGGCGAGCATCCACTACCCGAGGCAATTTATAGCCCACAATATGCGTGGCTTCACGGGCCAGAGGCAGGGGCACAACTCTATTGGCAGGGCAGCCGCTACCGCATCCAGACGTGGATAGACTGGGATCGTTTTATATGGAAAGATGCCAACGACGAGGAGCGCTTCCTCTATGGGCTTCAATGGTTTAACCATGGTGTTGCGGGACAGTGGAGCGAACAATGGGGGCAGCCCGAGTTCTCCTACAACGCTTTTTTTCTAGCACGCCACCACGGGGGACAGATCGACACCTCGCACCTGCGGGTCGTCACCTCAACCAATGCGGGACTCTCTTTAGGCTGGGTGCGCCGAGAGGGGACGCTACGCCCACAGGTGCAACTGCACGGCTTTGTAAGCCATGACGGGCATCATGACTCGCCCCTCCCCGCACGCAACGGCTGGGCAGCCGCTGGGGAAGCAGGGCTACGCCTTGGGCAAGCGCTGTACTTAGGCGCAGGCTATTTCTATGGCAAGAACTTTATTTCGCTGAGAGGGGAGGAGCTCTATCGCTCTTACAGTATGTGGTCTGACGGGGCGATGCACTCTGTGCGGAGTATCCTCGAGGGGGCGATCGTTTACGAGAAGTCTATTACCCAGAGTGGGCGTTTCTCATGCGGCGCAAAAGGGTATTACGACCTCGCCCTTGGGCGCATCGATTACGACTTTTACCTTCGGCTACAAATCGCCCTCGAGACCAGCTTTTAGCGGCGACGTGCCCCAGTGAAAGAGCTCGGGGTTGCAGACTGCCCACGTGATGACAAAGTTCTCAAGGATGGCATATTCCATCGAGACGCGAAAGCTAAAGCGCGTGACGTGCACGAGGAGGTGAAAGACGCCCGACTTAGGTTGTACCTCAAAGGGCTGCACATCGAGGTCAGTAAAGGAGTTCAGCCCCGGACGGTTGTAGAGCTTAAAGAACGCCTCCTTGGCACTCCAGATGAGCGCCAACTGTAGGGTATTGTCTAGGTCGAGCCACGAGAGTTCGCCAAGGGTAAGGAACTGATAGGCAATCCGTTTGAAGGGGCGGTTTTTCTTCTCAATGTCAATCCCCACGGAGAAGGTCGGGTTGGTAATCACGGCCGCGTAGGGGAAGGTGTGCGACATGGATATATGCCCGTTACCGCTCACGAGGTAAGGCTTCCGCTTCTTGGTATAAAGCACTTGGTCGGTGATCCCGAGGGTCTTAAGGATGCAGCGCGTGGCGAGCCACTCGAGCCGTCGCGAGCTGTCGTGAAAGCTGGAAAGCGTGGGGAAGGAGTCTCCCCCGATGAAGGCTTTGAGCTGCTCCTCGCTCTCCTCGATGTGCCAGAAGGCGAGGGTGGCGGCACCGGTGTTAATCTTCAGAAACTCAGGCATTGTCCACGTCTTGCACTATTAGGGCATTGGGGGTTAGGCTAGGGGGTTACTCTTTCCAAGCGAGGGTCTCGATAAGACGCACCACGTCTTGGGAGAAGAAATCAATCGCAGGCGCAAGTGAATCAGCATTGGGTACGCAGTAGAAGTAAAGCGTCCCACGCAGGAAGTGCGACACGCTGTCCGTGGCATAGAACTGTACGGAGGTTGCCACGTCGCCCGCCACACGATAGAGCATGGCATAGACGCGCCGCTCGGGGGCTTCGTAGTACTGCTCGTCGATGGCATCCGCACGGGTGGAGTGCTTGTAGGTGAGCGTACGGGCATTCTCGGTGAGCGTATCTAGCGCCGAAGCGCGGTTGTAGTAGGTGAGGTAAATGGTCGCCTTGTACTGAGGAATTTCAATATCCTGCGCCATGCTGTCAGGGTCTATGCGTAAACGCGCATACACGGGCAGGTCGAAGGTATAGGGCAGAATTGTGTCCAAGTGGCGATAATTCTTTGTTGGGAAGTCAAAACGAGGGTAACCATACGAGCGGGGCACAACAGCGTCAGAACAGCCTGTAAGCGCGAAAGAATGTGCAAGAACGACAACAAGGACAAACAGTCCGATGAACCCCAATACTCCACGTTGCTGCCTCATAGTGCGCTATTCTCCTGTTTCTATCTTGATTTGCACGATGCGCCGATTGTTCACAGCCTCTACGGTAAGGCGCAAGTCCGCCACTTGTAACACCTCGCCCGCCTTGGGGAAACGCCCTAAGATTTCGAGGACTAGCCCTGCGAGGGTCTCGGCATCGCCGCGTAGCTCGTCAAAGTCCGAATCGGGGCGGTGGAGGTACTTACAGAGGTCGTTGAGCTGTATCTTAGCCTGCACGCGGAAGGTGTGGGCATCGAGCTGGGTAAAGAGCTTTTCGCCGCGCGCGTCAGACTCGTCGGCTATCTCGCCGAAGACCTCTTCGAGGATGTCCTCTAGGGTGATGAGTCCGCACGTCCCCCCGTACTCATCGACCACGATGGCGAGGTGAATGCTCTGGCGTTTGAACTCGCCCAGTAGTTCGTCAATCTTCTTATTCTCGGGAACGAAATAGGCGGGGCGTAGGAGGCTCTTCCAGTCGAAGGCGGGGTCGTCGTCGATGTGCGAAAGGAGGTCTTTGACATAGAGGATGCCCACGATGTTGTCTAACGACTCTTCATAGACGGGGATGCGGCTGTAGCCCGTCTGTTGTACCTGTTCCTTTATTTCGCCGTAGGGGGTCTCTTGGTCGAAGGCAAAGAGCTCGACCCGCGGACGCATAATCTCGCAGGCGTCGATAGTGCCGTAGTGGGCAATGCGCTTGATAAGGTTTGACTCTTCGTTGCGTTCGGCGTCGCCCGTTTTGGTAATTTCTATGGCCTCTTCTATCTGGTCGATAGAGAGGTCTAGGTGGGGGACGAAACGCTCGTTAAGGCGCTTTACGGCGTACGCCATCAGCTTGGCAAAGGGGG
Organism: Bacteroidia bacterium; assembly: GCA_905373665.1. Lineage (GTDB taxonomy): Bacteria > Bacteroidota > Bacteroidia > Bacteroidales > CAJPTX01 > Bacteroides_D. The sequence goes on from CAJPTV010000062.1 coordinate 11,167, forward strand.
CTAACAAGACATAGAAGTAGTACAACGGGCGCGCGGCGAAATGGACATAACGCAACGGACGGCTCGCCCCCAACTGCTTCGGCAAGACCTCGCCAAAGAGTAGGAGCAAGAGTGTGATAAAGACCACTTTGAAGAGAAAGCCCGCTAGGGGGGCGTCGTGGAAATCAACGACCGAGTCGGTGATATAGGTCGTAAGGAGGACGATCCCCACGTTGATGAGGTTGTTCGCAATGAGAATGGTCGCTAACAGGCGTTCCTGCGCCGCCAACATCCTCAGCGCTAGGTTGTAACGTTCCCACTTTCCTTTCTGTTCCTCTAGGAGCTCGAGGTCGGCGGGGTGTAGCGAAAAGAACGAAGCTTCTGAGCCTGAGACAAAGCCCGAGGCGAAAATCAGGACTAAAAGGACAACGAGCCCTGCGATGACACCCCATGACGGGGGGAAGAATTGTACGGCAAGTAACAAAGTGTAATCTTTTACAGGAATAGGCGTGGCGGCGTTAAGTAGGTTGGGGCTTAAAAAGGCAAATCGTCGTCAACGACTATGGCGTTCGTGGACTCTTTGCTATCCTCTTTGAGCAGCTCGTTGATATCGACGATAAACTGTTTGGTGGTTTCAATCACTTCGTCTTTCACCCTCTCTTTCGCATTGCCAATTACCTCGAAGGCGGAGACGTGGATCTCTGCTCCATAAATCACATCCTCGGGGAACTCGTGTTTGTAGTAGTGCAACGAGCCCTCGATAAAGAGGAGCATCCCTTGGCGAAGCTGTTCTTCTGCCCTTTCGGCGAGTTCGTTAAAGAAGACCAACTGGTGGCACTCTTTGGTTGAATCATCCGCAGCTAGTTTCAAGCGGAGGATGCAGTTTCCGCGTTTGGGGTAATAGGTTCGTGGTACGTTAACGATATTCCCCGTGAGAATCACCTTGTTAAAGCCCATTGTAGTAGTGTCTTATTCCGTTCCCCATTGTGGGGATGGTTTACACAAAGATAATAGCAAAAGTGGAGTCGGCATTTTGTGGGGCGTGTGGGGGATTTGCACGGTCGTTTTTGCTCTTTCTTCTCTTTTTCCGAACTTTCGCTAGTCAAACAATAACAAATCGATGGCTATGATAAGACAAAGAGGACTCTGCGGAGTGTGTATAGCCCTAGTGTTTGCCATTTTACGCCTCCAGAAAGCGGCGAGTATATTGTAGAGGCTGGTCCAGAAGGCCTTACGAGAATTTTTATGTACAAAGAAGGTTATTACAAGTGGGAAAATGGGCGACAGATATTTGTCGCTGGTGAATACTCTTCCGCTAAAGATGCTCTCTTGGAGGTCGTTCAATGGGGTGATGTGAAATGGCAGGACATGACAGGTGCGTTTTGCAGTTGCTCGAATATGCACTTTTCTAAGGACATAGATACGCCAGACTTGAGTCAAGTCACGAGTTTTCGAGGTATGTTTTCGGAATGTACTTCGTTCAACGAACCTCTGAACCATTGGGACATGAGCAAAGCAACGATTACCGCAGCGATGTTCTTTAACCCTTACTGCAGAAGTGTTGCCTCAGAATGCAACGGAACGTGGGTTACGAGCTTGTTAATGTTACGGGCGTTGTGTTACGTAGGGGGATGGTGGAAGCGAACGAATCGGTAGTGGATACAGAAGAGTTCGCAGCGGGTGTCTATTTTGTGCGTTTGAGTACTCAAAATGGCGCGCAACGTTTGGTAAAGGTGTTCCACTACTAGTGCGATAAATAACTCAATAAAAAGGCCGTTCCTAGAAAGGAGCGGCCTTTTTTATTGGGCTGTGTCTTTTATTGGAAAAGGTTCTTTGGGTGCGTAGATGAGGAGGTCAGTTCGCATCAAAAGCAAAAGGAGATGAACTCCCGTGGGAACTCATCTCCTTTTCTGTCGGTTCGGAGGGGCTCGAACCCTCGACCCCATGATTAAGAGTCACGTGCTCTACCAGCTGAGCTACGAACCGATTGTCCTTTGTTTTGGACACACAAAGGTACTGCTTTTTTTGAAACTAGCAAATCTGGAAGGAAAAAAGTGAGGCGCTAAGGTCCTTAGGGCGGACGGCCCAGTGGGCGCAATGTGCGGTAAAATGCAAATCAACACAGCGGTCCTTAGGGTGGACGGCCCAGTGGGCGCAATGTGCGGTAAAATGTAAATCACAGAGGCGATCCTAAGGGCGGACGGGGTCCTAAGGGCGGACGGCCCGTGGTTGAGGAGGAGCGAGTAGGTTCGGTGGCGACGAGCGTTGCTAGCCCAGGGTCGAACCCTGGGCTAAAAATACCCACCCCTGACGGGGTTCAAGTTGTGCCCCCTT
>CAJPTV010000063.1 GCA_905373665.1 Bacteroidia bacterium
AAAAAGGACTGGAAAAGAGAATTGAAAAGTGTGGGGAGTTTGTGCAATACTCCCTTAGAGTAGTTCCTCTAAATAGATTAGTAGAAGCGGGAAAAGCGCCATGGTCAAAATATAGGAAAGCTACGGTCTGGTCTGGGATTGCGACACACGCATAGCACAAAAAAGGAGCGTCACCCGATTGGTAACGCTCCTTATTTTTCGCAATCAAAATCAGAACTTTTTTATGAAACAGCGCTTCCCGTAGCTCCTCCGATTGCGTAATCGCTGGAGACTCCCCTGCTTAATACTTCACCACACGGAAGGCCTTGGAGGCTCCGCTCTGGGTGGTAATTTGCAAGAAATAGAGTCCCTGTGGCAAATCAGAGGTTTCGACAACGGTCGTTTCCGCATCCAAGCTACCAGCACGGAGAAGCTGCCCTGCGAGCGTCAAGAGTTCGTAACGACCGTTCGTGCCTGCGAAGTTGGAGATACGGAGCTCGCCAACAAACGGATTAGGAGATACCGTTACTGCAGCCAATAAGGCGTCTTCTACCGCTGTTTTCTCACCTCCGAGGGTTACTTCAAGAGTCACGTCCGCGTCGGGCATTATAGCCTTGTATTCGCCATGCTCGAGAGTCAGGTCACGACCACCAAAAGTAACCTTCTCGATCTTGTGCGTAACGTGGGTGACCCTAATCGTAAGTGCCGTGTTGGTCTTCACCTCAGAGTTCACAGCCAAAGCGCGCGTCCCGTCGAAAATCTGCACCTCCGCACCATTCGCCACGACGGTAATCTTATGCGAAGTGAGCTCGTCTATCGCGGCTGTTTCAACCTCTAAGATCACATTCGCATCAGGCATGTCAAAGTTCCACTTGGAGGCATCTGCCACGTCGGGCATCACTTTGATCTCACCCACCTTCACAGCTTTCACATACTTAGCCACGCCGTTCTTCATCGTAATGGTTAGCGTCACTTTCGCGCCCACTGCGACCTGTGCGGGATTTATCAACTCGACGGGCTTAGCCTCTTCTGTTTGGACATGAGCCGCAACCGTATACTCGGGCGTACTGGTCTCAAAGCGCAAGACGCGCATCTTTTCCACCCCCTTGAGCTGCACCATCAAGACAGCATCCTCTTTAGGCATCAGCACCTCGTACTCATTTTCCTTGACGAGGGTAGCTGCCACATCGTTAAGCAGCACGGAGGCGATCTCTTTGGCAGTCTTCAGCTTCACCTTAACGGTAAGCTTCACACCTTCCTCGACCTTGTCGCCGCTGGTTATGGTGTTGAGTCCTTGGTTAACAGAAACCGTAACCCCTTCTTGTTTACCAATGAAGAGATGATGCTTCGGGTTCGCAAGCGTCACACGCAATTCTGCATCGGTATTGGGCATCGTAAAGGCATAAACCCCAGGCTTATCACTCAACTCCTTAGCTACAGTAGCACCTACATTAACCTTCTCGACGGTTTTGTTCACTCCAGGCTTCACGGTAATCGTAACTTCTACTTTATCGTTCGCATCGAGCCCAGCAGGAGATTTCAAAGGTTGCCCGTCCTTAGTAGCGGTTACGGTATATTCCTCTGTATCTGCGAAAGTAAACAGACGTTTCACATCAATAAGCGTGACGGCAATCGTAGCGTCCTCGTCTGGCATCTTCACCTTCCAAGTACGACCGTCGGTAGAGGTTGCCTCGGCACTCCCGACCATCACTTTGGTCACCTTCTTAGCCACTGTGGTAAAGACTGTGGTCGTGATAGTAAGTTCAGCGCCGACCTCAACAAGGTCTTTGTTGCTCAGGGTCTTACCCTCTTTGCGTACCACGAGACTGTACGAAGAGGAAGACTCTGGGAAGGTAAGGGTACGCTTCATAGACTGAAGCTCTACCGCGATGCTCGCATCTTGGTTCGGCATATTGATCGTCCACGTGGTAGCGTCCTTCTTCGTTGCTTCAATACCGGCGAGGGTCACTTTATTCACCTTCTTGTCCAAGCCGCTCTTTACCGTAATCGTAAAGGTGAGGGGTTTCCCTACCTGCACCTCCGCCTTATCACTCAGCGGCGTATCACCTTGCTTTACAAGCAACTGATATTCTTCAGAGGGTGCAGGGAAAGTCAACGTGTAGTTCTTCAATTCGTTTTCACGAAGCACACCCAGCGTAACGGGCTTAGCGGGCATCTCGAAAGTGAACTTACCATCAGCCCCCTTCGTTACAGACTCATTGTTAATCGTAAGGAACTTCACGGGCGAACCCTTGCTCACCGTCACCTCTACGACGAACTTCGTACCTGCAGCGAACTTCGTACCCGTCGTCACTTCACTATTGTCGTCCTTCTTGGTTACCTTGAAGGTGATGTCCTCAATGTCGGAAGGAATGGTAAGCGGATATTCTGTGAGTGCGAGCGAAAGCTTAACCTTTGCTGCGACCTTGCCCATCGTCACGACGATACTCTTCGGCGTTTCTGATATTTCCGCAGGGCTCACACTAGCAGCTTCGGCAGAGGTAGCCTTAAGCGTATACCCCGCTTTAATCTTGGTCACACGGATTGTTACTCGCGAGCCCTTACCGAGTGCTTTCAGCGCGTCGCCGTCGGGCTCTGTCGTATAAAGCACGTCTCCTTCTTGGATAGAAGCTTCGTCCTTGACAATCTCCAATGAGAGGGCATTATCTACGGTTGTAATGAGCAACTTGGCATTCGGACCGCTCACAGCGACCTCATAAGTGTAGACAAACTCTCCGAAGTCTTTGTCTTCCTTTACAGGCGTGGTAACCGTTTGATTACCTAAGGAGATGCTTGCGACCTTACTTGCAGAATTGAATGAAATGGTCAGTTCTTTCCCTTGCTCGACCTCGTCTCCACTCTTAACCTCAGTCTGTGTCCCCTTGTAGGTCACCTTGATATTAGAGATTCCTTCTCCTGCAGTATAAGAGAGTGGATAACGAGGCTTCAGCTTCGCTTGGATGGTCGAATTCTCTTCGGGTACCTCGATCTCATAAAGACCATCGTTATTCTTCGTTTCATAATCTACGGATGTCCCCGCCGTAGCGAGCGTACGAGTTACACCTAGGACTGTCCAATCTGTAATCACCTTTACCAAGAGCTTCGTACCAGCATCTACGAGAGAGTTATTAGCATATCTCGTCGTGCCATCGGCAAAGAAGACCTCGTAGTTTACTCCTGCTGGCGTGCCATTGTAGAAACCGACCTTATACTGTGCCACCAAGTTAACCTCTAGTGTAGCCGCTTCCGCTGGCATCTCCACCTCAAACGAGCCATCCGCCTTAGGCGTGCCACTGTTATTCCCTAACTTCACTGATTTCACGGTACGCTTCGGGACGTTCACCTTTACCGTCAACTTCTTGCCCTCTTCGACCAGTGCACTTGTTGCCACATCCTGCTCCCCATCCTTTACAGAGATCGTTGCACCCGTTCCCCAATCAGGGTTCACTGCAAAGGTAATCGCATATTGAGGCTTCAACTCTATCTTCAACTCCGCATCAGCGCTGGGCATCACGACAGTCCACTTGCTGTCCTTGAGTTCAGCGTCGTTGTCACCGAGCTTAATCCCCTTTACGGTACGAGTAGAAGTCACTTCCACAGTCAACGTCTTGCCCTCTTCGACCTTCGTTCCTGCAGCAACTTCCGTAGTGCCCTCCAGTATCTTGATCGCTGTCACGCCATCGGGCAATGGGCTAGGACGTTGGATAGAGTACTTTTGGTTCAGAACGACCGAAATGTAAGCAATGCCTTCCACCATCGTTGCCGTATAGACACCGTCTGCGAGGGTGCTGGTAATGTCCTTCCCAGCGAAGGAGATCTTCTTAACCCCAAGATTTTCGGGCGTAGCCGTTACCTTGATTTTCAAAGGTTGATTTACTGTCAAATCTGTAGCGTCGGGCGTTACCGCACCTCCCTGAGCATCTTTAATCTCGAGTGTTACACCTGTAGGAACATCCAAGCGCACACGATTTTTCTTTTCACCGAAGGTTGCCTTGAACTCAACCTCTGCAGTGACGGTGTAAGGCAATGTAGGATTGATTTCCTTGTCATTCGCCATCAACTTATCTAACACGTGCGTCGTGGCGTTTGGCGTTGCTACGAAGTAAAGCGCAGTACCCTCATAAACATCTTCGTTGGGCTCGACTTTCTTCTTTGAACCATCAGCCAAGAGTTGTTGCACTTCGAGTTTCCCGTGTTCTGGAGAGGCATTATACTTCACCTTATACTTGGTCTTTTCCACGAAGGTCGCAGCAATCGCAACATTCCCTTCCAACTTATAAGGCTTTTGTGCATCTACATCCGTGCTATTCACGGTAATCTTACCCAGCTTGTAGTTTTCGTCCGCCTTGGTTTCAAAGACGAGCTCTGTTTCGTAAGGGAGTTTCGTATCGGGCGCAACGACATCGCCGTCCTTCACCTTTACGGTAAGCTCACCCTTTGCTCCCGAGGCGCGCTTTTCATAGCTTACCTTGTAGAGCTTCTTGGTTACCGCATAGTCAAAGGTTACATCATCGGTAAGCGTAAAGAGCTCCCCGGGGGTTGCAATGTCTGTACCGTTAGCTGAGAGGTAAACAAAGTCGTAGTGCTCGTTAGAGAGGACGAACTTCAGCTTTGAGCCTTCGCGTACAGCTGTACCGCTCGCCACGTCCTCCGTTCCGTTTTCCTTCTTTACCGTGAGGTATACATTCGCGAGCTTTTCGTAGAAGACCTTCAGGTTGTTGAACGGACGGAAGAACGCCGTTATCACCATATTGTCTCGCAGCACCGTCCCTGCAGTGATGTTACTCCACACATTACCTTCGTCATAGATCTTCCCTAGCTTATAGCTGCTTGCATCGGTTGCCTTTGCCTCGAAGGTCAACTTTGTCCCCTCGTCAAACTTCTGACCGCTGTTAACCTTTACACCATCTGCCATCACCTCGAGCGTACCATTAGCAGGCGCTTTAACGGTAATCATATACTGTTTCTTAGCACGGAAGGTCGCTACAAACTCCAGTTCCTTGTCTAATACATAAGGCTCTGTAGAGCTAACTGTAAATTCTTCGTACTGGTCTTGAGTACCTGGTTTCTTAAACTTCCGTCTGAAGGTATTGAGCACCTTACCCGTATTGGGCTTAATATCAAAGGTAAGCTCCGTACCCTCGTAGAGCTCGGTGCCAGAAGCTACGACACTGCTCCCATTCTTTACACTAAACGAACCACCGTCTACCGTACCCGTATAGGTAACCTTGTATTTCACCTTCGGTTCAAACAGAGCTCCAAGCGTACACTCGTTAGTCCCTGTCTTTGGGGTCACGGCATAAGTAACCTTCAGGATCTTTAGTTCCTTTTCTTCGCCATTGACCAAAGCGCCCTTCAGCTTGTAATTTTCTGCTGGCTCGAAAGTAAGATGAAGAATCGTCCCCTCAATGAACGTATCGCCCTCTTTTACAGGCTGATCTTCATGCTTTACCGTAAGTGTCCCTTTTTCTGGCTTAGGGAGCTTTAGCGTCACCTCCTTACCATAGGTTGCTGTAATGGTGCTCCCATCCTCACGAAGACGTACGGTTTGCGAGGGCTTAAGATAGGTTTCCACATTCGAGCTAGAGACCATCACGATGCTCCCTAACTGTCCCCCTACTAGTTTACCCTTCAGAGCTTCTGGAGCTATAGGCTTCACTGTAACGAGCGCATTGTAGGGGAGTTTCACAACGTTATCTTTATCCCCTTTCAGCTTCTCACCGTTAGACCACACCTCTACAAGGTCGTACTTTTCTGCCCCTACTTTATACGAACCGATCGTGAGTTTCAATTCTTCCTTCTTGAAAGTCGCAGCAAACGTTACGTCGAACCTTAAGGTAAGCTTGTAAGAGAGTATTGTAGTAAGGTCAATCTCCACAGGGTTAGTATCCCCTGCCTCTTTCTTAGTTACCGAAGCAAGCTCGTAACCTGCCGTTGCCGCGTAGGAAACCTTAAGCCTTGTTCCATCAAAGACTTTCGTTCCCGAGGGTATTTTCTTGCCAACTTCGTCCTCTATAAAGAAATTGCCACCTTGGAGTGCAGACTCATAGGTTACGGTAAATGCTTTCTTGAAGGAGACGGTGAAGGTGACGTCTGCCTGCAATTTGTAGGGCTTTGAGGAGTCGATGATTTTAGCTTCGGAGGTTCCCTCTTTAGCTTTGAGATACTCCAAAGCATACCCATCGTTAGGCTGTGCATTGAACGTAAATTCGGTGTCTTCATCAAATGCCACCCCTTCTGTACCTTCAGCTACGACGGTGTTCCCTTGACTGACGGTGAGCTTCCCGTTTGCCTTTGGGTCGTTCTGATAAAAGACCTTGTATTTTGGCTTAGGACCAGCTGCGCTTACAAAGGAGACTTCCAAAGTCTTGTCACCACCAGAAGCAGGGAATTCAACATAAAGGACGTCGCCTTCAAGTGTAGCCGCAACCCCTGATTTAATTTCGACACCATTTGCCGTTTTCTTCACTATCCAGGTTTTCTCAGCCCCTTCCTTTATCGACTTATAACCAGAAGCTGGAGTAGCAATGAAACGGAACTTAGAAGCGCCCCTAATGTCAAGCCCAGATGTGATGGGTTGGCCTTTGTACTCATCTTTCCAGTCTCCTGTATATCCCTTCCACTGCACCTTTACAGTACCGTGCTCAGGGGTTGCGTTAAAGGTTATCTTCGTTCCCCACGCAGTATTCACTCCCGCAAAGAAGAGGGTAAGCAACGCCACAACCCACACCGAGTGGGGCATCCTTCGTAACATATTCTTCATATTCGTTTTGGTTTCGTTCGACTTTATCTAAAGGCAAGGGCACAACCGCCCCTATCAAGACAAAGGTACAAAAATTAAGCCGTATCCTGCGTACTTACGCAGGGTAGTCTTTGATTGTCAGATACCCCGCCTGAAAGAGTACGGGGACGAGGTCTTGCGACTCCGTGCTGTAATTCTCAATAAACAGCTTTGGGATGACGACCCCGTGGGTAAAGCTGAGGATATAGTGGCGCGACTGTTTCAATTTGTCAACGAGGAAGGTGGGCGTCCCCGTCGAATACCAATAGTTGTTTAGCTTGTTCTTTTGGAACACACTCAATAGACTGAAGGGATTGTAGACCGAGACGTCGCTATCTTCCGTAAACAGATAACCGTCATAGCGTTGCTTAAGGAGTGCTAGGGTCTCCTCGCGCGAGCGTTTTAACTTTGTTGCGAGCGCCTCGATCTCAGGGGTGTTCAAGGATTCTGTGAATATAGGGCGTTTTATCCACGTACAGCGCCTTGTCTCTACGCAGGTTCTGGAAACTCTGTTCGCCCACGGGCATTGTACGCTTAGCTGCCATTCTTTTGTCGTCTATTTCTTGCGAAAGTTACGAAAAAGGCGCTAAGGACGTGCCACCCAATGACTCTATAGCCCCCCCCTTAGCGCTACTTTCTAAACGCCTCGAAGAAGGCACGTAGCTGCGCCTCCATGCGCTGGAAAGAGGGAAGAGGGTCGTCCCAGAAGTCGGCATACTGCCGTGCTACTTGGACGCCAGAGTCGTGCAGTGCCTCTACGGGGCAGTCACTCACCGCACGTAACGAAAAATAGGGCAAGCCATGCAGGTAACAAACTTGGGCAATCGCCGTGGACTCCATATCCACCGCACAGGCTTCGGGGAAGTGCTCAAAGAGACGCTCGAGCTGCCACCCCTCTGGCATAAAGAAATCGCCGCTTGTGAAAAGCCCTTGACGCAAATCGGGGCTCGTCTGCACGAAGGTCTCTAAGATATCGCTCGATACCTCGTACGCCGCAGGCAAGTTCTGCACCTGTCCGTAGAGGTTCTCGTCGCCACACCAGACGTCATGGTAAACAAAAGCGTTGCTGAGCACCGTGCTTCCTAGCGTGAGGTTGGGGTTGAGCGCCCCACAGACCCCGACATTGATAACGAGGTCGGGTTGAAACTGCAACTGCCCCTGATAGGCACGCAGAGCCGCATTGACCTTACCGATGCCCGTCATCACAAGTAGACACTCCGTCGTGCCCATCGAGCCCACGTAGGCGGTCGTATCAAACGAAGCGAGTGCGTGGGGCTGCTCTAACCATGAAAGCACGAGGTCATACTCTTTGGGCATGGCCGCCAAGAGTAGCACACGAAACTCTCGTTTGTCGGGCACAACGTCTTTTCCTATTGCCATCTTTATTGTGTTTTTATTATTTCGGTTTCATTCGTCGCGGGTTGGCGGGAAACCACCCACGCGCTACGCGCTTCTCTTGCTGGATAATCTCACCTATCCCCCACAAGAGGCAAAAGCCCGTGATACTCAATACGGCGGCTAGCAGCCGTGCTTCCACCCACAGGGAGCCCGCGATACACCCCAGTCCGACAATCAGGAAAGCCACCCAGAGGCGTTTACCGAAGTAGTATTCGCCTTTGATACACGCCCAGCGCGAGAGGGCGATAATCCCCACGGTAGCTCCGCCTAATACGATCCCTTCAAACTCCATTGTTCTTTACAGGCTCTTGGGTGGGGAGTTGGTAATAGGATGCAGGACGTCGCGGATTGCGTCGCGCCCTCCCGAGTGCCACACGTCGGTGTTGCCAAAAGAGCTCGAGGGTGCTCCATGAGAAGCAAGCCCCTAAGACGCCTAAGAGCAACGAGAGCCAACCCGCCAGCACAAGCGAGGCTGCGAAAGCACCCAGCCCCAGCAATAGAAGCACCCACCAGACCCGTCGCCCTAAGTGGTATTCCACCGCGATAACCAGCGGGTGACAAAGCCCCACCATAAGAAACGCCCCTAAGCCGAGCCAGAATCCCTCGCAACACATCGTTACGGTAAGAGTAACGCAAATGCTACGGCAAAAGGTACAAAGAAGGTGAGCACGATGCCGTGATAGACCGACACGACTGCGTATTGCGGCGAGGTTGCCCGTAGGATAAAGGGCAAGACGGTGTCCATACTCGTAGCCCCTGCGGTACAGATGGGGGCATAGACACCACCGAGGCGTACGTAGAGGGGGGCTAGCATGATGGTCGAAAGCTCACGGATGATATTAGAGACCAGCGCTACGGCAGCAATCAGCTCGCTATACTCGGCACTGATGATCACACTCGAGAGGCTGTAGTAAGCGTAGCCCGCCCCCACGAGTTGCACGTCCTTAAGCGTAAGATCAGAGAAGAAAGGGAGGGCGAGCAGCACCCCGAGGGCAGTACCCACGACGGTAAAGATGGGTAGAAGGAGGGGACGTACCCCCATGCCACGTAGCGAGCGAAGGGTCTCTTCTTCCCCCCCCGTGCTTGTACCCACGCAAATCATAAGCGCATAGAGTAGCCACTCGATAATGTCGCCCGTAATGAACGTGACGTGCTCGGCAAAGAAGTGCCCCAAGACGACCCCCACGAGGAAGATGCCGAGGAAGGAGAGGCTGCCCAGTATCTTTTTCATGCCCCCCTCGCCCTGTGGGGTGGAGAGTGCTTCTGGTGTTTCGGAGGATGCCGCAGCGCTCGGTTCTGGTTTACGCCCACGCCCGCCCATAACATAGCGCCCGAAGAGCCAGGCAAAGAGGATAGTCCCCGCTAGAGCAAACACGGTAATGACGAGGCTTTGTAGTCCCACGCTTGGCAGCTTGGCAAAGAGCTCGTCGTTCTTGCCTAGGACGACCCCCATCACCAAGAGCAGGACATAAACCACGTAGGTGATCGTCTGTCCCGCTATGCGGATGAGGGGTCGCTGCTTTCGCATCAAGAAACCGAATGCTCCGCTCAGGAGCATCAATACCAGTAGTATGATCGTTACCATGTAGCGTAAACCTTTGTGCAAAGGTAGGAAAACCCCCACATTCACTACCTTTGCCATAACAGCATGCCACAGACAATGAGGTTACTCAATCCGTTAAAGGTCAATATCCGATTGGGGCTACGGGGTAAGCTTACCTTCGGGTTCGTCATCCTAGCCGCCGTTTCGATCATCTACGCGTTTCTTGAGAGCCACGAGATAGCCCTCCTTGCGCAGAACATCAACAAGCTGCTCGATGACAGCTATCGCAGCGTTGTCTACTGTCAAAGCATGGAGCTTGCCTTGAGCGACCTTAACCGTGTGGCGGAGTTCTCCAAGAATTCCCCCCGCGACGAGTTTACCTACGAACACTCCCTGTTCCGTCGTGCGAAAAACGACTTTGAAGAGAACTACAGACTCGCCTGCAACAATGTCCGTCACCCGCACGAACAAGAGGCGCTTGATACGCTCTATGCGGTTTATACGGACTATTGCGCGGCATTCGCCGAACGCCTTTCCTTCTACGAGCGTCACCAGTCGCCGCTCGGTGAGAAGCTAGAGACGCTACACCCCCTCTTGTTGAAAAAGCTCGCCCGTGTCCGCGAATTGAACGAAAAGGGTCTTTATCAAGCGCTCTCCTTTCTCAAGGATGCTCCGTACCGTGCCCTACGTCCGGGGGTGATTGTCATCATTGTGGGATTGCTCTTCATGCTCATGTTCTCTTACCTGCTCAACCACTACTTCGTGGCGCCTATCAAGCAGATTACGGAGAGCATCCGCCGCTATCAGAAGTTTCACACCTACCACTCCGTGCCCGTCTCCTCAGACGACGAGATCCTAGAACTCCGGCGTGCCATAGACCGTTTGGTGCAGGAACGGACACGCGAACAACAATAGGGCGATGCGCGGCGGGATTTACACCTTTCGCCCTCACGTGGTGCTCCGTTACGTGGGGTTGATTGTCTTGGTAACGGCGTTTTTCATGTTTATGAGCCTTGTCGTGGCATTCAAGTTCAACGACTCGGGGCTCATTCCCCTTCTCTTTAGTGTGCTGATTACCACCCTCGTGGGAGCATTCCCTTTTGTCTTTGTCAAAGCCGAGCCCTCGATTTCGAGCCGCGAGGGGTATGCCATCGTGGTCTTTAGCTGGGTAGCCGTCTGTTTCTTTGGAATGATCCCTTACGTGCTCTGGGGTGGGGAGTTTAACCTTTCGGCGGCGTGGTTTGAGTCGGTCTCTGGTTTCACGACCACGGGGGCTACGATCCTCGACGATGTGGAGGCGCTACCGCCCAGTCTTCTCTTGTGGCGTTCGTTTACCCATCTTTTTGGAGGGATGGGGGTGGTGGTCTTTACGCTGGTCGTATTGCCTGGGATGGGGAGTGCGCAGATGACCCTCTCGCGCAGTGAGGTATCTTCGCTTTCGCGCAACGACTTTAAGTACCGTAGTAAAAAGATGTTACGGGTGATGGCGACCACCTACCTCAGCATCATTGTTGTATTGGCGGGGGGGCTGGTGTTGGTAAAGATCCCCACTTTTGATGCGATAAACATAGCCATGTCTACGGTAGCTACGGGGGGCTTTGCGGTAAAGAACCTTAGTATAGCAGCGTATAACAATCCCGCAGCGGAGTGGATACTCACCCTAGGGATGTTTGCCTCAAGCCTTCATTTTGGGCTGTTGTTTGGGCTTTTTACGGGGTTCTTTACGGGTCGTTGGCGGGCAGCGTTTCGGTCGCCCATCGTACGGATATTTACGAGTGTCGTGCTGGGGGCTACTTTCCTCATCTTCCTTTCGCTCACCCTGCAGCATGGTATGGGTGGGCTGGAGGCGCTCCGTAAGGCGGCATTTCAGGTAACAGCGATTATCTCGACCACGGGGTTTGCGGCAGGTGAGTCGCTCGGTTGGCCCATCTTTACCTCTCTGATTCTGATACTCTTATCCTTATCGGGGGGCTGTTCAGGCTCGACGGCGGGGGGGATGAAGATAGACCGCATTGCGATTATTGGCGCTACGGTGCGCTCGGTCTTTTTGAAGCAGCGTCATCCGCAGGCAGTCATCCCGATCCATGTGGGTTCGTTACACGTAGAGAGCCAGATAGCTCAGAATGCGATTATTTACTTCGTGTTGCACCTGAGTTTTATCCTGTTAGCCATGGTTTACTTCTCCTTTAGTTTTGATTCGCTAGAGGAGAGTTTCACGACCGCCCTCACGATGATGAGCAACATCGGCCCAGCGGTAGGTACGCTCAGTTCGTTCGCTTCCTTTTCTTTTCTTTCTCACCTAGAGCGTGTGATTTCGACGCTTCTGATGCTCCTCGGGCGTCTTGAGATCTTTGGTCTGTTGCTTATCTTCTTCCCTTCGAGCTGGAAGTAGAGGGGGGCATGACAATGACGATTAACGGCGGACGCACTCTTTTAGAACAGTATCTTTAGAGTCATTTTTTCAGGGGGGAAAATGGTATAAAATTTCCTCATTCTTGGATACTTCCACCGTGCTTACTTCTCTTTCCAAATAGGTTCTTCATCCCATTTATTAAGAAATCCTAATCTATAAATAGGTATCTGCGGATGCTCTTTCACCAAAGCGATAACCTTTTTCTTGTAACTATTTCCAGCACCAATAGCCTCACACAAATAAAGCATTGCCGTAATCACAAAATATGGTTTCTTCTGTGCAGCTTCTTGAAGAGGATTTCGCAACCAAATTCCTTTTGGATTCTTGATGTTCATTGGACGTTTCACTATATTCCTGCCCCATATTCTCGAATGATGCGCAACGCTATTTCTCAAATAAGAAATAGCTTCCAACCAACTTGATAATTCATTGTGCAGATTGAGCCCAAATTCATTGGCAATTCTAGCCTTTTCGGGTAGTTGATGGTTAAGATTCTTGTATATCTTTGAGAGCGTCCCAAAGGTTGCCAGCTCAAAAATAACCCATACATCGGGCTGTTGTTTGAGTACACATCTCCCATCTTCCCACTCTCCATACTTGCGTTTATACTCTTTTACAAAGACCTCACTACTACGCATAAATTCATTCATCAAATCCTTTAGATGCTGCTGATGAAGTGTTTTATCAACAAAAAGTGAGTCGTCTGTATAATACAGCCCTCCATACGATTGAGATAGGTGGTAAATCATTTTCGTGCGCAAAGCGATCTCTATTGTTTCAATGGCATCAAACAAGATGAGGCGTAACTCTTTGTCAAAAGAATACCTCGCAATAACATCTTCAAAGCGAGAACCGTCTTGAAAGACGTGACGCTCTCTGTCTTCTTGCATATCCCACCAATAGCCTTTTAGTCGATAGTAACTGATATTGCGCAGCTGCTCCCTTGCAAATTCTTCATCATTTATAGTCATACCTCTTTTCTTTAATAACTCTATTTGTTCTTTGATAGAACGAGATTCTTTATTAGCCATTCAATACTCTACTAAAAAAAATGACTCGCCGGCAGATCTTACGGTATGCCAAG
>CAJPTV010000064.1 GCA_905373665.1 Bacteroidia bacterium
TGCGTATTGCAAGGGCGCATGGTTATGATTTTCGGACTCCGAGAGAGTTTTTTCCGTTTCGCACTGTCTCTCTTCAAGGCGTGGATCGGGTTTATTGTGCTAGCCATTATGGTGTGAAAGAAGTGGAAGCACAATATCCTGAATTGCTAGGACGGTGTATTTTTTCTCCACTTGGTGTGCAAGATCTACAGGGGGGAACGGTTAAACAAGCAAGGAACGGTTTTCAATTTGTGAGCTGTTCTAACCTTATTCCTTTGAAGCGTGTGGGGTTGATTTTTGATTGTGTGAATGCCTTTGCGCTCCAACATCCGAAGGAGTCTGTCCTTTGGACACATTTTGGAGATGGGGGCGAGCGTGTAGAATTGGAGAAGCGTGTGAGAGAAGCCCAAGCCGCGAACTTGTTAGTCTCTTTTGAGGGGGCGCAAGCCAATGCCGTAGTGCGAGCCTATCTTGAGGGGTTAGACAGCGCTATTATGTTGAACTTGAGTGAAGTAGAAGGGGGGATTCCAGTCTCTTTACAGGAAGCGCTCGCTGCAGGATTGCCTTTGATTGTGAGTAATGCGGGAGGTAACCCTGAGGCGGTGGATCAGCAATGTGGAGTCTTGCTATCCCATGACCCAACGCCATCAGAGTTTTTAGAGGCTGTGGAACGGGTATGGGTAAACTATTCGTTCTACGCTTTGCATGCTCGTAAAAAGTATGAAGACTGCTTTTTAAGCGAGCGGAACTTTACCCTATTTTACAAAGATCTCTATCTTTGGTGCGTGGAAAAGTGTCAATCTTCGTAGTGAATGATGTGTGACTCGAATGCGAATTTCGAGTGTTGTAAACTCTGTTTTCATACGTGTGGGGTTAATCGCCTTGTTGGAGTAAAGGGGCGTTGCGCATTAGACGGAGGCTTGTATGTATCTTCTGTGTGTCTTCATAAGGGCGAAGAGCCTGTATTAGGAGGCGAGAAGGGGGTGTGCAATGTCTTTTTCAATCATTGTAATTTACAGTGCCTGTTTTGCCAGAACTGGCAGATTAGTGCCCGAGAGTCTGATTTACGGAAGGCTACCACTACACTAGAGGACGTTGTGCTTAAGATTTGCACGATACTCGACACTGGGGTTCGGGCTGTAGGGTTTGTTTCTCCGACGCCCTATATCCCATACGTGAGAGATATTATCGCAGCGTTGAGAGAACGAGGTTATGCGCCAGTAACTATTTATAACACTAACGCATTTGATACTCCAGCAGCACTTTCGTTTTTAGCAGGTTTTATAGACGTGTATTTGCCCGATTATAAGTATGGTAGTGCTGAACTCGGGCAGCGTTATTCCCAAGCTCCTGATTACCCAGAACGAGCCTTAGAGTCTATAAGTGAGATGGTTAGACAGGTAGGGAAGGAGGTCGTTTATGACGATGAGGGGTTGGTACTCAGGGGGACAATTGTGCGTCACTTGGTGCTACCTAATCATGTTGAGAATTCTCGTGCAGCGTTATTCAACCTGTGGAGTGAGTTTGGGAATAGGTTGACACTTTCCCTGATGAGTCAATATACACCTTTGCATCGTGCAGGTGCTATACCAGAGCTTGCACGGACGCTCCTTTCGGAAGAGTATAATGAGGTTGTAGATTTTATGTACAGTCTTGGTTTTAAGAATGGCTGGGTACAAGAGCTGAGCAGCGTTGGGTATTATGTGCCAGATTTTGCAAACTCCAAGCCTTTCTGAAAAGAGGATTTGATTCTGTGTAACAACTTTTTCCAATAGGCGTAATAAGAGTACGGTTTGCGAAATAAACAAGGGAATACCATGAATTTATCAAACTTAAAAACGAAGAGTAAGTTAAATCTTTGTGTCTTCATTATGCTGTTTGGCTTTTTGCTGGAAGCAGCATATATGTTGTATCAGATACAGCGCATCGCGGTTGCAGGAGAGGCTATGTCGCAAGCCAATGCAGCAGAGACTAACTTTTTTAGGGCTCGAACAGCTTTTCGTGAGTTTACAGCTTCCTTTAAGGATGAGCATTTCCAACGTGGAAGAGCTTACATGGATAGCATGTTGTTGCGTCTTGATGCCTTGGATGTGATTGTCTCTTCAGGAGAGGCTTCGATGCGTTCGCACGCTCTGAGAGAAAATGTAGCTAAGTATATGCAAGAAGCAGAGCAACTATATGGTCTTTCTAAGGAGATTACGATTGCCGTTGAAAAGACACAAGAATCTATCGATTACTACATGTCGTTTGTTATTGGAGATACCTCTCTTAGCAGTGAACTGTTGATGCAATCGTTCCTTACAGCTCGGGAGGGAATTCTTTGTTTGGAGCGTAGAGATATCCCCTCGTTAAATAAGGCATTGCAAAGTATTGAGACCATTGAGAAAAAGCCTATAGGTCGACTTTATGACCCCCTTCAAAGCCTCAAGAAGAATCTACTCGTTGTGCGTGAAAAAGGTACTCTTGTTTTAGAAAATATCTCAGACGCTCAAGTGCAAACAGCCCAAGTGAGTGGACATTTTGCAGAAATGGTAAAATACTTTATCGATGTTCACAATGTCTCGCAGCGTAAGGCTTTAATTATAAGCATTGTTCTGATCCTAGTAGTCTTGCTTATTTCTATTGTCAGCTCGCAATTGGTTGGTAATTACATCGTAAAGCAGTTACATCATACTCTTGCATTATTGCAGCATTGCTCGCGTGGAGATTTCACGTTTAAGATTGATATGGAGCAGCAGATCTACAATGATGAGTTCGGAGAATTGACCATAGCATTAGATGTGATGGTTGAGAAGGTGCGAGACACGATACATGAGATTCAAACAGGAGCCTCCAATGTAGCTGACGCAAGCGCACAGCTTAGTGACGCCTCACAGCGCATATCCCAGGGAACCAATGATCAGTCTGCGAGCACCGAGGAAGTTAGCAGTGCTATGGAAGAAATGTACGCTAATATTGATCAGAACGCGGATGGTGCTTTAGAGGCAAAGAGTTTAGCCCGAATGATGGAGCAGCACATCACCGATCTCAGTACGCGTATGAGTGATTCGATGAGCTCAGTACAGACCATTCATGAAAAGATTTCTATCGTGAGTGAAATTGCTCGTCAAACGAATATTTTAGCACTGAATGCTGCTGTAGAAGCGGCTCGTGCAGGGGAACACGGTAAGGGCTTCTCGGTGGTAGCTTCCGAAGTTCGGAAACTTGCAGAACGGAGTCGAGATGCGGCTAAGGAGATTAGTGATCTTTCGATACATTCTTTGACGACCACACAAACTGCTGTAGAAAACCTACAGAGCGTCTTGCCAGATGTGCATAAAACAGCTCATTTGGTAGAAGAGATTGCAACGGCTAGTACAGAGCAGAAGTCTGGAGTAGATCAAATCAACGTTGCGATTCAGTCGCTGAATGATGTTGTTCAATCCAATGCAGCTTCTTCGGAAGAGTTGGCTACGAGTGCTGAGGAATTGAATGCACAAGCAGATATTTTGAGAGATGCTACGCGGTTCTTCAAAATATAGGTCGTTGTAAATTGCTATTAGCAAACGGCGAGGCTTCGTTTGGGTATTGACCAGGCGAAGCCTCGCCTTGTTTGAAAGAAAGCATTACTTTTGCCTATCAAACCAGACAGTAGGAGAGTTGTCATGGCTGTTTTAGAGGTCTTATATACAGGAGATTACCGTACGGAGAGTATACACCCAAGTGGAAGTAAGGTCGCAACTCAAACACATCTTCAAGATGGAGAAGTGGCTTTAGCGTATACTCCAATGCAAATGCTTGCCTACGCAGCCGCTGCGTGTGTGATGAGCACGATTGGAGTCGTGGCGCATGTACATAGTTTTTCTGTTGAAGGAATGAAAGCTTCGGTTGAATATGAGCTCACACAGAAGCCGTTGAGCTTAAGAAGCCTAAGCCTTAGAATAGACCTTCGCGGTCATGAATATACACCCAAAGAAAAAAAGTTTCTGGAGTTAGCTACTCAGGATTGTCCTGTAATGCGAAGCTTGTCTGCGGATGTCGAGAAAAAGATAGAGTTACTCTTTTCGTAATATTCACGGAGGTCTAAAGTCATGGGAAAAGGAAATGAGACGCAGTCTTCGGCTAATACTTTGAGTTTAATTAGCGCAGGGACGGAGTTGCGAGGTGAAATCGATTGTGGAGGAGATCTCAGGATAGACGGGACGGTCGTTGGCTCTCTTCATGTTAAGGGGAAGGTCGTGATTGGTGAAACTGGGCGAATAGAGGGGGATATGCAGTGTAAGAACGCCGACATCATGGGCTATATGCGAGGAAAGTTACAAGTAGCTGAACTCTTGAGTTTGAAAGCTACAGGGAGACTTGAGGGCGAGCTCAAAACGCAACGTCTTGGAATCGAGCCAGGGGCTGTTTTTACAGGAACTTGCGAGATGTCAGAAGATGCCGCTTCGCGTAATTTGGGCGAAAAAAAGGACAAATAGTTTGTAAGCGATATCGTTCCCTTGGTAAGCCGATAGATGCGCAATTCCTATTCGCTGAGACGGTACATCTACGTATCGGCGCTCTTTTTTGGGGTCTGTGGTTTGTTGTGGGCTGTTATCCTGTCACGTGGAATACTGGGGGGCTATTTTGCTCTCTTTCCGACAGTCCCGACATTCTTCTTTCTTATGGGGATCTTAGCTGTGCATTATATGCATAAAATCATAGATGGTGGACAGCGAAACCGAATGGTTGTGCACTTTATGCTTTTGACCATGGGGAGATTGTTGATAGATGTCCTATTTGTCGTATTGGGGCTATTGTTGCTAGAGAACACGCATCGTATGGGCTTTGTTGTGGTTGCTTTATCCTGTTATCTTCTCTCCCTCCTCCTTTCTGTACGTTACATAATATAGAGATGTCTGTCGAAGGAAAACGCAGAGTGATAACGACTCACGTACTTCAAACCATGAAGGATCGCGGTGAGCGGATTTCGATGCTTACCTCTTATGATTATTCGATGGCTCGCATATTAGATCAAGCGGGAATAGATATCATATTAGTCGGAGATTCCGCTGCCAATGTAATGGCTGGCTTTGAAAGCACATTGCCCATTACGCTGGATGATATGATCTATCATGCAGCTTCGGTTGTACGTGCAGTAAAGCACGCATTAGTGGTAGTAGACATGCCCTTCGGTTCCTATCAAGGAGATTCGCAAAGAGCGTTGCAATCCGCGATTCGCATTATGAAGGAGAGTGGCGCCGATGCTATAAAGATGGAAGGAGGGAAAGAAATATTGGATTCGGTAAATAGGATTCTTTCCGCAGGGATTCCCGTTATGGGACATCTCGGATTAACGCCGCAAAGTATACATAAATTCGGTACTTATGTCGTGCGTGCCACAGAGGAAGAAGAGGCTGATCGTCTAGTCTCAGATGCCCAAGAATTGGAGGCTGCAGGGTGTTTCTCTATCGTATTAGAGAAGATACCTGCTCGTTTAGGAGCGGAGGTTGCCCATAAACTCCAGATCCCTGTAATCGGAATTGGTGCTGGAGGTAAAGTTGATGGTCAAGTGCTAGTATCATACGATATGTTAGGTATTACAGAGGCCTTTTCGCCTCGCTTTTTACGGCGTTATGCTAGTTTAGGAGAGGAGATGTTTACTGCATTTAAGAGCTATATTCAAGATGTAAAGGAGGGAAACTTTCCTAATGAAAAAGAGCAATACTAGTTCAAGGATCTTTCTCGCCCGTCCACCCCGTCCATTGCTATCTCGTATCTTGTATGAGGATAGGCATCTTTTAGTATTGGATAAAGAAGTAGGGGAGATTGTTCAAAATGACAAAAGTGGCGATATTTCCTTACAAGCAGCACTGAGTTTAGAATTAAAAGAGCGAGATCAGAAACCAGGGAATGTTTATCTACAGGCAGTACATCGCATAGATCGTCCTGTCTCTGGTGTGGTTCTTTTCGCGAAAGTAGATCGGATATTGCCTCGCTTGCATGAGCAGTTTAGTACGGGAGGGGTTGAGCGTTTTTATTATGCTTTAGTGGAAGGACGCCCAGAAGAAGAGACTGCGGTTATAGAAAGTTTTCTCCAGCGGAATGAGCGTCTTAACAAGACATTTGTGGTAAAATCTAAGTCCTCTAATGGAGGAGCTCAGCTATCTTCTCTCTCTTATGAGATGGTTGGGGTGACTCGTAGTTTTTCACTTCTAAAAGTTCAATTATTTACTGGTCGTCATCACCAGATAAGAGCTCAACTGGCGAGTATTGGATGTCCCGTTCATGGAGATCTTAAATATGGGGCTAAAAGAAGTCTTCCTAATGGCGGTATCGCTTTGCATGCATCTTCATTGCGCTTCATACAGCCTATTTCTAAGGAGGAAGTTTATGTAGAAAGTATTTGCCCTTTCCTAGAGCTATTAGAGAAGTAATAATAGCCTCAAAAAAGCTTTTTATAGAAGAAGTAAGAAGGTATCGTATCGCATAGTTCAGGGTGGAGTATATGTTGTAAATCGCGAAGGATAAGGTGAGGTAAAAGAACTCCTGATTCGTAGAAGTCGTTCCCAGATCCTATCTTGCATCGGAGAGTGTTGTTATACACCTGCTTTTTTAGGACGGATTGAAAGTTCCGATATCGTTTCAAGTCGCTAAGAGAATCGATAGTGCTTGGATGCAGCCAATAATCTGCGTTTACTCCGTCTTTTATTACTTTCTCTATTGCACAAGAATGAGATTTCGTATCTGGAAATTGGTTGCCTATAATATTGATACCTCCTGCATCCCAGATTAATTGACTCATATAAGAGGAATCTCCTGGTATATACCAAACATCCTTCCATGGATAATTTAAGAGAACACTAGGACGATAAGAAGGGTTGCTCGTTCTGAGATATAGCTCCCCATAGAGAAGATTTATGCTATCAAAGAGCTTATTGGCAAGATCCCCCCGTCGTAACAAATAACCGAGGAATTTAATCCATTCGCTGCGTCCTAGTGGATGAGATTCTAAATACTCATTACACAATAGAACTGGAATATTTAGCCTCCGAAAACAATGATAGTACTCTGGTAAATGGTCAGAAGTAGAATACCCGATCACAAGATCTGGTTGAAGACTTATAATTGCTTCAATATCTAGATTCGAGATTTGTCCAATATCTACTACTTTAGATGATTGTATTGCTTTTCGTAGAAAAGGGGATGTTACAAATTTCCCTTCCGAAACGCCCACGATAGACTCTCTTACTCCAAGCGCTTCTAAAAATGCAATATGCGTTGTGCTTAAGCAAATTATGCGCTGTGGAGCTGTAGGTATATATAACAAAGTATCATTAGAAGAATTGCACCCATTCTTTAATAGGATCGTTATCCTTGGAGAGGTATTTACATAGAGTACAGTATCTTGAAGTGAAGCCTTTACTGCGAAACCCTTAGCATAAGATAATACGACACCATCGGGATATTGTAAAGGAGAGCTACGTTCTGTACAAGAAGTAACTAAGAAGCAAAAGAACAATAAAAGGTATTCCCAATAGCAGGAGCGCCTAGATGACATAAAATGCTGTAGCACGTCTTATTCTAGGGCTTCATGTGTAAATCTACAGCACCTTGTATTTCTGTACAAGAAGAGCCGAAGTGTCCTAATTGCAAATTTACCCCCGTTTGAACTTTCACAAACTGAATACCAGGAAGTGATACCCTATTTCCATCCCTATCAATCGCATCGCTAATGTCGAAAGACATATTCGGCAGATTATGAGCCATTGTATTTGAAAGAGCCCAATAGCGCGTTGTTTCTTGTAAAGAGCTACCTTCACCACTCCACTTTTCCTCTCCATTATCGGGAAAAAGAGTTCCTGTAAGTGTAATAGTTTTACTCCCGGTACGCCACAAAGGCCAATATTCGCGCGAAGTTGTCATCGCTCCCTTACCGTCCTTGGCATTCGGATCAAAGCCGTCAAAAGTGAGTTTTGGGATGTATCCAGATGTCTTATCTTTAACCAGTTGCTGTGAGCCCGTATAGCGTGATTCCCAAAGGATATAATCCGCTATAGCAAAATCACGAACTCTTGAAGAATCTGTTCTCGAATAACGAGTCTCATTGTTTATCGAATATGTTATCGTATAGTTTGGGGTTCGTGCAACATCTGCTATAGATGAACCATCTAACGGACGACATAATTCATACCACTCTTCGTCATCTGGCTTACCATTGCTATTAAAATCAAAAGCCACCCATACTACACCAGGATTGCTATTGGTATATACTTTCCCCTGAGGATTGGTTGAGGGGGTAGAAGAGTGAGTTTCAATCTTACTGTAAATTAAGAAGTCTGGAGCGTCGGGTTTATTAACTACGGTATGGTCAAAAGAAAAGACGACATAACCTCCAAAGGCGCCAAGAGATATAGATTTATTGATATACCCACCACAAATAATTGTTTTACAACGGGCAAGTACATCATCATAAGACTTAGGAGAGGAGACTAAGCCTAGATAGTCATTCACAAAACGCCCAGGGGCGGGAACATAATCAATAACGTCTGCAATATAGGGACTATAGTTTACTAACTCCGAGTCTATATGTACAGAAAATCTGTGCGTTAATCGTTCTCCGTTTTTCTCATAAACGAATTCGTAATTGTAATCGCCTGTTTTATCTAAGATAACGACAACGTTTTGTTCCCTGGATACTACCTGCTCTATTGTATCCATAATAGTATCTCGTTGATAGTTTAGTAAGCGCCATTCATAAGTCCCATCATCCAATCCACAACTAATATAGAGTGGCTGAAGACGTACGCCGACATAAGCGTCTTGTATCCCTAAACCAAGAGAGGGTATCTCTTCTTTACGACATGAGAGTAAAAGAACCGAAGAAAAGAAAAGAATCAAAAGAATACAAAGCCGAAATCTCATTACAACCCAAGTCATTGCTTATAAACAAATGCAACCTTGCAAGGAGCGATACCTGTCTTTACTTTCCATAATTGCTTCCCATCTGGTGAGTAACAATAAAGAAGCCCACTAGATGTCCCACGTCTCGCATCTGTAATAAAGATTTCATGCGTCAGAGGATGTATGGCGACGCTTGTAGGATTCTCTATCTGCAACTCTGTGCCATCGGTCACAAATTTATCTACAATATTGTCTGCTTTGAGACCATACTTGACAAAATCCCGTTCAAGAACTTCACCAAACGCATTCCGAGCCCCCTTTATCATAAAGAGCGTATCTGTACAGTGGACAAAAGAAAGTGTTGGAAGGTCTTTTACGCGCCCTTCTTCCTCTTCAAAGAAATTTAAGCCTCCCTGAGTCTTATCTTCCAAAATGTGCAACTTAGGGCGCTCTTCCCGTTTGTTACCACTTGTTGCTACATAGAGATAACGCCCATTACCTCCACTCACGGTAATAGAGTAGGGAGCTGTACCTGTCCTAATAAAACCCGTCTGTACGAAATTCGCTAGGTCTACCACCGAAATCCTGTTGTCAAACTTCGGAGAGTTATACTCTCCTGTATTTACCACAAAAATCGACTTTATCGAATCCACGATTACATTATTCTTTTTTGAATAAGCGGTGCGCAATACCATGTTATCTGGTTGACATCCTAACGTGATATGCCGAATATCTGTTATATCCGTGGTCTTTATACGAACAAGTTCTCCCAAAGGCTGGCGACCAAATTCCAGTTTCTTTTGTCGCAAATAGGACGTAATATACACATATCCATCATGAATCAGAATACGCCGCGGATTGTTGATCTCTACCGTACCCAGCCGTTGTGTCGTAAATGCATCAAAGATCTCCAAACGGTGTGAACCACTTAGGGTCACATACAACCTACCATCAGCCACCGCAATATCTAAACCATTATCGCCAAGATTCGGCAATTCGCCCGCATTGCGTTCAGCATAGATATTCCTATGATAAACACTCTCCGTGTAGTCAAAGTAATCTAATGTTGCCTCATTACTACCCTTTACGCCACTATTCAACACATAAAAACCAATTACAGGAGACTCAGGATCTGACTCAACCGCCACCCGCTCCTGCTGCGAATAAAGAACAACCTCCTCACGCCGACAGGAAGAAAACAGAAGAAGGAAAGTAGCCAGAACTAATATGGGTATCTCTCGCATCCTATCGTTCTGCTGCTATAGTTACACGAAAGAAACGCCCAGGCATCGGATAGTTTGCCACGATTTCATAGTCCTGACCGAGGAGGTTATTTACCTCTAACATCGTCCGTAAATTCCAACGACCAAGCGGAATCTGTTTCATCAATGACAAATCGTGGGTGTACCACGGCTGCATCTTATAATAAGATATATTCTCCTGACGAGAGTAACGCTCTCCCGTATAAAGAAAACTATAGTTCAGCGCAAAACCCATCCACGTAACATTCAGAATCGCGGAACCACTATGCCAAGGAATATTCGGTATTTGATGCTGGTAATACGTATCGTACGGGCTAGTGATGTCACGAGCTTGTTGATAAGTATATTGAACCTTCGTTGTAAACTCCAACGGATTGTCAAAATCATCCAACAAACGAGCCGTAGAAAAAAGATTTACATCCCCACCGATGATACGAGCGCGTCCCAAATTAGCCATCGTCCATCGATAAAGAGAACCATTCGGATAGGCGATAATCTTATTCGTCACATCATGGAAATAAACCTCTGTCGAAAGTCCATAGCGGCGCAGCATTCCATCACTTCGGTTCGCATAGTTTACACCCAAACTATACTGCAACATATTCTCCGCCTTAAGCTGCGTGCCTTCAATTTCCGAAATATAACGATCACTATAACTAGGAACACGGAAAGACTGTTTCACATAAGCCTGAATGGTAAATACCCGATCGCGAGAATAACGTAACGGAGAATAAGCAAACAGAAGGGCAGGGGAGAGGGAATATTCGTCGTTGTACTGCTGATGACTTGCGTCCCTTTCAAAATTGGAAACATACGTCCCTAAAACACTCGCCTGACACTGAATCTTATAGAAAGAACCCTGAGTAGCAAGCGACCCCAAATGCTTCAAACGCCAAGGACGAGGATAGTTCAAAGGCTCCTGAAAGCGCTGTTCATCCTTCTTGAGAATATTGTTGAAATGAAGGTCATAAGCCCCCGTCGCAACCCAATCTTCATAAACCTTATACAAATGAGAAGTTGAAAGATACGCCTCAAACTGACGGAAAGACTCATCCACCGTCGCGGCATGCTCATCCTTATTCTCATAATGGAGGTAATCATACCCAAACTTAAAATTCAACTGCGTACGATAACTCTCCGAAAGGTCTAACTTCATATTACCCTGAACGAACGAATTCCGTTCAGAAAGCTCCTCACCTCGATACCAAATGTTATTGACTATCGGGCCCGGTATCCCCCGATCCGATGTGTAATGATACGCATAAATACTCCAAAGCCCTCGCTCTAAAAGACCATTGAGCGACCCCTCTACACGCACCGAATTGATGCGATTGTTATTCCGGCGCGCTACCGAGTCATAAACGATCTTCCCCGCCGAGTTACGCCGTAAGTAACGAAACTCATAATTCCCCGCACTCCGGTCAATGGAGACACTAAGAGAGGTACTCATATAGTTCCCCAAATTGTGCTCATACAACAGACTGGGATTGATGTAATAATGCGAAGCCCCTCGCAACGAAGCTCTGAAATTCGTCTTCGTCGAATCCGTAAAACGCGGACGCTGCGTTGTGATATACAAACTCCCCGCACTTGCATAGTCCGAAGCTGACTGAAATATATCCCCCTTCTGTCCACTATACAGCGCTAAACTCCCGACATTGTCCATCGTAAAACGCGAAAGATCTACCTGCGCATTTAACGGATTAGAAATCTCTATCCCATTATAGAACACGCGCATACGCTCCGAGCCCAAACTACGCACGTTGATTGTCTTGAAACCTGCAAGCCCAACATAATCCTTCAACTGAATACCTGAATAGTAACGCACTGCATCCGCCATCGAATACATCCGACTCGTATTCAAATCCTTACCCGTTAGCTCCATCGGTTGAATGACCTTAATGTAACGCTTCGCACTCACAGCAACCATATCATGCTGGGCACGGAGCAACATCGGTACAAACAACAATATCACTACGAAAGTTACATGGACTAGACTTCGTTTCATACTCAAACCGCTTACTCTCTTATCATAAACCAGACCTCTGCCCCCAAGATAAAAGTTAGGGGCAGAGGAACGTTCCTTGGACGAAGATAACTAAAAAATATTCATTGCGTCAAGCTGTGCCATAACTTTTTTCACAGAATCAGCCGACTTATACACCAAATCCAACTCCTCCTTATCCAAGCGAAGCTCTATTACCTTTTCCACACCCCTTTCGCCCAGAATTACAGGAACTCCCAAATGAAGCCCCGAAAGACCATACTCGCCATCCAAACCCGCACACACCGGGAGAACACGACGCTCATTCTTCACTATAGACTCTACCATCTCTGCAGCAGAAGCCCCAGGCGCATACCAAGCAGAAACCCCTAGCAAATCGACAAGCTCCTTCCCCCCCTGCTTTGTACGTTCAACAATAGCAGTAAGTTTCTCTGAAGAGAGTAACTCCGAAATAGGTATCCCCCCAACAGTCGTATACCGAGGTAAAGGTACCATCGAATCTCCATGCCCACCCATCAACATCGCCTGTATATCTCGTGGACTGATCTTTAACTCTTCTGCGATAAAAGAACGGTAACGCGCTGTATCCAAGACACCAGCCATACCAAATACACGCTCACTCGGAAAACCCGTTCCGATAAACGCCGCATAAGTCATAACGTCCAACGGATTGGTCACCACTATAACTATCGCATTCGGCGAATACTTCTTGATGTTCCCCGCAACATCCCGCATGATCTTCGCATTGATTTCCACCAAATCATCACGACTCATACCAGGCTTACGCGCCATCCCCGCGGTCATAACCACGATCTCTGAGTTCGCCGTCGCCGCATAGTCATTACCCACGCCATAAACCCGCGTCGAAAAACCATGCAAAGGAGAGGTCTCCCACATATCCAAAGCCTTCCCCTTCGTCGCCCCCTCATTGATGTCTACAACAAAAAC
>CAJPTV010000065.1 GCA_905373665.1 Bacteroidia bacterium
GGGTTGAAGCCTTTTGCTTAGTTGACGTCCAATCCTCAAAAAGAGAGACTGGATGAAGCTCCAGACGACACGATGACAAGATAAGAAAACGAGGCAGTCTCTTCACGGAAACCGCCTCGTTTTCTAGTAGGAAGAAGAGTCCACTAGTATTTCAACACTCTGACACTCTTCTGCATAGCATTTGCTCCGTAAAGACGTACGAGGTAGATACCCGCTGGCAACTCCGCAGTCTCTAAAACAATCTCTTTCCCTTCCAACGCTCCAGAACGTAGGAGCACACCTGTGGAGCTCACGAACTCATAACGCCCCTGAATGCCCTCCGAGTTAATGATCCGTAGCTGTGAAGAAAAAGGATTAGGGGACACAGCGATCGTAGCCAACGTAGCATCCTCGAGCGCTAATGGAGGCTTATTATTATCCTGATTATCATCACTATTGGCTTTCTTGACAAAGACCGCTTTTACCTCAGTAGCGCTTGTTACGGTAAATTTCTTCGTCGCAAGAATGTCCTTTTCTCCTGCCATAAGTGAGGTAAGTGTATAGCCCTCAGAAGCCTCTGCTTTTACCGTGAGTTCCGTTCCCTTAGGGATTGTATTGAGCATTTGGTCATGATGCCCCTCAATAGAGAGCCTCCCCTCCCCTTCTTTCAAGAGTTTCACCTCAAAAAGCTCTGGAGGAAGGACTTCTACGCGAAACTTCGTCTCAAATCCAAGAGGACTCTTAGCGACAATGGTATAACTGTAGTGAACCCACGCCAATGGGATATCTGCGGCAATGTGTAAAATACCTTTTTCATAACGCAGGTATTCGAATCCATCCCTACTGTACTCAAAAGTAACTTCCTTCACATCAGCAGTTGGAGGATCAAAAGAGAGAGACAACGGTGCAGATTCTCCTGGGCGTAACCCTAAATACCAAGGATTGAAAGCGATACCGCGAAGCTGTCGCGCAGCATCCTTAATAGAAACCTCGTATACCAAACGTCCCTTCTTATACTGGAGCGTTACGGTAGCCTTCTGACCGAGCTCGCCTAAGGCTTCGAGTTCTAAAATCTCGCTATGATGGAGAGTTGCTTTTACGATACCCTCTGGTGCTATTGTGATGGTAGGAGTACCTGAGAAATAGCTCATTTTATAGGTTTTCTTTTCTCCTTTCTGCAACTCTACCGCGAGGGTTTTCGGGATGAGCTTTATGGTCAAGCGGCGCGAGATCTTCTTATCTTTAGTACGAATGACAATCGTCGAAGAACCTTCTTTCTTGTGCTTAAGTTGGATCGCTGGATAACGATAACTCATGTCTAAACTGATTCCCAAGCATTCTTCGCCAGACTCCTGCACGACTTCCCAGTCGCCGTAAGACCCTTTAGGTTCTGGGGAAATGTAAAGAGGATATGCGTACCTCGGGAATGGGATCTCTAGCACATCCCCCGTCACCTCCTTACCATCATATTTTAACCCTATCGACTTAAGCTCGGGCGCTGTTATCTCTAAAAAGAAATTCAGCACTTTGTCTGGATGTATAAGACTTTGTACACGCACAGGATACTTCCCAGGCTTCTTAATTAAAAAGTCCCCATAAGTTTCGCGGAGCTCGAGTTGTTGACTCACAAGTTGCCCATCGTCAGCATTATAGGGATAATAGCGTACGATAAGGTCTTTGTCGCGAACTTCTAGATAGGAAAGAGAGAACGTATCTCCCTCTTTCACAACCCTTCCGTCAATCAAGAGCTCGAAACGTTCTAGAGGGTGCTTCGCAGGCACAACCTCCACTGTTATAGAAGTTTTGATATGCACATTGTCACGTTTTAATTCCACTTCTATTTTCTCCCCATTAGCCTCGGCGCTCAGTGCTTGCCAATTGGGAAGATGTGGAGGACACTTCCAGTCTAAGGAAAAGTTTTTGTAATACTCCTCCTCTACTTGAAAAAAGGTATAAGGATATAGGGTGCGAGCAGCTCCAATGACCGTGGCGACAATCGTTTTGCCACCTTCGGTGCGCACTCCTTTTCCCATAATTTTGGGCATACCCCATACTCGGACATTAAAGAACTGTTTCGTAGACTCTTGTCCTTGCAGCATCGCATAGATTTGAGCCTTCCCCACCGCCTTAGCTTTTACAATCCCCTCTGGAGTAACCTCGACCACCTCTTTTCCTTGCGCTACCCCAAATTCGAGTTTTGTATCAGCAGATGCATTCTTGAGTAGCAGCGCTACCTCCGTTGGCGTTCCGTAAAGCGCCAAATCAAAGCTCCGACTATACTCCTTTCCCCACTTGAGATAGGGTAAATGCAAATTATGATACAGCAAATTAGCCTCGGTGGATTGAAATAGAGAATCTAAGCCTACACCCTCACTTGTTGCTAAGCGCTTCAACTGAAACGTCCAAGTATTCTTGCCCGTCTCCTTTATCACAACGTCTTTTTCAAACCACTCGTTGGGGCGATAGGTAAAGCGAATATCGGGGTCTTCACATTCTATTTTTAGAGTATGTTCCTTATTGATCCCTAGCGTATACTTCTCTTTGCCATCAATCTTAACACTTATCGGGATTCTATTTTTCACCACAACCTCACACTCTGTCTGCAAGGCTTTGTGTACGCCTTTAACTTCTAGTACTCGAGCGATGATTTTGTAAGTACCTGGGATATGCCAAGCGTCTAAATCGTGAGATTCATAGTCATGATAGTCAATGACCTTCCCATTAGAAACATTGATTATTTGGATCGCCTGTCGGGATATCCCATGCACTAACAACTTGACTTTCGGTCTTGCTCCCACCCATGCCATATATTTAGGTTCTGCAAAACGCAAAATATACTCTTCCTCGGAAAGGAAATCTCCCGAGATACGCCACCCCTTTTCCTTAATCAACTTTTCGCGCGCCGCAACGGCCGTACTGTTATATGCCATATTGCGAGCGTCTAACACGACTCCTGTCGCAATCTCCTCCTGTGCCGCCCAACCGATAAGCGAAGCTGAATAATTGGCAGTAGAAAATGCGTCAGCTCTAAAAGATAACTCCTTACACTGCCGTAGCTTCCACTCGCCTAGATTCTGATCTATGTAACGCGTAATCTCAATATTCTCTACATGAGAGACATCCCAGTGCCGAATCGGGATATTAAAGCTACTGTATACTTCTAATCGTTTCACCTGACTCAGGTCTGGCATCCCTGCCCCAATAGCCTCTTGTATATTCGCTTTCCCATGACTCAAGATACGACAATCTCTCCAGACAATGTCACCCCAAGAGAGGACTGTAAGATGTATCTTTTCAAAAGATTCAAAGCTATGTATATTCTCTGCAGGGATTTCTACAATATAACTACCTGCCGATGGGACGGGAAAAACGTAATATTGATCCTTCAAACGCTCAGAAGGACTGAATGTTTTTTCTTGCCACTCACTAGCTCCCTCTTTCTGATAACGAATAGTCAACGGTAAACTATCATCAATAAAATCTAACCCAAAACCAACAACAAACTGTCGTCCTAGAATCTGCTCACTCTCTCTATCATTCTGAGCCAACATTCTAAACACGAAGGGACGTTTTTGAGCCAATGCCCCACTCACCGAACCTAACCACCAGCAACATGCTAGGATTAGCATAGATACGATCCTTGCCAACATACTACTTAATTTGAACCTATTGATACTCTAAGACCTAATTGATAAAATACGCCGCAAGTTATACAATTATTTATCAATGCCATAATCCTTCACACAAACTCAAGTCACGCACAGGACAGCCCATCCCCACATGCCCTTAAAACCTCCACGACTCAGTCTCTGAAACGTCCTTAAGACTCACTCAGCGTCCACCACTAAACAGCAGGAAAATAAAAACAGGGCATAGCACGGAGTGTGCTATGCCCTGTATAAATAGGCTGCTATACCTGCAATTCCTACAATTCGTAGACTTCGCCACTGCGCAAAAGGTCGTCCATGCAGCTTAGCTTCGCATTCTTTTGCACGTCGGCAATTTGATCACGTACGAGGTCATCATAAGTCGGCGACGGTACATCACGAATCACACCAAGAGCTACGGGCAAATCAGGATATTGCATCCCTACTAACAACATATGCAAGCCGAACTTGGGTTCGTGTGCATCATGCACAAGGATGTTCTTTTCCGTATACCCATCTTTTCCGAGCTCTACAGCGCGGAGACGGAAACCATCGAGCACCAACCCCTTGTCCTGATCCTTACCAAAGATCATAGGTTCGCCGTGCTTGAGGTAAATCACCCGATCGGCACGGGTTACGCGGTCAGATATCGCAGAATGTGCTCCGTTATTGAAAATAACGCAGTTCTGCAAGATTTCCACTACAGAGGTTCCGTCATGCTTTGCAGCCGCCAACATTACCTCCGAGGAGAGGGCTAACTCTACGTCTAAGGAACGTGCAAAGAAATGTCCGTGCGCCCCAAGCACCAACTCCCCTGGGTGGAAGGGTTGCTCAACCGTTCCGTAGGGCGAGGTCTTAGTGATAGCCCCGAGCTTGGAGGTTGGGCTATACTGCCCCTTGGTCAGACCATAGATCTCGTTGTTGAACAACAAGATGTTGATATCAATGTTTCGACGTACGGCGTGGATAAAGTGATTTCCCCCGATAGCTAACGCATCACCATCCCCCGTTACCTGCCATACGCTCATCGTGGGGTTCGCTACCTTGAGCCCCGTAGAGATGGCCGTCGCACGTCCGTGGATGGAGTGGAAACCGAAAGTATCCATGTAGTAGGGGAAGCGGCTCGAACAGCCAATCCCAGACACTACGACGAAGCGCTCCTTTGTATAGCCGAGCTGCTCAGCGACCAAGGGCATCGCCTTCTGTACCGAAGCTAAGATGGCGTGGTCGCCACAACCTGGACACCAGCGTACCTCTTGGTCGCTCTTGAAATCGTTTGCTGTGTATTTGCACTCACTCATTCTCGTATCCTCCGAGCCCTTACTTCAACTTCGATTCGATATGTTCTACCAATTCATGTACTGTGAAGGGTTGTCCCATCACCTTGTTATATTGCGTGTACTCGAACTGTGGGAGGCACATACGCAAGTAGTTGGCCATTTGTCCCATATTCAATTCCGCAACCACGAGCTGCTTAAAGCCCTTGAAAAGATCTGCCAAGTTTGCAGGCAGAGGGTTGATGTAGGAGATGTGGCACAAGGAGACCTTCTTCCCCTTTGCACGTAGCTCTTCTACAGCACTGGAGGTATGCCCATACGTGCCGCCCCAGCTAATCAGAAGGACGTCGCCCGTAGCATCGCCCATGAGGGTCTGTGCGGGGATCATATTCTGTACCGTAGCCACCTTCTTAGCACGAAGATCAGTCATCGTCTGGTGGTTCTGTGGATCGTGCGACACCGTTCCCTTCAAAGAGTCTTTTTCCAACCCCCCAATGCGGTGCGAAAGCCCGAGTGTACCTGGGAATGCCCACGAACGAGCGTAGTTCTCATTACGCTTGTAGGGCAAGAAACGCTCCCCGTTTTCGCTGGGTTGCGCAATGGGCGGATGAATTTCTGGATAGTCCTTCATAGAGGGAATCCGCCACGGCTGCGAGCCATTGGCAATAAATCCGTCCGTAAGCAGCACAACGGGGGTCATCCGTTCTAGGGCTATCTTACTAGCCATGAAGGCCATATCAAAGCAATCGCTTGGGCTCTTAGCTGCCACAACGACGAGCGGACACTCACCGTTACGTCCCCAAAGCGCCTGCATTAAGTCAGACTGCTCAGTCTTGGTAGGCAAACCCGTAGAGGGACCGCCACGCTGTACGTCGACGATCACAAGCGGTAACTCCGTCATCACTGCCAAACCGAGCGCTTCACTCTTGAGGGAAAGACCTGGACCAGAGGTCGTCGTTACAGCGAAATTTCCTGCGAAAGCTGCCCCGATGGAGGTACAGATCCCCGCAATTTCGTCCTCAGCCTGTAGGGTCTTTACGCCCAAATCTTTACGCTTTGCGAGTTCGACCAAGATGTCGGTTGCTGGCGTAATCGGGTATGAACCACAGAAGAGCGGACGCCCAGACTTTTCCGCTGCTGCCATAAAGCCCCATGCGGTTGCGGTATTCCCATTGATGTTGCGATACAAACCGTGCTGCTTCACCTCAGCCTTGGGCACTTCGTAAGTGTTGGCAATAGCTTGTACGTTAGCTGCATAGTTATACCCATCGATGAGTACCTTCTTGTTTGCAGCGATAAGCTCGGGCTTTTTCTTAAACTTCTGCTCGAAGTACTTTTCGGTATGCTCCATCGGGCGGTCAAACATGAAGAAGAGCATCCCGAGTGCGAACATGTTCTTACAACGCACGATCGACTTATTGTCCAACCCTGAGTCTTTGAGACTCTCTTGGGTCATCTGCGTAATCGGGCAGTAGAGGACGTTGTAGTCGTTGAGCTTAAGCTCCGTAATGGGGTCTTCGGTCTTAAAGCCCGCCTTTTCCAGCCACTTGGGGATAAAGGTGTCAGTGTCAAGAAGGATGGTACCGCCCACCTTCATCCACTTCGCATTCGCTTTGAGCGCCGCTGGGTTCATCGCGACAAGGACGTCGCAATAGTCACCTGGAGTGCTCACAGGTCCACTCCCGATGTGTACCTGGAAACCCGATACCCCACCAATCGAACCCTGTGGAGCACGAATTTCGGCCGGATAATCTGGGAAAGTGCTCACACCATTTCCCAACAAAGCCGACGTATCCGAAAATAGCGTCCCGGTGAGCTGCATACCGTCACCGGAGTCGCCAGAGAACCGGATAACGACCTCACTTAAATTCAACGTTCGCTTAGACGAATCCATCTCTTATATTTTAAGTCTCGTTATTCCCAAGCAATAGACCGCTTGGCAAAATTCCTTTGCCAATATCGCCCCAAAGGTAACCCTTATTCTTGGAATGCAAGAAATAAAAGGGGGAACTGCGTGTTTTGTGGGGTAAAACATAACGCGTCTATTTTAGGGCGACGCGGTAAAGGTTAGGAAAGCGCCGCTTCTACCTCACCCGCCTCGAGCATCGCTAATAGCCCAGCCATATCGGCAGGAAGGGGTGCTTCGAGATGGAGCGGCGCGCCCGTGCGAGGGTGTAGGAAGTCTATCGCCCGAGCATGTAAAGCTTGACGCGGACACTGCGCAAAAAGGCGCTGCATCAGCGCATGATAGTTCGCCGTTTCTACGCCCCGTAAGATCTTATCGCCCCCGTAACGTGCATCGTTAAAAAGCGGGTGTTTGAGATACTGCATGTGTACCCGAATCTGATGCATGCGCCCCGTTTCTAATTGGCACTCTAGCCACGAAAAGACCGTATAGTCTTCTAGGAGACGCCAATGGGTTACGGCAGACTTCCCGACCTCGGGGTCTAGGAAGACCTTCATGCGTTGCCGATCAGCAGGGTCACGGGCTAGTTGCGTGGTCACTGTCCCCGCTGGTTCAGTAAAGCGCCCCCAAGCAAGGGCGACGTAGGTACGGTGCGCCGTATGGTGTAGAAACTGCGTCCCCAAGGCACTCATCGCAGCCTCATTCTTACCCACCACGAGTAACCCTGATGTGTCTTTGTCAATGCGGTGAGCGAGCCCGGGGCGCATGCCCCCTTGTTGAAAAAGCGGTTCGTCGCGCAGATAATAAAGCAGGGCATTAACGAGGGTGCCGGAAAAATGTCCGTGTCCGGGATGAACGACCATCCCCGCCTGTTTGTTAACGACGAGGATATCCGCGTCTTCGTAGACTACCTCAAGGGGGATGTTTTCGGGGAGTACCTCTATCGTGCGGGGCTCTTCGCGTTGAAAGATTTGGATTAGCTCGCCGGGTTTCACTTGGTAGGAGGCTCGCACGGGGCGTCCTGCAATCTGTACCAACCCTTCGCTAATCTTTTGTTGGAGAAAAGAGCGTGAAACGTTCTCTAGGCGATCAACTAAGAACCTATCGAGCCGCAGGGGTATTTGCCCAGGGTCTACGGCAATCTCCGTGTAAAGATAGAGTGTTTCTTGGGTAGGCTGCATCTCGGAGACAAAGGTACGATAAGAGATTGGGACATGAAGGTCTGTCAAAACACAACACCACGGATTTTACAGACATTATACGGCATATTCGTTCCCAAACATTCGTTGATAATCAGGGGTTCGTAGGAGCGCAGCATGCTTTCGGCTCTCGCCCGCAGGGCGAGACATGTTCCCAACCCTTCCCTGTAGCGCCGTGGTACGCTACCCTCCTACAGAAGAGGGAGGATCGTGTTTTGACACACCTTCGTCTCAAGAGAGTATCTTGCATTGAGAGATCTTCAAAAGCAAAAAGCGCCCTTTCGGGCGCCTCTTGCAAACTAAAAAGCAACTTTTAGCTTATCTTCTCTTGTTAGCTTATCTTCTCCACGATTTGCATACCACGCTTGATCGCCTCTTCGTTCATCGGGATCAGGTTGTGGTGACGCTCGGGTAGAGACTTCTGCAAGCCCTTTACGACGTTTTCCATCTCTACGATAGGCTTAATCTTCAAGAATGCTCCGAGGACGATCATGTTGAAGGTCTTGGAGTTATTCATTGCCGTAGCCTCATCCGTAGCCTTCACCGCATACACTGCGATGTCTTTACGCGTAGGCGGGGTGGAGATCCCATTCGGGTCGTAAATGAGCGTTCCTCCCGGCTTTACCCGCGACTCGAACTTGTCGAGCGACTGCTGGTTGAGCGCGATCACCGTGTCGTATTCTTGGATGACAGGCGAACTGATTCGCGAGTCGCTCAAGATGACGGTTACGTTCGCAGTACCGCCACGCATCTCAGGTCCGTAGCTAGGCATCCACGATACTTCCTGCCCTTGCATGATGCCAGAGTAGGCGAGGATCTTACCCATAGAGAGGACACCTTGACCTCCGAAACCGGCTATAATAATCTCTTCTGTCATTGTTACTGTCTCCTCCGTGTCGTTTATTCGTCTTTAAGCGTCCCAGGCTTGTAGATGGGGAAGAGGTTTTCTACCATCCATGCGTTAGCCTGTACGGGGCTCATTTTCCACCCAGAGTTGCAGGTAGAAACGACCTCGATGAAGGACGTCCCCTTCTTTGCCCGCGTGTTTTCAAACCCGTGGTGGAGCGCCTTGCGCAACTTTGCAATTGCGGCTGGCGTGTGTGCCGAGTGGCGTGCTACGAAGCAAGTACCCGGGAGCTGTGCGATGAGCTCCGTAATCACGAGTGGCGAACCCACCATCGATACGTCGCGTCCGAAAGGCGAGGTAGCGGTCTTCATGTTAGGAAGCGTAGTGGGCGCCATTTGCCCCCCAGTCATCCCGTAGATAGCGTTGTTAATGAAGACAACCAAGATGTTTTCACCACGGTTGCAGGCATGGATAATCTCTGCAGTACCGATGGAGGCAAGGTCGCCGTCGCCTTGGTAGCAGAAGACGGTCTTGTCAGGACGCAAGCGCGACACTGCGGTAGCAAGTGCCGGAGCACGTCCGTGTGCGGCTTCCTGCCAGTCAATATCAAGGTAGTTATAGGCGAGGACGGCACAGCCCACAGGGCTAATCCCGATCACGTCTTCCTGAATCCCCGTAGCCTCGATCTCTTCGGCTATGAGCTTGTGCACGACCCCGTGTGTACACCCAGGGCAATAGTGCATCACATTGTCAGTGAGCAACTTCGAGCGTGAGTAGACCTTCTCGCCGAGTTGTTTAATTTCTGCTGCATTCATTGTCTACTTCCTCCTACTTCATGAAACGCTTAACGGCGTCGAGGACTTCGTTGGGGCTTGGGATCATCCCACCCATACGACCGAAGTGCTCTACGGGTACTTTGCCGTTGACAGTCAAACGAACGTCTTCTACCATCTGCCCAGCACTCATTTCTACCGACATGAAGCCCTTAGCGTGTGCGAGGTGCTTCAGGATAGGAGCTGTGGGGAATGGGTAGAGAGTGATGGGGCGAATCAAGCCCACCTTGAGCCCTTCAGCACGCGCGAGGTCTACGGTCTTTTGGCAAATACGGCTTGATGAACCATAAGCCACCAAGATGTAGTCAGCGTCTTCGGTTTGGAACTCTTCCCAGCGGGTCTCGTTCTTTTCGATCTCGCGGTACTTGGCTTGGAGCTTTTCGTTGAACTTCTCTTGACGTCCCGAATCCAACTCGAGCGAAGTAACGATATTGCGGCTGCGGGTCTTAGGCTTACCCGTTGTAGCCCAATCGCCGTACTTTTCAGCAATTTGCTCGTTGGTAAGGCGGGGTTGGAACTCCGATAGCTTCACTTTTTCCATCACCTGACCGATCACACCGTCACACAACATCATGACAGGGGTGCGGTACTTGAAGGCGAGCTCAAAGCCTTGGAAAACGAAGTCGTGCATATCTTGCACAGAAGCAGGTGCGAGGACGATCATGTGGTAGTCGCCGTGACCGCCACCCTTAACGGCTTGGAAGTAGTCACTCTGCGAGGGCTGAATAGTACCCAGACCCGGACCGCCACGCATTACGTTAACGATAAGGCAAGGGAGCTCAGCACCTGCGATGTAGGTGATCCCTTCTTGCTTCAAGCTGATACCCGGGCTAGAGGAAGAGGTCATGACCTTCTTCCCGCACGAAGCGCCACCATAGACCATGTTGATGGCTGCTAACTCACTTTCTGCCTGAAGGACTACCATACCGGTTTCCTTCCATGGTTGCCGAAGCTCGAGGGTCTCGAGGACTTCCGACTGTGGGGTAATAGGATAACCAAAGTAACCGTCGCATCCGCAGCGGATAGCGGCTTCGGCAATCACTTCGTTCCCTTTCATAAAGGTGTATTCCGACATTCTCTATACTCCTTTCTTTCCTTTTACCAAACGAGGCGAGTTAGGCCTCTACTTTCAGACGCCAAACCTCGATCACGCTATCGGGGCATACCTGAGCACAGCTCTCACACCCGATACAATCGTCGGGGCGCGCCATGAAACTGAAGTGGTAGCCCTTCGCATTAACTTCGTGCGAGAGCTCCAGCACTTTCTTTGGGCAGGCGACCACGCAAAGATCACATCCTTTGCAGTGCTCGGTGTCGACCTCAATCGTGCCAATCAACTTTGCCATAATTAAACCTCCTTATCTTTAGAGCGTTCTTTGGGCTACTTTTGGCGCGGTTGAGAAAAGCGCCAGAAGCCCGCCGAGCGCCTTTATTTTCCAAGTACTGCTTTCACAGCAGTGTCGAACCCTTCGAGGCGTCCGCCGAGGGCAGCCAGCTGGCTGGGTGTAATTTGAGAGACGCAAGCTCGCAATCCTTCGGCGTGTTCGCTACCCGTGCTCCCGAGGGAGATGGCGCTAATGCCGAAGCAGAGGAGATAGTGTAAGAGTCCGTTACCGTCTAGCCCGGGGTAGCTTACCGTGAAGTAAAAGCCATCGGCTAGGGGGAGTGCGCCGTCAGCGTCGTAGACGAGGGTGAAGCCATTGGCTAGGAACTTATCCTTCATCTCCTTGGCACGACGTCCGTATTCCCGTACCTCTTCCACGAAGTTATATTTCCCTTCGTTGGCGGCCTTGAGGAGGGCGGCAAAGCCGTGTTGTACACTGGCAGCCACCCCAGAGGAGAGACCGTACATAGCCCCATAGATGAGCGCACGCCCGAGTTGTGGGCTGGGGAAGCAACCCAAAAGATCAGGATACTCCCGCTTAAAGAGCTTATCGCTCACGACCATGCAGCCGATACGTTGCCCAGCGTAGCTGAAGGCTTTGGAGCTGGAGATGAGCATAATCCAGTTATCAGTATACTGCGAAACGCTTGCTTGGTAGGGCGCTACGCCGGGGTGCGAGAGGTCTTTTCGGAAGTCCATGGCGAAGTATGCCAAGTCTTCGATGAGGGGAACGTCGTACTGCTCAGAGAGTCGCGCTAACCCCTGCAGTTCCTCTTCGGTGAGGCAGATCCACGACGGGTTGTTGGGGTTAGAATAGAGAATCGCGCTGGTGCGTCCTGCCTTGAGGTACGTTTCTACCTTTTCTGCGAGCTTTTCGCCTCGGAAGGCATAGGCATCGAAGGTATCCCACTCCATGCCTAATAGACGCAGCTGCGACTTTTGGACAGGGAAGCCGGGGTCAATAAACAGGACGCGGTCTTGTCCCTTTTTGAGTCGGTTCACGAGGAGGAAGCTTGCCATGCCTCCTTGCATAGAGCCTACGCAGGGGAGGCATCCTTCGGGCGATACGGTCGTTCCGATAAAGTTCTTCACGAAACGCGCCATTTCTTCCTTGAGCTGCGGAATCCCCTCTACGGCGGGGTATTTGCGAGCGCAGCCTGCGTTAAGGGCAGCGATTTCCGCTTCAGCGCCGATGCGCGAGGGTTCGAGCCCGGGGACGCCCATTTCCATGTGGATAAACTCCACTCCCGTTCTTTTCTCTAGGTTATTAGCAAGGCGTACGAGCTCTCGGATCGTCGCACGTGTGAGGTCGGTTATCCCCAAGAGTGCCATTTCTTCACGTACGACCGATTCTGCTATTAACATCTTGTTCTCTCCAGCCATCCTAACTAATAATTACCTAATTTCACCTAGGGCTCTCGAACGGAACTCCTACACCACAATATTAGATAACATTTTTTCGCTGGTAAAGCCCAAAAGAGCCCTCGAGCGCAGTTTATATCTAGTAAAAGTTAGAATACTTTCTATTTCATTGATATACAAAGCTTTTTTCCAAATACCCTTACAAGGGCTGCCCTCTAAGTTATATTTAGTACAAAGAAGCCGCCTGTTTTCGGTAACTAGACGCTAGAAATAACGTAACTTGTGGTAAAATCAGAAGTGGGAGGGTTGACATGCAAAACAGAAGCGAACGCAATCTTTACTTTGACAATGCGGCAACGAGTCACCCCAAGTCGGATGGGGTCTTGCGGCGTGTAACCCAGTATCTGGAAGAGGGGGGGACGTACGGTCGTAGCGCCTATGCGCGTTGTCATGATGCGACCCTAATCGTGGAGCAAGCGCGTAAGCAGTTAGCGCTCCTTGTGGGGGCGACGCACGCACAGCATTTGCTCTTTACCGCGGGTACGACGGTGGCGCTCAACACGGTGCTTTTGGGGCTGGAGTATCCGAAGGGGCGG
>CAJPTV010000066.1 GCA_905373665.1 Bacteroidia bacterium
CTTTGTGATAGGCGAGACCTCTCGTGCGTGTAATTGGCAATTGGCGGGCTATGACCGAGAGACGAATCCGCGTCTTTCGCAACGCTCCAATCTCTATTTTTTCGATAATGTCTATGCGGGGTGCAATTTGACGCGTTTCTCTGTCCCGATGCTTATCTCGAATGCTACGCCCCATGAGCCTGAATTGTGGACGTCGACCCCAGTCGCGCCCGAACTCTTGCAGGCTGCGGCTTATGAGGTGGGGTGGGTGACGTGCCAAAGTGTTACGAATCCGTGGATGCAAGTCGCACTCGCGCCATGCCAATTTCAGCGTTTTTTGCTACAATACGATGACTATTACGATGGAGAACAGATCCCCTATCTCCATGAGTTTTTAGAACATGGCGGTTTGCGCCAATTCCTCTTTATGCATACTTATGGGGGGCATTTTTATTATGGACAGCGTTATCCTTCCGAATTCCACAAGTATAGCCCAGGGTTGGAGGCAGTGAAAGTCGATTATTGGTCGCAGGGGAGTGCTTTTCGTCCCGAGTTGCTGAACTCTTTTGACAACACGATTCTCTATACAGACTATGTTTTGGATTCAGTAATCTCTGTTTTAGAGGCGACGAACAAGCCCGCTTTTTTGATCTATGCGGCAGACCATGGGGAGAATATCTTTGATACGGAAGCAAAGATGTTTTTACACGCCTCGTCGACTCCTACGCATTATGAGGCGCATGTACCGATGTTGGTTTGGCTCTCTGACGCTTATCGTGCGTTGCATCCGCAGGCGGATTCTATCTTGCGTAGTCATCTTCATTTCCCACTACAAAGTACTGTGCTTTTTAATACGTTATTGGACTTGAGTGGCGTGAAATATGCGAATGCGCCAGAGGGTAATAGCCTCTTGGATACGGCGCTTCGCCCCAATCTTTCGCGAGAGATCTTGAATAGTGATTGTGACCCCTTTCCCGAACCCTCTTTTGAATGTGGAAAGAAGTAAAATGAGGAGGGGAGGCTTATCCTGAAAAGAGTGGACTCTAAAAACAAGAGGATTTTTAGAGATACAGCTACGTAAAGAGAATTTGTAGCATTATGTGCCCAAGCCATCGAGTTACATCAGAAATATGGCTATGGTTCGCGCAAAATTTCGCACATCATTCCCGTGCACGGTCGTACGATTCTGCGTTGGTTTACTAAGTTCGTTCAAGAAAATGCACCACAGAGCGATTTAATGAATCGAAAAATTATACCGAACGCCCCCACTTGAGATTGAATATGACAACACCCGTTGGAGAAACCGAAGGGCTTAGCCCTGATGGAGCTCCAGCGGGTGTTGTTACTGTTCAGAATAACAGGAAAGAATAAACCTTCAACTAAACCCCGTTTATTTCCTTATCTTGTGATCCACAAATCAGTCGATCTAGATCGGGAAAAGACAGTGTTTATTGAGTGACCTTGATGTTGCGCACCACGCGTGCGGGATTGCCTACGACGATCGCTCCATCGGGGACGTCTTTGGTGACCACTGAGCCTGCCCCTACGATGGCGTTTTCACCTACGGTGACCCCTGGCAAGACCGTCACTCCTGCTCCTAACCATGAACAGCGCCGTAGGCAGATAGGGCGTGTATAGAGCTGACGCTGGGCGGGGTCTTCGGAGTGGTTCTCGGTGATGAGGTTGACGTTGGGACCTATCAAGACGTGGTCTTCCAAGGTGATACCCCCACGCGCAAGGAACGTGCAGTTGAAGTTGATAAATATATGTTTACCAAACGATGTAAACCGCCCGAAGTTGATGTAGAAGGGTAGGTAGATCTCCACGGATTCGTCTATTTTGTACCCCATAATTTTGCTTAGGATTCGCTGCGTCTTTTTCGGGGTATGGAAGCCACTGTTAAGCTCTGCCACTGCGCGTAGCGTATCTTTGAATATTGCGTCTAGGCGCGGATAGTCAGGATCTGTTCGTTCGATAGTCTCCCCCGCGCGCATTCGTTCTAGGATGTCTTTCATTGAAAAGTCTGTTATTTTTGAAGGATTACCTCCAGTGTTGTGCATGATATTACCTGCAAATATCGGAAAAGTTGCGTATCGGAAATAGCCTGACGGAGTCTATGTATTTTATGTACTGTAAAATCGTTTTTGCTGGCGAATTTCCCTATCTTTGTCTCGTGATCTGACGGATGTTGCCCTACGGGGTGGGAAACCGTGCGAATGTTTGGCTTAAATAGAGAATAAAATGGCGATTACTAGATTAGATGACCTGTTTGACGTCCTGCGCAGCAAGCCGCGTAAGCGTTTGATAGCTGCTTATGCAAACGATGCACATACTATTGAGGCGGTTTCCAAGGCCGTGGATCTCGGCATTGTGGACGGTACGCTCGTGGGTGACAAGCAGACCATCGAAAAGGTATGCGATGAGCTGCATGTAGACGTTAACCGTTTTGAAATTGTACAAGAGAGCGTGGATACCAAGGCGGTTGCTAAGGCGGTTAATATGATCAACGACGGCGATGGTGACCTCCTGATGAAAGGGCTTGTAACCACGGATAAGTATATGCGTGGTATCTTGAACAAGGACAAGGGGTTACTCCCCCCCAAGGCGGTGCTCTCGCACGTAACGGTGATGCAAGTCCCGACTTATCACAAGCTTTTGGTGCTTGGCGACGTGGCGATTATCCCACAGCCTGATTTTAAGCAGAAGCTCGCTATCGTGCAGTATTTGGTGCAAGTTGCGCGTTCGCTCGGTATTGATGAGCCTAAGGTCGCGCTTTTGGCAGCAACCGAGCAAATGTCGGTCGGAATGCCCGCCTGTGTCGATGCGGCGTTGATTGCGAAGATGAGCGAACGGGGGCAGATCCCAGGCTCGAAGATCGATGGTCCGTTGGCGCTAGATGTAGCGATCGATGCTAATGCGGCGCGTAT
This sequence comes from Bacteroidia bacterium, assembly GCA_905373665.1. Taxonomy (GTDB): domain Bacteria; phylum Bacteroidota; class Bacteroidia; order Bacteroidales; family CAJPTX01; genus Bacteroides_D. The sequence goes on from CAJPTV010000066.1 coordinate 2,907, forward strand.
TAAGAAGCTCTCGGGTGAGGTCGTTGGCGATGCAGACTGTCTCCTTTTCCCGAATATTGAGAGTGGTAACGTCTTCTTCAAGACGTGTACGAAGTTTGTAAAGGCGGAACTGGGGGCTATGGTTATGGGGGCGAAAGTGCCGTGTATCTTGACCTCGCGCGGCGACAGCGTACAGTCTAAAATGTATTCTATCGCATTGGCTGCTAATGCAGCGCGTTAATTTTGTAACATCACAATTTGAGTAATAATACCCATGAGTGCAGAGAAGATACTGGCGATTAACCCAGGTTCTACTTCTACCAAAATCGCCGTTTTCGAGGGCGAAAACCAAGTGTTTATCACGACCCTCCGTCACAGCACGGAGGAGATCTCGAAGTACCCTACGGTGGCTTCGCAGTTTGAATTCCGTAAGGAATTGATTCTCTCTGAATTGAAGAATAACGGGGTGGATATCAATACCATCAATGCCGTTATCGGTCGTGGTGGGCTTTTGCGTCCGATCGAGTCGGGGACTTACGAGGTCAATGCTAAGATGAAGCAAGACCTCCTTTCGCCCGACTGTCGTCAGCATGCGAGTAACCTCGGGGCATTGATTGCAGACTCTATTGCTAGTGGACTTAAGGGGGTTCGTGCCTTCATCGCAGACCCCGTCGTGGTCGATGAGTTGTCGGAAGAGGCGCGTGTTTCGGGTTTGCCCGAGTGTCCACGTATTTCGATCTTTCACGCCCTGAACCAAAAGGCTGTAGCGCGCCGTTTTGCTAAGGAAAAGGGGAAGGAATATGAGCAGTTGAACCTTATCGTGGCGCACCTCGGTGGGGGAATCTCCGTTGGGGCACATGCGCAAGGGCGTGTGGTAGATGTGAACAATGCGTTGGATGGTGACGGTCCGTTCTCTCCTGAGCGTTCGGGGTCGCTTCCGTCGGGCTCGTTGATGGAAATCTGCTTCAGTGGCAAGTATTCTAAGGACGATGTCAAGAAGATGCTTGCTGGTAAGGGAGGTCTTGTAGCGTTGATGGGGTACAACGACGCTCAGATGCTCGAAAAGGCTGCTAGCGGCGGTGATGCTAAGGCTAAGCTCGTGCAAGATGCGATGTGCTATAACATTGCCAAGTGGATCGGCGCGATGGCGGCTGTCCTTAAGGGGAAAGTTGACGGGATTATTCTTACGGGTGGTATTGCACACAACAAATACCTTGTGAAGTACGTAGAAGAGATGACTTCCTTTATCAGCCCTCTTACTGTTTACCCAGGTGAGGATGAGATGGGGGCACTGGCGCGCAACGCGCTCATGGTGTTGCGTGGCGAGTTCCAAGCAAGAGAATACTAGTACGACACAGTGTTTGGCTATTGGGTTTTTCTCCACAGGAGGAGGTCGCTCGTAGGGAGCGTCCTCCTTTTTTTGTATATTTGTCAATAGAAACGAAAGGGGGAAGTTATGGTAAGCACGGCTAAAGTCTTCGTTTTGGATACCAATGTCCTCTTGCACGACCATAAGTGCATAGACTATTTTCAAGACAACGATATCGTTATCCCTATTGTCGCCTTGGAGGAGCTGGATAAGTTCAAGAAGGGGAATGAGACAATCAATTATCACGCTCGTGAGTTTGCACGTAACCTAGACCGTATTAGTGGTGACGGGCTCTTTGGTGATGGCATCTCGCTTGGGACGGGGCGTGGAAAGTTACGTATTGTGACCGGAAAGCCCTTTTCGGAAGAAATGCGCCTCTCTTTCGGGGATAGTAGCGCCGATCACCGTATTCTTGCCATTGCCGATTGGGTGTGTCGTCAGATGCCAGAGCGTCGGGTTATTCTCGTTTCTAAGGATATTAACCTGCGGATGAAAGCCAAGTCTCTTGGCATTATGGCGCAGGACTACCTGACGGACAATGTGCAAAACGTTGAGGCGATTGGGCGTCCGCTACAGCATATTGAGAAGATTGCCGACGAGGTCGTCAAGAAGGTTTTTGAACAACCCTCGCAACTCTCACCCGCAGACCTTGGCGTAGAGGCTGTGGCGAACGATTGTTACGTGCTCGAGGGGGAAACATCGAGTGCGCTCGTGGTTTACAATCCGCAGACGGAGCGTATTGAGCCTGTGGAACGTCGGAAAGCTTATGGGATTGAGCCGCGCAATGGCGAGCAGCAATGTGCTCTTGAGTTTCTGATGAATCCGCGGTTACCGCTTGTAGCGCTGACGGGTAAGGCGGGGACGGGGAAAACGCTCTTAGCTCTTGCGGCTGCCTTGGCGCAAGAAGAGAGTTTTGACCTTGTGATGCTGGCACGCCCCATCATCCCGCTCAGCAACCGCGACCTCGGCTTCCTTCCAGGGGACGTGGATGCGAAGATCGGTCCCTATATGCAGCCGCTCTTTGATAACCTCGGAGTCATCAAAAGCTCGTTGAAGAGCACGAGCCGTAGCTATGTCCGTATCGAGGAGATGCAGCGTACGAACAAGCTCGTGATTTCGCCGCTCGCCTACATCCGTGGACGGAGTTTGTCGCATGCCTTCATTATCGTCGACGAGTCACAGAACCTTACACCACACGAAGTAAAAACCATCATTACGCGCGCTGGAGAGGGAACAAAAATCGTCTTTACGGGGGACATCTATCAGATAGACCACCCCTACCTCGATACGCGCTCTAATGGGCTGAGTTACCTCGCAGAGCGGATGCACGGACAGCCCGTCTTTGCACACATCAATCTTGTACGTGGTGAGCGTAGCGAATTGGCAGAATTAGCGAGCGATTTATTGTAAGTATGCGAGCACGATTGGGTATATTGGCGCTCCTTCTATGGGGCGTGGTCGGGGGTGTCTATGCGCAGCAAGATGCCCGTTTGGTCAAAGCACAGGAAAAGATAGACAAGTTGCAACGTAAGGTCGAGCAGCTCTCGCTCGGTGTGCGGCGTGCTGACTCGGTGGTTGAAGTCGCGCGAGGGCTTATCCGTGCTGCAGAAGATTCGTTGCGTATGCTGGTGGCCGAGGAACAGAGTATACGCAAAGCGCAGTTTGAGGCTGAGAAGCGTGCGCGTAAAGATGTGAACGAGGCGACAGAAAATACGGTAGACTCGCTGCGCATCGAGTATCAGAACATCGAAAAAGAGATTGATATGCGTATGCGCGACCTTGACCGTCGCGGGCGTTCGGCACAGCGCTTTTATGAAAATGGGGTAAAGGGCGAGAAACGCGCTAAAGCGCAGGCTAAACGAGCCTACGAGGAACGTAAGAACGCAGAAAAAGCCGTGACACAAGCTCAAGCGGACTATGTCAAGCTGGAAAAGTCATTGAAAGAAAAGCAGCAAAAGGCAGAACAGAAGGCGCAAAAGCGCGAGAGCGACAAACAGAAGAACGAGGCGCGTAAGCAGAAGCGAGGCGGAGACAAAAAGAAAGCCGACGCCGAGTAGTCCCTGTATGAGCCAGATGGTGTTCTAATCACTTGTAAACCATCACTCCGTTGCCCTCCAATGTGAGGAGCGCAGGAATCATTACCTTTGCCAAGGAAATAGCAGTAGAAAAGTCTATGTTTGAGAATCTATCCGAACGTCTGGAACGCTCCTTTAAGCTCTTGAAAGGGCAGGGGCGTATCACGGAGCTGAATGTCGCCGAAACGGTGCGTGACATCCGTCGTGCACTCATCGACGCCGATGTGAGTTATAAGGTCGCTAAAGAGTTTACGGATCGTGTCCGTGAGAAAGCGTTGGGCGAACAGGTGCTCACGGCCGTACAGCCAGGGCAGTTGCTCATTAAGATTATGCACGACGAGCTCGCGACCCTCATGGGGAGCTCGGCACAAGACTTGCGTCTTACGGGAGCGCCAGCTATTATTTTGGTCGCTGGGTTACAGGGTTCTGGGAAAACTACGTTTTGTGGGAAACTCGCCTTACGGCTTAAGAATTCTGGACAGTGGACGCCGATGCTCGTCGCCTGCGACGTTTACCGACCTGCGGCTATCGATCAGCTCGGTGTGGTGGCAGGGACGGTGCAAGTGCCTATCTACTCCGAACCTGGGAATAAGGACGTGGTCGCTATTGCACGCCAAGCCCTTCAAAATGCGAAAGCGCAGGGGTGTAATGTGGTGATTGTCGATACCGCTGGGCGTCTCGCGGTCGACGAGGAGATGATGACCGAGGTGGCGAACCTCAAGAATGCGCTCTCGCCCGCAGAGACACTCTTTGTGGTGGATGCCATGACGGGGCAAGATGCGGTAAATACGGCGGTAGCTTTTAACGAGCGGCTGGATTTCACGGGCGTGGTGCTTACCAAGTTAGACGGTGATACGCGCGGTGGGGCAGCGCTCACTATCCGCGAGTTGGTCAAGAAGCCTATTAAGTTCGTGGGGACGGGCGAGAAGATGGACGCGCTCGACCTATTCCACCCCGAGCGTATGGCGGATCGTATCCTAGGGCAGGGGGATATTGTCTCTCTTGTAGAGCGTGCGCAGGCGCAGTATGATGAGGCGCAGGCCGCTAAGCTTCAAAAGAAGATTGACAAGAACCAGTTTGACTTCAATGACTTCCTTGAACAGATACAGCAGCTTAAAAAGATGGGGAATATCAAAGACCTTATTGGTATGATCCCTGGCGCTGGCAAGATGCTCAAGGACGTTAATATCGATAACGATGCCTTCAAGGGGGTGGAAGCGATTATTCACTCCATGACCCCGGCCGAGCGGCAACACCCCGAGCTTCTCAACGCTTCGCGTAAACAGCGTATCGCTAACGGGAGCGGACGCGAGCTCGCAGAGGTGAACCGTATGATTAAACAGTTTGATGAGATGCGTAAGATGCTCCACACCGTAAGTAAGTTCCAGAGCGGTGGGGCTGCAAAGAGTGCCAAAAAGGCAAAGAAGCATCGCTAAAGAGGTTATCCTTTTTCATTAGGCGGGTGTCGTGGTTTCACTGCGATGCCCGTCTTTTTTGCTTAAGAGTGGGCTATAATCTGGCATATAGAAAAAGGCGCTGTACCTGACGGTACAACGCCTTTGATGATAGCTGGGCGCGGCGATAGCTAAAACGTGCTATACTTCGTCGCCCGATTCTGGGATCATTTCTTCTATAAGAGAATCAAACGGTTCACTTGTAGTAAGTACAAACTCTGTGCCAGAGTTCAACCAAATCTGTCTTGTTAGACGAGAGGTGCGCTGATAATCGCCGTCCCATAAGATGTGTCGCCACGCGATGCCCTCATCGATACGCACATACACTCCCAACGGAACGTAGAGCGTGACGGTAACATCTACGAGCCCATCCGCATTTGTCTCGCGGCGCTGTGTGTAACGTGCTGGAAGGATAACCTGCTTACCCACAATCTCCAACGGATAATCGATGTTCTGTAAGAGCTGCATGCTCTCCTCTTCATCTACCCCATAGCTCTCTTTTTCTACTACTAAACGCCCTTGGTGCCCACGAAGGGGCTTTATCTCCAGATGTACCGAAGCCTGTCGCCACTGTACGCTGTTTTCGCTACGGAGGAAAAGCCCAAAGAGTGAATTCTTTCGTGCACGACGTAATGTCGGTAATGAGGGAGAGGAGACTACCAGTGTATCGCCCGGTGTCAACTCTAACGGTCGTTTCGATTTTTGGCTATAAACCTCGTTGCAACGTATGGCCGTCGTTCCACTCAGCACCACTACGCCGAGGATTGCCCCCAGCCAGCAGATGAACCCCACCAGCGCTATCTTAAGCAGGAGCGAGCGGCGAACCAAGCAAAACACTCCGAAACAGAGCCCAATCAGCGGCAGTATCAGCAAGATTACGCCCATCAGTAACGGAAAGAGCACATTGTGGGTGGAAATGAGTAGGGGAAGGAAAGGTGCTTGACGCATTGTCTCGTGCCACCACGCACCAATATCGGGCGACCAAGACGCCGAGGCAAATAGCGCTAACAGGACGCCAAGCATCGACATAAGGCTGCTGATAATGAGCAGAGCTCCGAACAGGTAAAGCCCATACTTAAGGATACTCACCCCGATCGACCCGAGGAGCATGGCGAAGCTGGAAAAGAAGTTCTCGACCGAGTTATGTGCCCCCGACTTCGCTTTGAAGTTGCTCTGCATCTTGTGATACTCGTGCTGTATCTTCTCCTCGAGCGTGGAAAAGGTGATCGGTTCACCCCGCATCTCCATCTGTTGTAGCCGCGTCCGAGCCAGCGGGATGGCGAGCCAAAGGATAATGTAAACCAGTATCGCTACCCCGTAAAAGAGCGACAAGATGATGAATAAAGTGCGCAATATCCAGACGGGGATACCCATCCGTGCCGAGAGTCCACCACAAACACCCCCTAAAACGCGCCGCTGAGGGTCTCTGTAAAGCCTCGAATAGAAATGTGGTGTATTACTACCACTCGCGGCGCTATTGCGAGATTCTGCCCTGTTTCGTGCAGTTTCTTCTTTCCCGCCGTCGTTGCAAACCTCCTCGGGTGTCCCGAGGGTCGCTTTGGCACGTTCTACTTCGACCAGGGTAATCGGACTGCGATCGGGCACCCACTCCATGAACAGCTCCACGATGCGCTCTTCGATGCTCTGGAGCACCTCCTGCGCAGCCTCGTCATTGCCTAAGCGCCCACGTAGCGCCGTGAGGTAACGCTCTAATACTTGGGCGGCAGCGCGCTCTATGGTAAAGGAGTAAGCGCCTGCTAGACTAATCGTTACGACGTTTTCCATGGCTATTTCCCTTCCTCTGTTTTATCCGTTGCAATGCCCTCTATGAGGCGATTGACTGAACTCTCGAGCCCGCCCCATATCTCGCACAGCGAGGCATAGTAGGAGCGCCCCTCCTCCGTCAACGAGTAGTATTTTCGCGCAGGGCCTTGGAAAGACTCTTCGAGGCGCGAGGATAAGATGCCCGCCTTTTTTAGGCTTGAAAGTAGGGGGTAGATTGACCCCTCCACCGCAATGATGTCATTGTCGTGCAGGATACGCATAATGTCGTTCGTATAAGCCTCGTTTTGGGCTATGATGGCCAGCGTGCAGAGCTCGATTACGCTCCGTTGCAAGGCACGTTTAATCTCATTGTTCTCTTTCATGGCGTGGTTTATTCGTTACGGGAAGGGAACTCCTTGGCAGGCGTCACAATCCACAGGATTAGATAGACCCAAAAACTCGTGAAGGCGATTAAGAGCCCTATCCCAAAGATGAGCCGAAAGATGAGCGGGTCTACGTTGAGATACTCTCCGAGCCCGCCACAGACGCCACCGATCTTCCGGTTGGTGAGGCTGCGGTAAAAGACCTTCTTGCCACTGTCGTAGCCGCGCCCCTGCGTCTGCGCGGTAGCCTCTTCTCCATAACCGAGGAGGGCGATCGCACGCTCTACATCCTCCATGCGCACCACGAGCCCTTTCGCACCGCGCCACTCCCAGAGGTGCTCGCCGAGCTGGTTCTCAAAGTCTGAAACGACCTCCTGGTCGGCGGCAAACCGCCGATGGATGCCCTCCATGTAATTCTCTAACAGCTGCGCCGCATCGGTTTCTACTGCGAAGATGCGCCCACCAAGGCTGACTTGTCTTACGTATTTCATTGCTTACCCTGTTTAGTAAACTACTCTTTGTAGTGCAAATATAGTAACTGTTTTGGTATTGTAGAAATAATAGTAGTGTTTTGAATGCAATAGTATAGATAGACGGACTACGCCCCTGCCGAGTCAAAAGATTCGTGTACATTTGCGTAGGACGTAATAACTTAATAAAGTACACAGTAGCATGTTCAAAGATCAGCCGAAAGGGCTCTTAGCCGCTGCGCTTGCCAACATGGGTGAGCGTTTTGGCTTTTACATCATGATGGCGATTCTGACGCTCTTCATCTCGTCGAAGTTTGGGCTGGACGTCACCAGCACAGGCTACGTCTACTCAGCCTTCTATGCCTCGATTTACCTCTTGGCGCTCGTAGGGGGGATTATCGCTGACCGCACCAAGAAGTACAAACAGACCATCTTGGCGGGGATTGTGCTCATGGCTTTGGGCTATCTTATCATAGCCATCCCGACGCCGACCCCCGTGCCCCATTTCGCCTTTTACTTGGGGCTAACCTGCTTTGGTTTGTTGGTCATCGCGTTTGGTAACGGGCTTTTCAAGGGCAACTTGCAGGCTCTCGTTGGGCAGATGTACGACGACCCGAAGTATGCCGCTAAGCGCGAGTCGGGCTTCCAGATCTTCTACATGTTTATCAACGTGGGGAGCTTTTTCGCCCCCTTCATTGCCGTGGGGATGCGTAACTGGTGGCTCAAGGCTAATGGCTTTGCTTACAATGCGGGCTTACCGGAACTTTGCCACGAGTATATCAATCAGGGCGGAGCACTCTCTACCGAACGCATGGCGACCCTCCAGAGCTACGCCGATAAGGCTGTAGGCGCACCCGTGGAGAACCTCGGCGAGTTTGTCCATAACTACCTCAATATCTTCAACGTCGGCTTCCAATACGCGTTCATGGCGGCGATTGTGATGATGCTCATCTCGCTCGTGATCTTTGTAGCGAACAAGAAGGGGTTACCAGACCCAAGCAAGCGTGCGGTAGCCAAGGCGGGTACGCCCTCCGCAGAGGAGATTAAGATGGATGCGCGCGAGGTGCGTCAACGTATCCTTGCCCTTTTCGCTGTGTTTGGCGTGGTGATCTTCTTCTGGTTCTCGTTCCACCAAAACGGTTATTCGCTCACCTACTTTGCGCGCGACTATGTCAACCTTGACATCATCCACGTAGACCTCGGCTTTACCGAAATTAAGGGGGCGGAGATCTTCCAGTGCGTGAACCCCTTCTTTGTGGTGACACTCACCCCGCTCATTATGTGGTTCTTCGGCTTCTTGAAAAAGAAAGGGCGTACCGTTTCCACGCCGATGAAGATTGCGATCGGTATGGGGATTGCTGCTGCTGCGTACGTGTTCCTTATGCTCTTCTCGTTTGCGCTCCCCTCACGCGAAGCTTACGAGAGCATGAATGCAGGACAGATTAGCGAGATCCTCGTAACGCCGTGGGTAATGGTAGGGTTATACTTTATCCTCACGGTAGCGGAGCTCTTTATCAGCCCGCTCGGTTTGGCATTCGTATCGAAGGTTGCGCCGCCACACATGCAAGGGGTGATGCAGGGGGCTTGGCTCGCTGCGACGGCCGTAGGTAACTCCGTCTTGTTTATTGGTGGTTTGCTCTATATGAACGTGCCGATTTGGGTAACGTGGCTCATCTTCGTTTGCGCATGTAGCTTGTCTATGTTCGTGATGTTGGGGATGTTGCGTTGGCTCGAGCGCGTGGCAAAATAACCTTATTGTGTGAGAACTGATAGCCGCTCCCCATCCACGGGGGGCGGCTTTTTTTCTGATGTGGGGCGATCCTTAGGGCGGACGACCCGTAGTTGAGGAGAGGCGTGGCGCTAAGGGCGTGCTGGAGGGGGCAAAACAATTTAACGCGCTTTCCCTACCTTTAGTCCGTCAATACAATCGTAGCTATGACCTATTTAGAACAACTGCTAGAAGGCGCGGCGGTGGAGTGGAAGCCACTCGGGGAGGTGTGTCAAAAAACAGAGAAGATTGGCTGGAAATATATTCCAGAAGAAAGGGAGTTTCAATATATAGACCTGTCTTCTGTGAGTTTGTTACACAATAAAATAGAACAAACCCAACCCATTACAGTAGCGACAGCGCCCAGTAGGGCGCAACAAATTGTTAAAGTAGATGATGTGCTTTTTGGCACGACGCGTCCGACCTTAAAACGGTTTTGTGTTGTGCCAGAGTGTTATGATGGGCAAATCTGTAGTACGGGTTTCTGTATTTTGAGAGCTAATAAAGCAAGGATATTACCTCGATTCCTTTTCTACAATTTACAACTTCCTTCATTTCAGGAGTATGTTGTATTAAATCAACAGGGGGCTATTTATCCTGTGATAAGTAATAAAAAGGTTATGGAGTTCCTTATCCCCCTTCCCCCGCTCCGCGTACAAGAGCGGATTGTAGAAATATTGGATAAGTTTACTGCGCTTATCGAAGCGCTCGAAACTGAGCTCGAGCTCCGTACTCGGCAGTACGAGTACTATCGCAATAAGCTGCTGCGGTTTGGCGCGGAGGTGGAGTGGAAGCCACTGGGGGAGGTGGCGGAGCTAAAGCGGGGCACTTCTATAACAC
>CAJPTV010000067.1 GCA_905373665.1 Bacteroidia bacterium
GGGTTCACTCCGTTCATGATGTCGCGATGTTTTTTGGTTGGGGGCAAAGGTAGTAAATCTGCTAGGTCCTAAGGGCGGTCCTCACGCCGGACGGGGTCCTAAGGGCGGACGGCCCGTGGTGAAGGAGGAGGAGGGAGAGAGGCAGAGGGGAGGAACGTTATAAGGAGGAGTAAGGGCTAAGAACGGAGGGGCTGTGGTGGCATAAGTTCTTCCACCTTCCACTCCCCGAGGTTACGTTTCTCTTCGTCGAAGGATGCGCCTATCAGGAGGACTTTCTTAGATGATGCTTGGTAGGGGGTGGCATAGCCCTGTGCCTTGATTTGGGCAATGGCGTCGTCGGGCGTCCCTGCACTCCAGAGCTTTAGTTCGAAGATGTAAATAACCTCGTCGGTGTGGACGATGAGATCTGCCCGCCCTTTGTTGTTGTGCACCTCGGTCGTGACCAATTTCCCTAACAGGGTAAATATGAGATATAAAGCGACCTGCGCATCCCGCTCGCGGTACTTCGCCTAGTTGACGTTGTCATAAGGCACACCTGCCAAGAGAGCGTCTATCTTTTCCATCATTTGCGCAACGTCGCCCGTCTCTATGGCCTCTTGGAAGTCCCATACCGCATTCCCTGTCTCCGAATCCTCTAGTGGTGCCAAAATGGGCTGGATGTTACCGAGGAAGCTATACTTCACCTCCTCGTTCGGGAAGCCGAGCAGGTAGGTATCTTTGGCAGGCAGGAAGTTTTTAATCGTCAAGTACCCTGCTTGGAAGAGGACGGGGATCACCTCCTGCGAATCGGTACTATAATTCTCCAAGACGAAGCGCGGTACGGGTATGCCCTTTTCAAAGTTGGGGAAGTAGTGCCGCTCACGTTTGAGCTTCTCTACGAGGAAGGTAGGCGTGCCGGTGGCGTACCAGTAATCGTTTAGTTTTTTGTCTTGGAAGACATTGAGTAAGCTGAAGGGATTGTAAACGTGTAGGTCGCTGTCTTCTGTAAAGAGATAACCGTCGTAGTGCTTTTTTAGCTTGGCAAGGGTTTCCTCACGTGAGAGCTTTAGTTTGGTAGCGAGCGCTTCAATTTCGGGGGCAAAGTTCGCTAACAGTTCTTCTTCTGTGATACCGCAAAGCCCAGCCATGTCGGCAATCATACTAAGGTCTTTCAGGTTGTTGAGACCGCTAAAAAGCCCCATTTTCGCAAAGCGTGTAACCCCCGTAAAGAAGACAAAGCGAAGGTATTTGCTACTTCCCTTTATGACGGAATAGAAACCATGGAGGGTATCTTTGATTTTTGAGTGAAGGTCTGGGATGCCTAGAGTATCGAGCAGGGGCTTATCATATTCGTCGATGAGGAGCACCACTTGTCGCCCCTTCTGTTCACAGGCACGGCGGATAATCCCACGAAAGCGCGTCGCGAAATCTTGTTCCGAGGGTTCTGTGCCGTAAAGTTTTTCCCAGCCTGCTAATTGGTCATTCAGATTGATTTCGAGCGTCCCAGGGATCTTGTTGTTGTTGTCGCTCAGGTCGAGGTAAAGCACAGGATACTCTTGCCACGCCTCGCGTCCTTCCTCTGCAGCGAGTTCGAGTTCGGCGTGTTCTAGATAGAGACCCTTAAAAAGTTCTTTTTCTCCGAGGAAATAGGCTTCGATGGTGGAAAGGAGCAAACTCTTACCAAAGCGTCGCGGACGGCTGAGGAAGTAGACTCTTCCTTGTGTTATGATCTTGTAGATATACGGGGTTTTATCCACGTAAACACAACCATCGTTACGCAGATTTTGAAAGCTCTGTTCGCCCACGGGCATTTCTCGTTTTGCAGCCATTCTCTTATCGTCTATTCTTCCGAAAGATACGAAAAGTCCTCACGCCGGACGGGGTCCTAAGGGCGGACGGCCCGTGGTGAAGGAGGGGCGAGGGTGTGGGGAGGCGAACCTTAGAGCGGAGACCCGTAGTGAAGGAGGAGAGGGGGGAGCAGCGTTATTAGGAGGAGCAAGGACGAGAGAAGCGAGTAGGAGGGGTTAAGGGGGAGGGAAAGTATCGCCATTAGGCATAAGCGCCCTTAGCACAAAAAAGCCCGCTTCTTAGAGAAACGGGCTTTTTACGTTCGATAAAGACAAGACTAATGTTTGACTACCCTTACTATCTTCTTCGCGCCATTTTGCGCCTCTATACGCACAAAATAGAGCCCTGCGGGGAGCGCTTCGGTATCGATAAAGAGCTCCGTGGCAGAGAATGCCCCAGAACGCAGCACGAGCCCCGAGGCATTGACTAGCTCATAATGCGCCGCAACGCCCTCTGGATTCTCGAGACGCAGCTGCGAGGTAAAGGGGTTGGGGGCTACAGAGAGGGAGGCTAATAGGGCGTCTTGTACGGCTTCGGTTGTAGCCGCTTCTATGCTCACCTCACACTTCCCTTCTACGGAGCTTCCCACCTCCTTACTCTTTGCAACGATCGTGACATTACCGATCGCCTTCGCTGTAAGTTCGCCCGTCTGGGATATGGTAGCTACCTCCTCGTTACTGCTACTCCATGTTACGCCCTGTTCTGAAGCATTATTAGGCGCTACAACAGCAGATAAAGTAAAGGATTCGCCCACCTTAAGCGTCTTACTCTTTGGCGCAACGGCAATAGCCAACACCTTTATCACAGTAGCATCGACTCTGACAAGACACGTCTTCTTGAGATCACTCCCCTTTTCCTTGCTTTTAACCGTAATGGTACACTCACCCACCTTCTTTGCTGTCACCTCGCCATTTTCCGTTACCGTGGCGATTGCGTCATCTGAACTACTCCAGAGCACCCCCTTTTCGGTCGCGTTATCTGGCACTATCGAGACACTTAGTGTATGCTTTTCGTTGACACTCAGTAGCAAATTGCTCTTCGAGAGTGTTAGTCCCGACACAGAAACCTTATTTACGACCTCAACATCTAGTGAGATTGTCTGGTTTATTGCTTTGCTTGTTGCATATACCTTCGTTGAGCCGACCTTTTCTGCAGTAAGCCTCCCGAGGTCATCGACAGAAACGACTGCAGGGTCTTCTATCCGCCACTCGAGGGTCGGGTCTGTGGTTGCATTCTCTGGAGTGAAGGTTACAAGGTCTTTGACCGTCTCGCCTAGGGTTAACGATAGCTTTTTCTGTTTGAAGGCAATCGACTGTAAGCTAATCGCCTCGCCTACGGTAACCGTACACACGTCCTTTATCTTTTCATCTACAGTACTTACTACCGTAACCTCAGTCGTCCCATTTCTCAGGGCTTGCACAACTCCTTTCTCTGTTACCGTGGCGATAAATGGGTCTTTGACTGAGAATCTCAGCCCCCGCTCTGGATAGACCTCGGGGATGAAGGTGACCTGCAAGGCGCGCGTTGCGCCAATCTCCATCTGTATCTTCTTCTTGGTAAATTGCACAGCTTTCAATGTCTGCTCCTCGTCTACATAGACATCACACAGAGCGAAGCACGTTTCATCAAGCACAGAGATAGCCTTCACTTGCGTCTTACCCGGCTTTACCCCGAACACGACCCCCTCCTTATCTACTGTAGCGATCTGCTCATCGAGCGACTCCCAACGAATCGAATGATCTGATATTCCTCCAGGAAAGACCCGACCATGCAATTGGTCATAGTGCCCCACCCAGACATCTAGGCGCTTTTTAAGTAGATAGACATTGATTTTAGCCTTTATCGTAATCGTGAGATCGCTCTTTGGCATAACAAATGCATATCCCCCGCCATTGCTAAAAGAGAGCTCTCCTCCATCTGAGCGCGAGACTTCTAGCTCATTTTCTCGGAAATAAAAATCACCAGGAGTCGACAGTTGGTACGTCTGCCCCTCGTCACACTTAGTAAGATCTTTTATCTGCTGGTAAATATGCGATTCTGACAGATAGCCCCAAATGCCTATATCTAACTTGTGAGGATTCACTAGGGTGAGGGTGTGATAGACTGGACGCCTCCGGATAATCAGACGGTAGGGTGTTTCTTTGGTGATAAGCAGCTTGTATTCTTGATTGGGTTTCTGTGCTGTGATTTCAGCTCCATGTTCCCACTCTACAATAATCCCCACTCCTTGAGGGTTCTCTACTGTTAGCAGCACCTCGTCGCCATCACAGATCTCCTCCAACGGCTTACTGAGCTTATAAGTAAGCTGCTCCATCCGATTCTCCACATCGATGTGGTGCTTTTCCTTATGCACGACCGTAAGCGTAGCATCGGCATCGGGCATTACGATTTCATATTTTCTCCAATACCCCACTTCTACGGGCTGTATTTCCTTACCATCCAGTTGTACTGTCGTAATCCCATCGTACGACTCCGATACGGAGAAGCTTACTTTATCATTCGGTTTCAGGTGCGTTACATCAGATGGCGATAGATCCCTGATACGTTGCCTACTCTCCTCGTCTATCACAAGCTTGCGGTAAGGTTTGAGACGAAGCGTAACCTCCTTATTGGGCATCGTGAGCCTATAGAAAGGATACATAGAGGGATCTCTATCTACTCTCTCCACCTCAACCTCATCAGAATAGAGATAGCCAGCCTCTATGTCCCTTATCTCAATCTGTTTATTCACGGGAATAGAATCCCCGCTGCGGAGCGTCCCCCAGCTATAGTATTCGACATTGAGATCTTTACCCTCCAAGTCCTTGATAAACAAACGCTGCTTGACATAGCGTCCGTACAGGGTAACCTCTTTATTCTCTGGGGTAACAGGCTCACTTGAGAACGAGAGCTGATATTTATTTACATCTAGCGTTGTCAGCGTCGCATTACCTTTTACGGAAAACTTGAGAAGAGCTCTCCACGATAACTTTGGAAAAAATGTAAGCACGTCTCCTGGATAGAACTTTCCGTCGTTAAACCCATATGCTTCTAAGTCTATTCCTTCTTCAAAATTTTTCACAAGCTTATATGTAGGCTTCTCTTTGATGGTAAGGGTGACGTCCTCCTCGCCCATGATAAACGAGTAACGAGCATACTCGTAATGCTCCTTTTGCTCTTCCTTTATCGTCACATTACATTCAATGATAAAGTGCTTCTCTTCATTTTTTTCATACGGGTCGTATGACGTCTTATCTAGCCTGAGAAACACTTTCTCTCCTGGCTTTATCCCATAAAGGACTCTATTATCTGGAGGAGAATAAGATTCACCATCTGAGCTCAGTATTACACGCACATTGAGATCTTTTTCCAAAACATAAGAGGCTTTACGATACTCCTTCCATGCCATTGACAGCGTGGCGTTTTGAGTTCCCATCGTTACCTTGTACCCCTCATCGCTCCAACCTCTATGCCAAATCTCTACCTTAGCATCCCCTTCTGTTATTCTGATGTCTACGTAATGATTCGCTGGCTTTTTAATATCCTTTTTCCAACTAAAATAGACTGCCTTCCCCGCGGTGAGATGCGTCAAATCTACACCGCTACCATTGAGGGTAAACGACTCCTTCATCTGCTCGTTAAGAGTCAGAGTTAGTGTGCCTCCCTGCCCCCAAGCTATGGGTGCGAAGAGCACGATACACAGTAAACACAATCCGTAATGCAAAATATTTCTCATGGTCTTCATTTGTTAAGTCGACATAGCAAATGTACGAAAAAGCGAGGATTGTCAAACAGGAAATGCCGTTCGTGTACAAAAAAAGACGTCCTCAAACGAGAACGTCTTTTTACTTACAAAGACTTGTCTTGCGACAGCAGAGCGCTCTACAGCACACTAAAGGCTACCGTGAGCCCAGCCATAACGATAGAGACCATACTCATGAGCTTAATCAAGATGTTTAGGCTCGGCCCCGAGGTATCCTTGAAGGGGTCACCGACCGTGTCGCCCGTCACCGAAGCCTTGTGCGCATCGCTACCCTTGCCGCCGAAATGACCTTCCTCGATATACTTCTTCGCATTGTCCCATGCGCCACCCGCATTTGCCATAAAGACTGCTAGCACAAAGCCAGCACCTAAGCCACCAATCAGCAAGCCCATCACGCCCGCTACTCCAAAGACAATCCCCGTGATAATAGGCACTAGGATAGCCAACGCAGAGGGGAACACCATTTCACGCTGTGCAGCACCTGTGGAGATCTGTACGCAACGTACGTAGTCAGGCGTACCCTTACCTTCCAAAATGCCCTTGATTTCGTGGAACTGACGGCGTACCTCCTCGACCATCTTCTGAGCAGCACGTCCTACCGCATTCATGGTTAAACCCGTGAAAAGGAAAGCGAGCATCGCACCAATAAAGACCCCGACGAGCACCTTGTAGTTCATCAGGTTCACAGCAAACCAATCCATGAAGGTGGGGATGGTGGCGTTCTTTACCGCTTCGAGGTCTACGCTAAGCCCTTCGCGCAGGGTGGTGATAGACGAACCGTTCTCGATGAGACGAATCATCCCAATCTTGATTTCCTCGATATAGGAAGCGAGGAGCGCCAGCGCCGTCAAGGCTGCCGAGCCAATAGCAAAGCCCTTACCCGTTGCAGCGGTCGTATTACCGAGCGCATCGAGCGAGTCGGTACGCTTACGCACCTCGGGCTCGAGCCCAGACATCTCGGCGTTACCCCCAGCGTTGTCCGCTATCGGACCGTAGGCGTCAGTTGCCAAGGTAATCCCCAGTGTGGAGAGCATCCCCACGGCTGCAATACCGATACCGTAGAGCCCCATACCGAAATTGGAGAAGTTAAAGCCCGAGGCAAAGAGGTAGGAGAAGGTAATCCCCACCACGACCGCAATCACTGGGATGGCGGTCGAAATCATCCCCAAGCCCGTACCAGAGATAATCACCGTAGCGTGCCCCATCTGTGCACTTTCGCTCACGCGCTGCGTAGGCTTGTAGGAGTGGGAGGTGTAGTATTCGGTCGACTTACCAATGACAATCCCCACCAACAAGCCCACAACGACCGAACACGAGATGTTCAACCATCCTTCTAGTCCGAGCGCATAGAGAATCACGAACGTAGCCACGACAATGAGGATGGCGCTCAGGTTAATCCCAAAGTTCAGCGAACCGAGCAGTTGGCGCATGGTCGCGTTCTCTTTGGTGCGCACGGTGAAGATCCCGATGATGGAGAGGATAATCCCCACCGCAGCGATAATCATCGGCGCTATCACTGCCTTAAACTGCATTGTTTCGTTGGCAGCGAAAGCCGAGGCCCCGAGTGCTGCGGTCGCTAAGATGGAGCCGCAATAGCTTTCATAGAGGTCAGCGCCCATCCCAGCGACGTCGCCCACGTTATCGCCCACGTTGTCGGCAATGGTGGCGGGGTTGCGGGGGTCATCTTCGGGGATGCCCGCTTCAACCTTCCCTACCAAGTCAGCTCCGACGTCAGCGGCTTTGGTGTAAATCCCCCCGCCCACGCGTGCAAAGAGGGCTTGGGTGGATGCGCCCATCCCAAAGGTAAGCATGGTCGTGGTGATAGCGATAAGCTTATCGGAGGCGGTAGCCCCTTCCATAAAGTGGTTGAGGACGACGTACCAGATGGAGATATCGAGCAGTCCGAGTCCGACCACCACGAGCCCCATCACCGCGCCTGAGCGGAACGCAACCTTGAGCCCCTGATTGAGCGAGTTACGAGCTGCGTTGGCAGTACGCGCCGAGGCGTAGGTTGCGGTGCGCATCCCGATGTAACCTGCGAGAGCCGAAAAAGCCCCCCCCGTCAGGAAGGCAAACGGCACCCACTCGTTCTGCACGTGGAAGCCATACGCCAAGATGGTAAAGAAGATAGCCAAGACGACGAATGCTATCAGCACGATCTTGTACTGCTGGCGCAGGTACGACATCGCACCGCGGCGTACATATTCCGCTATCTCTTTCATGCGCTCAGTCCCCTCCGAGGCACGCATCATGCCTCGAAAGAAGAGCCACGCAAAAAATAAGGCTAGTACCGAAGACACGGGCACTAGCCAAAAAATGGGTTCTGCAATCTGCATTTCATATAGTTTATTAAAAGCTTACGTCGCTCACACTCTCATAGCCTCGCTACAAGATCAGGGCAAAGTTACGGTTTTTCCAAAAAAGTAATCGCGACGGAAAATGCCCTCTTCGTCAAGATGGGGGAGGGGAGGCTATTATGTGGAATCTTATACATTTGTAGGTGGTAGTCGATTACTTTCGATAACGATATTAGCAAGAATGGAACAGAACGAAAGACTCAAGCTTACGAACATTCACCTAGAGGGGTTTAAGTCGGTAAATGGGGAGGGGCAAGATATCCCGCTCGGTGATATTACCGTCCTGTTAGGAGCTAATGGGGCGGGGAAAAGTAACCTCATTTCCTTTTTCAAGATGTTGAACTATATGATGACAGGGGCTTTGCAGATCTATATCGGCGAGAGTGGGTTCGCAGACTCGTTGCTCTACTATGGTTCAAAAAGGACACCGCGTCTAAGGGCAAGCCTTACTTTCTCCAATGCTGATTCTGAGGATACGTACCATTTCGCTCTTTCGCATGCGGCTGGCGATACGCTAATTTTTACCGAAGAGTCCTTCGTTTGGCAAAAACGCGACAGTGATACACCCTACGTTGTTCAATTAGACCCAGGTTCAAAAGAATCTAGACTAACCGAGAAAGGAGAGTCTGATAAAACCGCCGCCGTGATTAGCTCGCTCTTGAAATGGTGTCGTGTTTTTCAATTCCATGATACGTCTAAGGAGGCAAAAATCCGAAACAGCGGTAACATCGAAGACTATAGATTTTTGAAAAGTGATGGGGGTAATCTTGCAGCTTTTTTATGTGCGCTGCAGCAGAAAGAAGAGACTAGACCCTATTATCAACGCATTGTTCGTTATGTGCGGATGGCGATGCCACAGTTTCACGATTTTGTCTTACAGCCGTCGCTTAGAAATGAGAATAAGATCATCATCAATTGGTGCGAATTAGGCTCCGAATACCTCTTCGGTTCACATCAGATCTCCGACGGGTCATTGCGCTTTATGGCCTTAGCCACATTGTTATTGCAACCACCCAAAATGCTTCCAAAGGTCATCGTTTTAGACGAGCCAGAGCTGGGGCTGCATCCTGCCGCTATCTCTATTCTAGCTGGGCTGATCCGCGCAGCTAGTCAACACAGCCAGGTACTTTTAGCGACGCAATCTACGCGCTTTGTGGACGAATTTGACCCCGAGAACATAGTGGTGGTCGAAAGAGATGAAAAGGAGAAGTGCAGCGTGTATCGGCGCCTCGATGCAGCAGCACTTGCACAATGGTTAGAACGATATAGTCTGAGCGAGTTGTGGGAAAAGAATGTAATCGGAGGGCGTCCATGAACACATTTATAAGACTCAATGTGACAGCCGAGGGGCAAACAGAAGAAAGTTTTGTCAAACATACACTATCGGAGTACTTGGCGGAGTTTAATATTTCAACCTCTGTGCGGTGTGTATTGACAAGTCGAGATAAGAAGAAAGAATATCGGGGCGGCTTGTCTAATTACGAGAAAGCCAAAAGAGATATCCTTCAATGGTTGAAAGAAGACTCTAATGCCGATGCTCGTTTTACAACCATGTTTGATTTATATGCTTTGCCCACGAACTTCCCAAAATTTGAAGAGGCGAAGAAGTGTCCCCCATACGAGCGAGTTCAACTTTTGGAAGAGGCTTTCAGGGACGATATCGGTGACGAGCGTTTTATTCCCTACATCCAATTGCATGAGTTTGAAACGCTAATCTTATCCGATCCTGAGGCTTTATTACTTGAATATTTTGAACATCAGAGAGCTGTTGACCAACTCGTCGCTTTGTTGGAAGAGAAAAAGAATGCGGAGTTGATAAACACTGAGCAAGCTCCGTCGAAGCGGATTCTCGCTCTTATTCCAGAGTATGACAAATGCTCTGTCGGAGTAGATGTTGTGAATAAGATTGGGATAGGGAAGCTCAAAGAGCGTTGTAAGCACTTTAGGGAGTGGATACAGCGGCTAGAAAATAAGCAATAGCTCAGGCTATCTGAGATCTTTCTAAGCCCCCTCTCGTCCGCATGGCGCAAACGATGCACGCATCCTCCAATAGTCACGATGTGCCGCAAGCACGGCCTTGAAAAAGCGCCAACGACCAGTGCATAAATAGAGAGCAGCGACTGCCCCATCAAGCCAAAAGCGTAGGGAAAGGATTAAAAACTTCCGCAAGCCCGGGGGAAGATTGCGCCGCAACATCAGCCGATTGTTCCGAAAGTTGAGGTAAACCTTCCGCGGCGACTGGTTAGAGAGCGAGCCTCCGCCAAGATGATAGACTACCGAGGAGGGTTCGCAGTAGATCGTATAGCCCGCGCGGCGTATCCGCCAACAGAGGTCGATTTCCTCCATATGGGCAAAGAAACGTCCCTCGAAGCCCCCCATTTCCCAGTATAACGCAGCACGGATCGCCAGACATGCCCCCGTCGCCCAATCCACTTGTGCGGGCGTATCATACTGCCCATGATCGACCTCCGTACGGTGTAGCACACGCCCACGACAGTACGGATAGCCGAGGGCAGAGAGGCGTCCCCCTGCCGCCCCAGCATATTCAAAGCGAGAAGGCTCTTTATAAGCGCGAAGTTTGGGGCAAACAACCCCACATACCTGATCAGTCTCTAAACGGCGCAGAAGAGGGCTTAAAAAGCCTTCTGGAGTAAAAACGTCGCTATTTAAGAGGACGTATACTTCACACCCCAGCGTATCGCGCACCCAAGCAAGGGCTCGGTTATACCCTTCGGCAAAGCCATAATTCTGATCTAGGGGACACACCGTTACGGAAGGGAACTCGGTGGCGAGGAGGGTAAGCGAGTCGTCCGTCGACCCATTGTCGGCCACCACGAGCACTGCTTCGCTTGCCTGTACTGCGTTGACCACGCTCGGCAAAAACTCCCGCAGGAGTGCCGCGCCATTCCAATTGAGTATTACTACAGCCGTTGTCATTCGTGGGGGGGCGAAATTAGGTTAAGATAGTGCGGAACGGATGGCGCAGGCGAGATGATAGGCCAGTTCCACGGGGACGGCGTTACCGATCCTCCCAAAGAGGAGGATGTTTCCTCGTGCAAGATACACACATCGTCGTAAATCAAGTCTACCCTTTTCTCAAAACCCGATAGAAGCGCCATGCGTATGCGAGGCCAGCCCCTAGTAAGCCGATGGGGTAGCCTAACCATACGCCGAGTGCGCCGAGCGTGAAGTGTGTACTCAAGAGGAACGCCAAGGGTAACCCTAGCAAGAAGTAGGCTACAAAAGCGATGAGCGCTAACCCCCGCGCATCCCCCACGCCCCGCAAGGCATTGGAATAGCATACTTGAAGGGCATCCGCTGGCTGGTAGGCAATTCCCACCAACAGTAAAGTTCCCGCCAATGCGGCTACTGCAGGCTCTGTGGTAAAGAGGGCAGCAATCGACTCACGAAAATAGCCCATGAGGGCAGCAATTACCGCCGCACAGCCCCACATCAGGCGTAAACCGACCGCAGACGTCAGACGTGCACGTTTGGGTTGCCCTTGCCCTATAGCACGACTCACGCGGATGGAGACCGCCCCACCCAGCCCGTAATAGGTCATAAAACCGAGCGTCTGCACCGTCACAGCAATGTGGTGCGCCGCGAGCGCCTCATTGCCTAACCACCCCACAAAGATGACGCTGAGGCTAAACATCGCCGTCTCCAAACCGAGCTGCATCCCCATGCCACTACCGTTTCGCAAGAGCTCCCAACGCCCAAGATAAGTGGGAAAAGGCTTAGGGGGGCGATGGAGGCTTCGCCACCGAAGGTAGAGTACGCCCAATACCCCTGCCTCCAGTATCCGCGCCACGAGGGTGCTGACGCCTGCCCCAAAGAGTCCCCACTCGGGGAAGCCTAGTTTTCCAAAGATGAGAAGCCAGTTGCCTAAGATATTCAGCCCGTTTGCCCCGACGAGCACGGTCATGGCTATCCACGTCTTGCCGCGTACGTCAAAGAACTGTTTTAGCACGTTAAACAGCCCCACGGCAGGCAATGAGACCAGCATCAACAGGTAGTAGGAGACGATGCGCTCGTGTAACTCTGGGGGTTGGTGAAAAGCCTCTAGAAAGAGGAGGGGGACGCCCATCACCAGCATCACACAGCCGCTCACCCAGAGCATATTGCGTCCCCCTTTCGCAACCACGCTCCGCATTCCCCCAAGGTCGCGAAAGGCACGCCCTAGGGCGGGGAGTAGCCCATAGCTATAGCCCATCAAGAAGATGAGCGGGAGGTTAAAAAGGTTTACGCAGAAGGACGCCGCAGCCAAGTCCGCGACGCCATAGTTGCCGACCATCGCGCTGTCTGCAAAGCTGAGCACGACTTGTCCCAACTGCCCCACGAGGAGGGGGACAGCCAGCACGACCATCTCGCGGTACTCTGCCCCACCGCGCCAACGTCTTGGCATCCTCTGTCGCGCTACTCCTGCTTCTTAAAGACGAGTGCTGCCGAATTGATACAATAGCGATTGCCCGTGGCGGTAGGTCCGTCGGGGAATATATGCCCTAAGTGAGCGTTACAGCTGGCACACCGTACTTCGATGCGTAGTTCGCGCAACGAGGCATCTTTGAGGAAAATGACGTTCTGTTTCTCCGCAGGCGCATCAAAGCTAGGCCATCCGCACGGCGAATCAAACTTCGCCTCGGAGGTAAAGAGTAGTGCGCCACAGACGACGCAGTGATAGGTGCCCTTCTCGAAATGGCGGTAATATTCGCCCGTAAACGGACGTTCCGTAGCGCCGTTCTGTGTGACGTCGCGCTGTAGGGGGGTGAGGTGTTCGATTCGGTTCTTTTTTCCCTCTTCCATCTTTTGTATCGGGTTTACCTGTGGCAACATCCACAGGGCGGCGATGAGTAAATAGCTCCACATTCTCTTTTCTCTATTGTTAAGCGTTCGTCTACTAACCTTGCTTCGCTGGGTTAATGGGGGGAGGGGGGGGAATAGGCTGCTGGAGGAAGGGTGTTATAGGGAACTGGCTC
>CAJPTV010000068.1 GCA_905373665.1 Bacteroidia bacterium
TCATTGTACACGTCTTTCACCGATTCCAAGACCTCAGTTACTGCTTGTAAGAACTGGGGCTCGCCTGGGTGCCTCTTCTGCAAATCAGCCAAAATCTGTTGTACGTCCATGTCCTTCAATGTTTTTCGTCAAAGGAAACCTTCCCTTTGACCTGTTTAACTGCGGCAAAGTTCAAAAAATAAAACCAAATAGACAAACGAGCGATAGACAAGTTAGTCGCCCTGTAGCAAATACTCTTTGATAAAGGGCTCGAGCCCCCCATCTAGAACGCCTTGCACATCAGAGGTCTCGTAGTTCGTACGGAGGTCTTTCACCAATCGATAGGGCTGCATAACGTAGTTACGAATCTGGCTTCCCCATTCGATCTTTTTCTTTGACCCCTCTATTTTTCGTTTCTCTTCCTCGCGCTTTCGCAACTCTAATTCGTAGAGATGCGACTTTAAGATCCGCATCGCATTTTCTCGATTCTGAAGCTGCGAACGCGTTTCGGTATTCTCAATTACGATCCCCGTCGGGATATGATAGAGCCGCACGCCCGTCTCAACCTTGTTGACATTCTGCCCCCCTGCTCCTGACGAGCGGTAGGTGTCCCACTTGATCTCGGAGGGGTTGACCACAATCTCTATGTTGTCATCTACCGCGGGTGCTACAAAGACCGACGCGAAGGAGGTATGACGCCGCGCATTAGAGTCAAAGGGCGAAATACGTACCAAGCGGTGTACGCCATTCTCGCCCTTGAGATAGCCGTAGGCCATCTCGCCCACGATCTCGAGCGTGGCGGACTTTATCCCCGCCTCTTCGCCCTCTTGTAGGTCTGCTATCTTGTAGGTATAGCCGTTGTGCTCTGCCCAGTGTTCGTACATGCGCATGAGCATCATCGCCCAGTCCATACTCTCCGTGCCTCCCGCCCCAGAGTTTATCTTGAGAATCGCCCCGAGGGCATCTTCTGGCTTCCCTAACATCTGGCGGAGCTCCAGCTCCTCAATGGCGGCGAGCGTCTCGTTATACGCGTGCTCGATTTCCTCCTCAGAGACGTCCCCCGACTTGTAAAAGTCGTACAAGACGGCGAGGTCTTCCGTACTCTTGTGCACACGACCGAAGTGCTGTATCCAGCTGTCGATCTGCGCTACCTTGCGAAGCTGCTTCTCCGCAGCCTCACTATCGTCCCAAAAGCCTTGTGCGAGCGTCAATTCGTGCTCGGCGGCGTATGCGGTTCGTTTCCCTTCGATGTCAAAGATGCCTCCCCAGCGCAACAACACGCTGATCGAGGGCTGCTACCATGTCGGCGGTAATCTGCATTACTCGATGTTTAACTATACATGCTCTGGGGCAGCCTCTTCCAGCCCCTTAACCAGTTGGCGGATCTCCTGCTCGCGTTCGGCAGGGCAAATCAGCAGCGAATCGCCGTGCCACGCTACGACGTAACCCTCTAGCCCAATGGTTGCCACCAGACGCCCCTCTGGAGTGTGAAGGATGTTGTGGTGTGAATCTTGAACGAATACTGTGCCCTGCCGCGCATTCCCCGCCGCATCGTGCGGCATATATTGGGCAATAGAACGCCACGACCCGAGATCTGACCACGCAAAGTCCGAACGTACGACGTAAACCTCTGCCGAGCGTTCTAAGATGCCATGGTCTATCGATATTTCGGGACAGGCGGCATACGCCGCGCCTAGATCTTCCGTCCACGAGAGGCTTTTTTGCAAAGGAGATAGTGCCGTTACCACTTGTGGTAAGAAGCGTTCGAGGGCAGATAAAAGCGCCCCCACGCGCCAAACAAAGATGCCGCTATTCCAGAAGTGCACCCCATCCTGACAATAGGCTTGTGCCGTCTCAAAATCTGGTTTTTCTTTGAAAGAGAGTACTTGGGCGACCGGCGCCTCGCCCGCCGCCGCGTGAATATACCCATACCCCGTTTCTGGGCGCAGGGGTTTCAAACCAAAGGTGATGAGCGCCTCGGGGTGGGTGGAGGTGTGTGCTAAAGCCGCCGCCACGCTCTGTGCAAAAGGCTCGTGGTCGGGGATGTGATGGTCGCTCGAAAGGACGAGCATCGTCGCTGCTTTCGCACGTTCTGGCGCACGGCGCACTATCCACATTGCCGCCAAAGCAAGACACGGCGCAGTGTTACATTTCCGCGGTTCGCCTAAGATGTTCTCTTGTGGGATCTCAGGGAGCTGCTCATGAACAAGGGGGACATATTCCGCCGCAGTAACGACCAAGACCCGCGCAGGTTCGGTAAAACGTACCGCCCTATCGAAGGTACTTTGCAGGAGCGTACGTCCCACTCCCAAAAGGTCGAGGAACTGCTTTGGCGCGCGGCGCGTACTGGCAGGCCACAGACGCAGCCCGCCCCCGCCAGCCATAATCACCACGTAAAGATTCTCTTGCATATTCTATTGGTTTGAAGAAGCCTCCTCGTTTGAGAAGGCTTGTAGATCGGGGTCGTTTGCGCCGCGATGTTGTGTCTCATAGAGCTTAGCAAGGGTCGTAAACTTATAGATGCCTTGGAGTTGCGCATGGATATAGCCAGCGCGTCCCTCACGAAACCCTCCCTTTAACCAATAGGCTTTGACGAAGCGCACCCATGGTGCAAAAAGAAGCTTAAACCACGAGACGCGCTGCTCCTTCCGTCGTTCAAGTTCCTTGTCAGTATACTGGTCTATCTTTTGCAGGCGCACACTTACCGATGGATTGATAAGGTGGATGAAGGCTAGCTCCGTATGCCCCGAAGGGATGGTCAGTATAGACCCCTGAATCTCGGGTTGGTGGTGAATGTAGGGCGGCCAGTAGACCCGATCGCGACGAAAGAAACGGCACGTATAGTCGGGGTAGTCGTTACGCATCCATTGTCCAAGAAAGTAGTTCTTGCGCGGGATGCGCACCCCATCCTCAGATCTCGGTTTCGCAACGTGCGCACGCAGGTAAGCTGCCAAGGCTGGGGTAACAAGCTCGTCGGCGTCGACCACAAGCACCCACTCACAGTCTGCACTCTGAATGGCAAAATTGCGTGCAGGCTCGACGAAGCCCGCGGGAGGGTGTGAAACGACCTTACAACCAAAACGAGATGCCAATGAAAGAGTCCTATCCGTGCTTCCCATGTCGCAAATTACGATTTGGTCAAAATTTTTTACCGAACGGAGCACACGCTCAAGGTGCTGCTCTGCATTGAGGGTATTGATTACGACCGAAATTTCTCCACTGCGCATCTGTCGCCTTTCCATTATTTCTGCCTCAAAGGTAGCGAATCTGTTTGTAGGTAGGGCTCTATGAGGTGCGAAGGACTGCGCGTCTGGAGAAACTATTCCCGTCGACAACCGTTTAAGGGATACAGTGGTGATCCTCTCAACTGAGTCGCGACATCGGCGAGGTTAGAGACAACTCTAACAAAATGATGAAACGCACTAATCTTGTTCGTCCGTTACTGCTTGCAAGCTTCAGCTTTTTGATGGTCGGCTGTGGCTACAAAGCGGAACAGGCGTCGCAGTATGAGAAGCAGCTCCCGGGGGTTTGGGTGGCACAACGCCTACCAGAGGTAGAAGGGATCTCTGTTGAAGAGTATGCACGAAATATGTTACTCTTACCCACAGATACGAAGTCATGCATTATCTACTCCTTTCAACGTAACGGACAGGTGAGCTACTACCCCTTCGTGCAAGAGCGGGGAGTATACATACCTGGTAACAAACAAGAAGGACGATGGGCGGTGCGCGGTAATATGCTCTACATCGCACATGGGACATTCCCACTACTCCCGATGTTTGAGGTCTCGTTTGTTGATAGTTGCCTTATTCTTCGCCAGACGCGTCAAATGCAACTCGATTACTTAGATGCAACGATTCGCGTATGCAACGAACGTTTGGGTAACAGAGCAAACCAACTTGAAGCCTTCAGCTGTAAAACGATACTTGCAGAGGCGAAGGATGTACAGCAGCGTATCGCACGACTCAGTGGCGACTACACCGTCTCGCGAAGCTACACCCTCCGAGAAAGCGAACCAATGGAAGAAAACACCGACCTTGAGCTCACCGTAGAGCTGCCCAACAAAGATCAGCAACCGCGTTATGCGGAGTAACGAAGGTGTGTCAAAATACGATTCTCCCAGTCTTTTGTATGGGCTGCGGCGCAACAGGGAGGGGTTGGGAATATACCTCGCCCTGCGGGCGAGAGGGCGTAGCATGCTGCGGTCCTAAGGGCGGACGGCCCAGTGGGCGCAATGTGCGGTAAAGGCAAATCACTAGGGCGCGGGCGTTGCCGCGAGTTGCGGGTGTAGCACGCTACACCCCTACAAAAAACTGAGAAACAGCGGTTTAGCAATAAAGGCGATCCTAAGAACGGCGTGCCCTTAGCCTCTCCTCAACCACGGGCGGCGCGCCCTTAGCGCCGCAGCATGCGAAAAGTGGTGTTGTATTTTGACACACCTCCTCACCGCGCCGCCAGTTCGTTCGCTAATCAGTATTTCCTTTCCCTCGCATTTACACAAGCTTCTTCTCTTGCTTTTACATAAAAACGGCGTAGCCCATTCCAGAGCTACGCCGCCTATCATTTTTGGGGACTGTTTTCCCTTAAAGGGCTACTTCATAAGCTTCTTGATCGCATTGGCAAGACGCTTAACTCCCTCTTCATTCTTCTCTTTAGACATGTAAGAGAAGTTGCAACGAAGGGTATTCTTACCCGTTCCGTCGCAGAAGAAGGTCGTACCGAGCACGAACGCCACCTTCTCTTCGATAGCGATCTTAAAGAGCTCTTCTGCATCCATATACTCGGGGAGGGTCAAGAAGAGGAAAAGCCCCCCTTCGGGTTCTGTCCACGTTACCCCCTCGGGCATATACTTCTTAAAGGAGTCGATCATGATCTGGCGCTTCTCGCGGTAGTTCTCGATGATGCCCACGAGGTTCTTGTCAAAGAGACCTGCCTCGATATAGCGTGCTGCGATCTTCTGTACAAAGGGAGGCGTACAGAGGTCGGTCGCCTGCTTTGCCATGACGATCTTGTCGATAATCTGCGTGTCTGCTACGACCCAGCCGATACGGAACCCTGGAGCGAAGGTCTTGGAGAAGGTCCCTAGGAGGACTACACGTCCTTCGTCGGCGAGTTGGTAAATCGTTGGCTGCTCCTTGCCTGCGAAACGGATCTCGCGGTAGGGGCTGTCCTCAAGGATCAAGACGTCGTACTTCTGTGCTACGGCGATGATCTCCTTCCGGCGCGCCTCGGGCATGGTAATCCCTGCTGGGTTCTGGAAGTCGGGGATGCAGTAGATAAATTTCGGGCGTATGCCTTGCTTCTGCAGTTCTGCGAGCTTAGCGTCAAGAAGGTCAGAGCGCATCCCCTTGTCGTCGAGCGGTATTCCCACGAGGCTAGCACCGTAGTTTACGAAGGCTTGGAGCGCGCCGAGGTAAGAGGGCAAGCCGCAGATGATGGTATCTCCCTTGTCCACGAAGATCTTGGGGAGTAAGTCCAGCGCCTGTTGCGAAGCGGTGGTGATAATCAGGTTATCAAGACCGAGCTTAAGCCCCTGCTTTTGGTAACGCTCTACGAGGAGCTCGCGCAAGCGCAGATCGCCCTCTGTAGCGCCATACTGCATGGCTTGGCGTCCCTCTTCGTCTAACATCTTTACGACGATCTCCTTCATCTCTTCCACGGGGAAGGTTTCAGGAGCTGGCAATCCTCCTGCAAAGGAGATGATGTCGGGCTTTTGAACGAGCTTTAACAACTCACGGATAGCCGAGCGGCGCATGCGCTTAGCACTCGAAGAGAACAACGAATCCAATTCCTTAACCATTGGCGTAACGTTTTAAGTAAGTGATGGGCAAGATTGCCTATTCTTTTTCGCAAGTTAAGCAATATTACCCAACTGTGCAAATTAGCGCTTTACGACTCGGATCGTTTTGCACTCTCCGGTTGCACTCTTCAGGCGCAAAAGATAGATACCCAAGGGGAGCTCCTCGGTCTCTACATTCGTTTGTGCCCCTTCGATGCGCCCTGCTTGAAGCAACTGCCCTTGTAGCGAGAAGAGCTGATATTGTGCGGCTTGTCCCGCCTCGTCGCTGATGCAGAACTGCCCTTCGAATGGATTCGGGTAAACGGATACGCGCCCCAGTTGCGCTTCTTCTACGGGCGTATCAGTTTCATCCTCTCCGAAACGAACGGTGATGGTCACAGCATACTTCAGTTCGAGCTCGCCCGTATAGGTGCCATCAGACTGTTTGGTGAGTGTCAATTCTTGACGTTCGTTTGTGCCACCCTCTGCGCCGTCAAGTTTTTCCTTTTCAAAGAGATAGAACAAGTGCGGTTCTTTTGCGGGATCTGCGCTCTTTACCGAGAAAGAGAGTTTCGTGTTACGAAGGATCGATTTTGACCCACTTAGCTTCTCTTCACCTGCCTTTACCACAAGATCGCCTTTCTTCGCTGTGGGAGCAGTGAAGTTCACTCGTAGGTTGTCGGGTACGAAGGTCGTTTTTAGGGAGACGTTCTTATCCCCCACCTGAATCTGTCCTTGCCACACAACCCCGGTTTGTGTTTGTACGGGACGCATTGCCACCTTCTTCTCACTATTCTCTATGGTACTCGTTACCACTGGGCGCTTCTTCTTGTCGACAGGTATGACCTCTACGAGCAAAAAGGAGTTCTGCCCTACGACGTCCCCCGATGCCAGTTCCTTCGGATCGCTGCCACTTACCACGGAGTGGACTTTCATCGTCCCTTCGTCCACCTTCGGCGCTTGGATTTTCACTACCACCTCGCTCTTTTTGAACTTTGGGGTGAGCTTGGATTGGGTTACTGGGGTCGTTGCAGTGAAGCCGATCAGTGAGAATGTGTATAGAAAGACCCCCTCCACCGTCTTATAATTCTGCAACTTCAACTCACGCGGTCCTTCTTGGCGTTCAGGAGTGTTCGACCAAACGATACTCTCGATTGCAAACCCAGGGTTCGGGCGTACAACAACCGCATAGAAGAGATCTTTCTTCAATTCGTACGATTTCCCTTGTTTGGTCAACTGGTCTTTTATAGCGAGGCTTGCTGGGGGCTCGCCATTTCCTACGGTGGCATCTGTCTCGCGTATCTCGAGACGCCCGCCCTCTACCTCTTCCACTTCTAGGGGGACGACTGCTTGCGCAAATGCACCGCTGAGCAAGCCGATGAAGGAGAGGGTGACTAATACTCTTTTCCACGTGTTTGTCATAATGGTAAAAATCTAGTTGCTTATATCCTACGAGGTATTTCTACCCCCTTTTATGTCACAGTATACTTACGAGGTTTCGACGGGGTGTGTGCGTAGGTTACGCACACACGTCTCGTTCCTTCCACAAATGTACAAGAATAACGCGGAACGGAGGCTAAAAGTCTAAGTAGAAGGGGGAGGTGAGTGTCCGATACTCGGCGGAATACTCTCCGTCTGCATTGTGAATAAAGAGCTCTTCGACGAGGGGGGTACAGCGCTCGCGTCGGAACTCACACAAGAGCCGCTTGGTCGCGCCTTGTGGTTTGTCTGCTACGGCTACCTGTCTGCTACAGTAGAGCCCTGCCCCTGCCGCTTGTGCTACGAAGGCGCTCCCCTCGGCAAGGGGAAAGATGGCGACAAAACGTCCTGTGGGGGTTAGGCATAGTTCTAACCCCTCTAAGAGATCTTCGGTGGGTAAGGAGAGGGCATGCCGCATCTGGTTACGCCGCGCATTGGGCGACGGGAGGGAATCGACGTAGTAGGGCGGATTGCTCACCACGAGCTCGTAGGGCGCTTCGCACGTTTCGGCAAAGAGTTGAAAGGGGGTGTGAAATACCTCGATTTGCGAAGCAAAGGGCGACGCTGTGGCGTTTTCCTGCGCTTGCTGGCAGGCTTCGGCATCGATGTCGATGGCATCTACCCATCGCGCGCCCCGTTGGAGGAGTTGCAGGGCGATAACCCCTGTCCCTGTGCCAATCTCTAAGATGCGGCGTCCGTCCACCTCTGGAGTCCAGGCGCCGAGCAATACGCCGTCGGTATTCACCCGCATGACGTCGCGTGTCTGCTGCACAGTAAAGTGCTTAAATTGGAAATAGTCGCGTCCGCGTGCCATCGGTTATGTAAGGAGCTATGCAAGGATTTGCCCGTCGGCCATCCGCACCACGCGGTCGGACTGCCGGGCGAGGTCAGGGTCATGGGTGACAATCACAAACGACTGGCGAAACTCGTCGCGGAGGCGGAAGAAGAGCCCATGGAGCTCCTCTTTGTTGCCCGTGTCTAGATTCCCTGATGGTTCGTCGGCAAGGATGAGTTGCGGCTCGTTGATCAAGGCGCGTGCGACAGCCACCCGTTGCTGTTCGCCACCAGAGAGTTGGTGTGGCTTGTGCTGCAAGCGTGCGCTGAGCCCGAGAAAGTCTAGTAATTCGGCAGCACGTTCGCGCACGTTGCGAAAACGCACCCCATGGATAAGCGCAGGGATGCAGACATTTTCTAGCGCCGAGAATTCGGGCAAAAGGTGGTGAAACTGAAAGACGAAACCGATAGACTGGTTGCGGAAACGTGCGAGCTGCTTCGCATTTAGCGAAAAGACGTTTTGTCCCGCAAAAGAGACCGTTCCGGCGTCGGGGCGGAGCATCGTCCCGAGTATCTGTAATAACGTTGTTTTTCCCGCCCCAGAGGCGCCAACAATCGTAGTGACGGCTGCGGGAGAGATATCTAAGTCTACCGCGTGGAGCACCTCCAGCTGTTCGTAGCGTTTGGTTACGCCACGTATTTCCACCAAGGGTTGTGAATTGGGCATGGTCTTTTTTCCTTGGCGGGCAGCTAATTTTTCATTCGGTCTTCGGTGCGGTAGACTTGTGCTAGAAGCTCTAATACACTCTCTGAAATTGCTTTAGGAGCAAGCTGCGGCTCGTTGGAAAGGAGGTAAAGGGGTAGGGGGGGCAAGGAGGGATGGTAGGGCGGTTGCATATAGTCTGTTTTGACGATCGAGAGCCCCTCGCGTTCGTAGAAATTGATGCGGCGCGTTGTCAGTTCGTCAGTGGGAGGTTCTACTTCCAAAAGTAGGGGTTTCGGGGCATTTGCGAGCAGGGTACGCAGCACCATTTGCCCATAGCGCTGGTTGCGAAAGTTTTGGGCGATGGCAAAGTGCTCGCAGTAAACGACGTGAGAGAAGCACCAACAGTGAAGCATCCCGATACAATTGCCTGCGCGGTAGATGCGGAAGAAACAGACCGAGGACGAGGAGAGTGCCTCGGACATGCTTTCCAGAGAGCGGCGCTCTTCAAAAGGGAAGGAGGATTCGTAAATCTTTACGATTTCGAGCAATTCGATAGGGCGGGTGGTACGGCGGAGCTCGAGCTCTCCGATATGGAGACCATCTAAAGCCTTAAGACACATTCGCGTCGAGTATTCCTTTCACTTGACAGATTTCCACAAAGGAAGCTCCGTTGGTCGAACCAAAGCTCCCGGCTAGGACAAGGATGTAGTCGTCTTTCTGCACGACACCTCGTTGTAACAAGGTGGTCAGGGCATTGGAGATAAAGACGTCGCGCGAGGGTTGTCGCTCCATATACATCGATTCGACGCCGTAGGAGAGTTGTAGCTCGCGGGTAACGTACTCTCGGTAGCAGATGGCATAGACGGGGATCTTTCCTCGGAATGCCGAAAGATAGCGTGGGGTGCGTCCTGTGAGAGTGTCTGTGATTATTGCCTTAATGGGTTGATGTTCGCAGGCTCTGACTGCCATACGCGCCAAGGTCTCTGTGAGGGGGTTTGAGACGCGGTGGAGCTTCTGGTCGAGATCTTGAGGTGTATAGCGCTCGATCTCTTCGGCAATGCGAGCCATGGTGCGCACGGACTCAATCGGGTATTTCCCATTCGCCGTTTCACCGCTGAGCATGATGGCATCCACGCGTTGGTAGATAGCGTTTGCCACGTCGCTAATCTCGGCGCGTGTGGGGCGCGGGTTTTCTATCATGGTGTGGAGCATCTGCGTGGCGATGATCACGGGCTTCTTACTCTCTATACACTTTTGCACAATCATGCGCTGTGCGGGCGGTACGCACTCGCCAGGGATCTCTATCCCGAGGTCGCCGCGTGCTACCATTACCCCGTAGGCTACGTCGAGTATTTGGTCGATGTTGTCAATCCCCTGTTGGTTCTCTATTTTGGCAATGATACGCGCATCGCTCCCCTCTTTACGTAGGAACTCTTGTACGAGGAGGATGTCTTCGCGTGTACGAACGAAGGAGTGGGCTATGAAGCGCACGTTTTTCTGAGCCGCCACACGGAGGAAGCGTTCGTCGCGTTCGCTAAGCGTGGGAAGGTCTATGGGTATTCCTGGGATGTTGACACTCTTGCGTCGCTTGATGACCCCGTCTGTTTGCGGGATGCAGGTTACCGAGTCCGTGCGTCGTTCGCTCACGATGAGCTCGAGCGAGCCGTCGTCTATTAGGACGCGGCTTTTTTCGTTAATCGTCTCTAGGAAGCGCGGGGAGGTGAGGTACAGGGTTGTTCCACGTGAAACACCTTCGGGATCTCCGTAAATCTCAATGGGTTGCCCTGCGACGACCTCTAGGTCATCGCCGTGGGAGGAGGTGCGCAGCTCGGGACCTTTGGTGTCGACGAGCAGGGCGGTGTGTGGGGCATACTCTCGCAACCGATCTATCATTGCGCCCATCTCTTCGGGCGTCTGGTGTGCGGTGTTGAGACGAAAGACGTTGACCCCCGCCTCTATGAGCGAGGTGATAAACTCTCGGTCGCAACGGAGGCTTGAGAGGGTCGCAACGATTTTAGTGCGTTTAGACATCAAATAATCAGTTTCTTGTTAGGGGCGTTGGACGCCCGCTAAAGCCTTGGCTGTCTTGCAAGACAGACTAGTCATTCTCTTTGAGGAAGCGCATTGCGTCCTCTACCATCCCCTTTGCGCCGATAAAGAGCGGCGTACGCTCGTGTACCGACTGGGGGACAATGTCGAGGATGCGTTCCTTGCCGTTGGTGGCCATCCCGCCAGCTTGTTCTGCGAGCAGCGCCATAGGGTTACATTCGTAAAGAAGACGCAACTTCCCCTTGGGTGCATCTGCTGTCGCAGGGTAAATGTAGATACCCCCTTTGAGGAGGTTGCGGTGAAAGTCTGCGACGAGCGAACCTATGTAGCGCCCTTTGTAGGGTTTCTTCTGTGCAGGGTCGATGGTCTGACAGTCGGCGATATATGCTTGCAATCCCTTTGAGAACTGGCGGAGATAGCCTTCGTTGGTGCTGTAGATTGTGCCTCGCTCGGGGGTGTTGATGCTGGCATGTGAGAGACAGAACTCTCCGATACTGGGGTCTAGGGTAAAGCCGTACACGCCGCGCCCGGTGGTATAAACTAACATCGTGGAGCTCCCGTAGATGACATACCCTGCAGCACACTGCATTCGCCCGGGTTGGAGGAAGTCCTCCTCACGTGCCATTTCGCCCCGTGGGGTAATGCGGCGGTAAATGCTAAAGATTGTCCCGATGGAGACGTTTACGTCGATGTTGGAAGAGCCGTCGAGGGGGTCCATGCAGACGATATAGTTCCCATTTTTGGCAAGGTCTGTGTCAAAGAGAATCGACTCTTGGTTCTCTTCGGAGACTACCCCACAGCATTCTCCACTGTTGCGACAGGCGTAGATAAACTGCTCGTTAGCCAAGACGTCTAGCTTTTTCTGATCCTCGCCCTGCACGTTTGACGAGCCTGCGTCGCCTAAGATGTCGACGAGCCCCGCCTTATTTACCTTCTTGTTCACAATCTTAGCCGCTACGGCGAGGTGATAGAGTAGGCGAGAGAATTCCCCCGAAGCATACGGGAAGTCCGCTTGACGGTCAATGATAAACTGATTGAGGGTCACGACGCGATATGTGGATGGCATGGCTATTTTCTGTTAAACAATCCGAGAGTCTGCACTCCAAATATACGCGTTTTTAGGCATATCTACCCACACTTGCGCGAGAGGGTTGCTGCTATTTCTTCTTTTTGACCCCTAGCAGCTCGTCTAAGATGTCGGGGAGGGCTTCTACGCCTAGACGCTTGACGACGATCTTGTGATCTTTGTCTAGGAGGTAGATGACGGGGGTGCTATAGATGTCGTACGTATCGGCGAAGCGGCTTTTACGGTAAGGATCCCAGACGTTGATCCACCAGCCCATCTTATGTTCGAGAACGTATTTTTGCCACTCGGGGCCGTCGCCCGTGGTCATGAAGCCGATGACGTGGAGGCGTTTGGGGTCGTACTTTCGAGCGATGGAGTCTAGCTTTGGGATGGTTACGCGACAGTGGCTACAGCTAGGTTCCCAAAAGACGAGGATGGTGGCGTCGGCTTTATCTTTGAGCAATTCAAAGGTTTGTCCTGTGAGGGTCTCTACGGTGAAGTTTGGGGCGACGGCCCACAGTAGGTTGGGGCGAATCTTATCCACACGTTCTTTGAGGCGTCCGAGGAACTCTTCGTCGGCCCATGGCGTTTTTCCAGCAAGGTAATAGTGGTCGGCAATGTGTACGAAGACGGCATCTAGCCCGATAATTTCCGAACTCTGGTACTTATTGAGCAGGTAGCTGATCCAGTAGCGGTGGGTCTCGGGGTTGCGGCTCGCCCGTTCGATAATCTTGTCGCAGTACTTGTTTAGCGTATCGGGGATTTGCAACAGAACCTTGTCTAGGAAATGATTGACCTTGGGGAGCACCACGGGGGTACGTAGGAGGGCTGGTGAGGCGAGGTCGATGTTGTCGAGGTAGTGCTCGCTGTGGTAGGCATAGCGCCACATCCAGCGTGCGGAGTCTACGTTTTTCACCGCGGGGGCGGGGGTATACT
>CAJPTV010000069.1 GCA_905373665.1 Bacteroidia bacterium
GTAAACAGCTGCTTTGGCAACGGATGCGCACCCCGGGGTACGAAAGCGATAAGATGGAGCTGATGTGCCTCGATCTTGCAACTGGGGAAAAGAGCCTCTTGACCGAGAAGTGGGATCAGAACGCCGATCAGTTCCAGTGGAGTGCCGACGGTAAGTCGATCTACATCCGCAGCGGGCTCAAGGGGACAATCCAACTCTTTGAACTCGATCGCGCCTCGGGGAATATCCGTCAAATCACCGAAGGGCAGTGGAATGTCAACTGGGCAGGGCTCACAGCCAACAACGAGTGGATCATTGCGACCACGCAGCTCAACAAGGGTGCAGAGCTCTACACCTATCGCAACAACCAGTGCGAGCCCTTTAGCCACATCAATGATGATATCTACGCCTCCATCAAGTTCAGCCGTGTAGAAGGGCGTTGGATGCGCACCACCGACGGCGGGCAGATGCTCACCTGGATTGTCTACCCACCGAACTTTGATTCTACACAAAAGTACCCAACCCTGCTTTATTGTCAAGGAGGGCCGCAGAGCACCGTGAGTCAGTTCTTTAGCTATCGCTGGAACTTACAGTTGATGGCTTCCATGGGTTACGTGGTCGTTGCCCCCAATCGTCACGGCGTCCCCTCATTTGGTCAAGCGTGGAATGCGCAGATCTCGGGCGACTACAGTGGGCAGAACATCCGCGACTATCTCACTGCGATTGACGAGGTGGCAAAAGAACCCTGGTGTGACAAAGAGCGTCTCGGTGCAGCGGGGGCTTCCTACGGGGGCTACTCGGTGTATTACCTTGCGGGCGTTCACAATGGGCGCTTCAAAGCCTTCATTGCTCATAACGGGATGTTCAACTTCGAGAGCTTCTATAACTCTACCGAAGAGACCTTCTTCCCCAATCATGACTTGGGGGGACCCTACTGGGATCGCTCGAATTACACCGCACAGCGTTCCTTTGCTAACAGTCCGCACCTTTTGGTGAAGAAGTGGGATACGCCGATTCTGATTATCGTCGGTGAGCGAGATTTCCGCATCCCATACACCGAGGGGCTTCAGGCCTTCAATGCGGCGCAGTTGTTAGGTGTCCCCGCTCGCTTGTGCATCTACCCCGAAGAAACCCACTTTGTTAGCAAGCCTAAGAACGTGATCGTATGGCAATACGAATTCTTTGGTTGGCTCGACCGTTGGTTAAAAAAGTAGCAGTTCTTAAGGAATCGTTCAAATGTTCCTGTGGGCGTAGTCAGAATAGGGCTGCGCCCATCTTCTTTGACTGAGAAAAAAGGTGGAAAGGATGTGGAAACGCAGAGGTGTGTGACGAGAGGTGGGGTAAAAAAGATTGCTGTGCAACGCGAGGATATCTCAATATATCCTTTTCTGTCTTTTGTCGGAGTGTAGTGTGCTACGCCTGCAACTCGCGGCGTATGCCGCGCTGTGGTGATTTGCATTTTACCGCACATTGCGCCCACTGGGCCGTCCGCCCTTAGGACCGCCCGTCTGGCGTGAGAACCTCTTAGGATCTTTTCTTTGGAAAATCTTCAACTCAATAATGTATGTTCCAAAAAATCCTTATATTTGCCTAGCGAAAGTGACCAAATGTCGCTAGAGTGTGATGAGTTACTGACTTTACACTCTAAAGGATGCGGATGGTTGGATTCTCGTGAAACTGTTAGAATACATGGTAGAATGGATGTCTTAGAAATACCCAACACGGCGAAGACCCCTCAGATTAGTTTGAATCCCAACGGGCATTTACTCATTGCGGGGCGCTCCATACCAGAAAATTCCATCGAGTTTTATCGCTCTACGATGGAATGGCTTGTTGAGTATGCCCGTCAGCCTCAGCCTGTGACCGAGGTTGAGATGCATTTTGAGTATTTCAATACCAGTTCCTCGAAGTGTATACTTGATATCTTTAAGCATCTGGCCAAGATACACGAGATGCCAGGAAAAGAAGTGAAGGTGAAGTGGTTCTTTTTCCAAGAGGACGAGGATATGTTTGAGTCAGGCAATGACTACAGTACCATCGTGAAGATCCCCTTCGAGTTCATTGCGAGCGAGGAGGGCGCTTAATTAGAAGTCTCGGCGTGCTGTGGGGGAATGAGCGACGGTGAAATGCAGCTACGCGCAAGGTTCTCATACTGATCCCTGCTGACCGTGATTGACTTCAAAGACTTGCTGCGGCGTACGGCTGCGCTCCCACAGATCGCTCAGATAGATGCTTTGAGACAGAATGCACCGCAGTCTGTCCTCCTTCGAGGTGTTGAAGGCTCTTTCCTCTCTCTATTGGCGGGAGGAGAGAGCCTAGTTTTTGACTCTCCATCTACCACAACCTCACCGAAGCGCACGCTCCTCTTGGCGTCTGAACATGACGAGGCGGCGCATCTATTTACCGACCTCGTCTCTTTCTGTGGAAAAGAAGCCGTCTATTTTTTCCCCTCCTCCTATCGCGGTCGTATCGACCAAGCTAACCGTTTGGCAGAGCGTGCCGTACAACGTACCGAAACCCTCTTAGCACTGACAGCGGATGCCGCCGAACCCATCTTATTGGTCTCTTATCCTGCGGCTATTGCTGAGAAGTTGACACTCCAACGTTCGGATTCGGAAAACAGCATCTCCGTACGCGTAGGGGATAAACTTGACCAAGACCAGTGGATTGAAAGGCTCGAGGCGATTGGCTTCACACAAGAAGAGTTTGTCTACGAACCCGGGCAGTTTGCCCGTCGAGGGGCGATCGTCGACCTCTTTTCCTATTCCGATTTTTATCCCTATCGCGTCGATTTCTTGGGCAATAAGGTCGATTCGATTCGACGCTTTGCGGTGGATACCCAACGTTCTATTGAAACCTTAAAGGAGGTTCGGATCATTGGCGCATTGCAAGATACGCCCGAACAACAGACACTCTTGCAAACCCTCTTTCCTGCCGATACGTTGGTTTGGACACCTGAGCCAGCACCGCTGCTAGCTGCGTACAAGCAGCTCTACTCGGAAATAGACCCCGACCTACAACCTTTCTTTGGCTCGTCGGAAGAACTTGCTTCGCTTTTTACCCAATTCTCCACCCTGCAGCGTGGGGTGATTCAAGCCCCCAAGGGGGCAGCGAGTATTGAGTTTCATACCTCGCCACAGCCCGTTTTTCGCAAGAACTTTAATTTGATAGCCGAGACGCTGAGGCAAGAGGCAGAGGCGGGACGGCTATCTTATATCTTGTCGGAGCAACCCTCTCAGCTTGAGAGACTTTCCTCCATTTTGCAAGACCACGATCTGGTGCGAGGGAAAGACTATGAGTTGGTGCAGACCTCAATACATCAAGGCTTTCTTGCGCCAGAGCTTGGGGTCAACTTCCTAACCGACCATGAGCTCTTTGAACGACACCATGCCTATCGTCTCACGCGCCAACTCTCTAAGCGCGATGCGCTGAGTATGAGCGAGCTACAACAGCTCAAACCTGGGGATTATGTGGTGCACGAGGACTATGGGGTCGGCATTTTCGAGGGGCTTATCTCGCATCGGAAGGAGGGAGTGACTTACGAACTGGTGCGCATCTCTTACCGGGATCGAGACTCGCTTTTGATGAGTGTGCATAGTCTCGACAAGCTCTCTAAATACCGTTCGAGTGACGATACACCCCCCGTGCTCAATAAGCTTAATTCGGCGGCATGGGGACGCCTCAAGGCTCGCACCAAGAAGCAGGTTAAGGACATCGCACGAGACTTGATTCAGCTCTATGCACAGCGGCGGGCTAAGGAGGGCTTTGCCTTTTCGCCAGACACCTATTTGCAAGAGGAGTTGGAAGCCTCTTTCCCTTACGAAGATACGCCCGATCAACTCTCGACAACCCTCGCCGTCAAGCGAGATATGGAGCAGAATGTCCCCATGGATCGCCTGATTTGTGCTGACGTCGGGTTTGGAAAAACGGAGATCGCTATCCGAGCCTCTTTCAAGGCCGTGACCGATAGCAAGCAAGTGGCGGTACTTGTCCCCACGACCGTGCTTGCCTTGCAGCATTATCAGACATTTTGTCGCCGCCTAGCCAATTTCCCTTGCCGCGTGGCGATGCTCTCGCGACTTCAAACACAGAAGGAGCAAAAAGCCATATTGGCGGAGCTCGCGGAGGGAAAAATTGACATCTTGATAGGGACGCACGCCCTACTGCGCGCCTCGGTACAGTTCAAAGATTTGGGACTCTTGGTGGTCGACGAGGAACAGAAATTCGGGGTCGCTGCGAAGGAACACCTTAAAGCGATGCGTACGCACATCGACACGCTGACCCTCACGGCAACGCCCATACCGCGTACTCTTCAGTTTTCGCTTATGGGGGCGCGAGATATGAGCTTGATTACCACCCCGCCCCCCAATCGCTACCCGATCGAGACCGAGGTGATGCCTTTCGACGAAGAGCGTATTGCGGCGGCGATACGTCAGGAGGTGCAGCGCGGCGGGCAAGTCTATTTTGTGAATAACCTCGTGCAGAACCTTTCCATCATCCTGCGTCGCCTCTCCGATCTTTTGCCCGAAGTACGTTTTGGGGTGGCACATGGACAGATGAAGGGGACGGAGCTCGAACAGGTGATGTTGGAGTTCATGCGTGGCGATTATGATGTGCTGCTCTGCACCTCGATTGTCGAGGCGGGGTTGGACATTCCCAACGTGAACACGATTTTTATCAATAACGGGCAGCGCTTCGGATTGGGCGATCTGCACCAGCTCAGAGGGCGCGTCGGACGTTCCGATCGCAAGGCGTACTGTTACATCCTTACGCCCCCCTCAGAACTCCTTACCCCTGGGGCACAGCAGCGTTTGAGAGCCATTGTCGAGTATGCAGACTTGGGGAGTGGGATGAATCTCGCTATGCAGGATTTGAACATCCGCGGTGCAGGCAATTTGCTCGGAGCTGAACAAAGCGGCTTTGTTCTAGATCTCGGGGTCGACACCTATTACAGGATTTTGGATGAGGCGGTCGAGGAGCTCAAACAGGAGGAGTTTTCCGAGCTCTTTGCCTCGCAAGATGCGAAGCCACAGGGCTTCTTTGTGCCAGAGTGTTCGGTCGACAGTGACCTGCCGCTCTACCTCCCCAACGAATACGTGGAGAGTACGGCTGAGCGAATGACCCTCTACCGAGAACTGACGAAGCTCTGCACACAGGAGGAGGTCGATACGTTTGAGAATTCGCTGGTCGATCGCTTCGGACCGCTCCCTACCGAGGCGCGTGAGTTATTGCGCATCCCGATGTTGAAAACAAAAGCTCAGTCGCTTGGCATTCAGCGCATTCAGTTACATCAGGGGGTGATGGCGCTCCAGTTTGTCACCCCGATCACCTCGCCCTTCTACGCTTCTGATACCTTCGGGCGAATCCTCTCGCGTATCACGACGATGAAAGAGCGTGCGCGGCTCAATCAGACAGAGAAGATGTTGACCCTCGTGGTCTACAAAATCCATGACATTGCTGCGGCGCAGGAGTTTTTACAACTTTTGGAGAGCGCAAGTTGATGCGTAAGGTCTTGACCCTCGATATCGGAAATTCGCGCACGAAGGCGGCTATTTGGCAGCAGGGGGCGTTGCTTTACGCAAATACGTTTGAGACGCTAGCGCCAGAACCCATTGCAGCTTGGGCAGGGGAGGCGCAGGCGGAGGCTTGTGTGGTCTCCAGTGTCAGTGCGCAGGCTGATAGGCTTATCGGACATTTGAGAGAGCATTTCGCTGTTTTTCATCTTCTTACGCCAGCGAGTAGAGTCCCTTTTGACAAAGGGGACGCTTTTTATCCGACTCTCGGGAGCGATCGTATTGCGGCGCTCGTCGCGGCTTTTAGCCACACGCCTCGCGAAAAAGCGGTATTGGTTGTGGATGCGGGGACGGCGCTTACTTATGACTTTATTGACGCTGCTGGGCGTTATCGCGGTGGGATGATAGCACCAGGGATTGAGATGCGACGTCAGGCGCTGCATACGTTTACGAGCCGTTTACCGTTAGTAGATATACCGAGCGTTCCGATTTCGCCGCTCGCTGTGGGGACAGAACCGTGTTTACAAGCGGGAATCGTGACAGGGTTGGTCGGGGAGATGGACTATCTTTATCGGTCGCTACGGCAGCGTTTTGGAGAATTTTCGGTTCTTCTTACGGGCGGGGACGCTTTTTCGTTGTCAAACTTTTATCTTTGTGAAAACTTTGTCTTGCCAAATTTGGTCTTGGAGGGTCTCTATGAAGTGCTGGATTGCAATCTTTAGGTCACTGCTTCTGCTCGGTTGTTTCGCTTTTTACAGCGTTGCGGCGCGGGCGCAAGTCACTAATACCAGCTCTCCTTATTCCCGCTACGGGCTCGGAGATCGTGAGGCGATTGGTTATAACAAGTCGCTGGGGTTGGGGGGAGTGGCGCTCGCGCTTCGAGATAAAAATATGATGAATGCGACCAATCCTGCCTCTTTTTCTTCGCAAGATTCGATGTCGTTTATTCTCGATATTGCCTTGAAGGGACGTTATGTGCTTTCGCAAGCAGCGAATGGTAAAACGCATACGGAGAGTGCGGCGAATGTGCATCACGTAGGGATGCAGCTCCCCATGGGAAAGTACTTTGGTTTGGGGATGGGCTTTCAGCCCTTCACGCAAATGGGCTACGATGTGACGCGCTATGAGACTGATCCGAAACTATTGAGTCAGATTGGTAATATCCGCTATCATCACCACGGCAATGGAGGCGTGAATGAGGCATTTTTAGGGGTGGCTTTCAAACCAGTCTCAAACCTATCGATAGGGGTGAAGGGGCGTTTCCTCTTTGGTTCGTTGAACTATGCGCAGGATATGTATATCCCCAATCACCCGATTTATGCCGATGTGCGTTTTGATGACCGCGTCGTGTTACGGGGCTATGGGGTTACAGTGGGTGGACAAGGCACGATTCCTTTTTCGGAAGAAAAGCGTCTCCGTTTGGGGGCGATTGCCGAGTTTGTGCCTGTCTTGAATGCTGAGCATCGTAAAGAGGTGTCGCAAATCTATCTCAATAATAACTTTCAGGTAGCCAATAATTTCCTTTCGGGGACGGAGTCTGTGACTTATCCTTTGCGTTACGGCGGGGGGATGTTCTACGAAGGGCGCAATCTGAGCTATGGGGCGGATTTTACCCTTCAGGATTGGTCATCGTTCCGTTATCGGAATACGGAGCAAAAGTATGGACTCTCTTATTCGGCCAATGTGGGGCTACAGTGGGTTCCCAACCCGACCGATTTGCGCTACTATTTCAAACGGGTACAGTACCGTTTCGGGGCGTATTACTCCCAACTCCCGATGATTGTGAACGATCAGCCGTTGCATGATGCGGGGCTAACCCTCGGTTTCGGCTTCCCGTACAAATATTTTGCCTCGGTGTTCCATACAGCCTTTCGGCTCGGGATGCGTGGCAATACCAACCACGGACTCATTCGCGAGTTCTATGGCGAGTTCGTCATAGGCGTCTCGTTCAATGATGTGTGGTTTGTCAAACGAAAATATCAATAGCAAAGATCCTAAACAGAGTAAGCAATGTCTAGAATAATCTTTTCACGGTGTCTCTTAGCCTCTCTCCTACTGGTGCTTGTCACCTCTCATCTATTTGCTCAGGTCAAAGACCCTCGCTTTGATAATCCGAAGTATGGGCCTGACCCAGCTACGCGCGAAGAGTGTCTGAAGAACACTTCGTTTTATTCGGAATATTACAAGCAAAAGAACTATAAGGACGCCGCTCAGGGGTGGTCTATTGCTTATACGATTTGTCCGAAGTCTTCTGAGAACCTCTATATACGTGGTATCACGATGCTGAAGGCTTCTATTGCAGAAACGGCAGACCCGACCGCTCGCAAGAAGCTTGTCGATAGTCTGATGGCCGTTTATGACAAGCGTATTCGTTTCTTTAAGAAAGAGGGTGCGAACTTGGCGAATAAGGGGTTGGATCTCTTCTCCTTGAGTCCAGAGCGCGCGGCAGAGATTTATGCGATTCTGAATCACTCTGATCAGATTCAACAAGAACAGACCGAACCGCAGGTGTATCTCGTCATGATGCAGGCTACCAAAGATCTGTATGCGAATCAGAAGCTCCCTGCCGACTCGGTGATTGCGGTCTACTCGCGTCTCTCTGACAAGTTTGCTAAAAAGCTCGCTGCTAACCCAAATGATGAGAAGTTGAAGCCTATGTCTGAGAATCTCGATGCGCTATTTAC
The DNA here is from genome assembly GCA_905373665.1 of Bacteroidia bacterium. Taxonomy (GTDB): domain Bacteria; phylum Bacteroidota; class Bacteroidia; order Bacteroidales; family CAJPTX01; genus Bacteroides_D. Next base: position 8,177 of record CAJPTV010000069.1, read on the forward strand.
GAGTGCGGGCGTGGCAAACTGCGAAAATCTTATCTCGATTTATGCACCCAAGTTTAACGCGAACCCTGGGGATTTGGAACAGGCTCGTGCGATCTACAATCAACTCTCCGCACTCCGTTGCAATGACTCGGAGCTTTACATGAATGTGGCGCTTGCACTCTTCAATGCAAATCCGAATTCTACCCTTGGGATCGAAGTGGCACGCATCTATATGGCAAAGCGTAAGAATGCGGAGGCTGATGATATCTTTAAGCGTGCTATTGCGGCAGAACAAGATCCCGAAAAGCGTTCGAATATGCTTGTGGAACATGCGAGTTTCGTGGGGAATGTGATGGGCGATATGGTGCGCGCACGTGCATTGGCTAATGAGGCTATTTCTCTCAATGCAGCACAAGGGCACGCCTATTTCGTTATCGGTCAGCTGTATGCTTCTACCAAGAACTGCGGTTCTAACAAGATTGACAATCTATCGGTATATTGGGCTGCGATTGACAAGTTCAATCAAGCGAAGAGCATCGACGCGAGTCTGACAGGAGACTGCAACAAGCAAATAGCGTTCTATTCGCAGTATTTCCCTTCAACCGAAGAAATCTTCTTCCAAGACCTCGAAGTAGGTAAGTCTTTCAACGTTCCCTGTTGGATCAATGAGCGTACAACTATCCGTGCGAAGAACTAACAGCAAACGGAGTGAACTTTTTAACCTTCACCGACTGGGACGAGAGTCCCAGCTCGGGGGAGGTCTTTTCTTACTTATGCTTTTTTCCTCGCTACTCTTTTTAATGGGCTGTGCTAACACGGCAGAGGAGATTAGAGATTACTCTCGTCTCGGCACTGGACCGATGGTGGAGGCCGATGAAATCGATTTACGGATGACCGAAAAGGGGGGCGTTGTCGTCAGAGTAAAAGCTCCCATGATGCGCTCGTTTGATTCTGACGAAAAGAAATTTGACGAGTTTGAACAGGGCATCTCCGTACAGTCTTATGATGCGGATGGGACGCCGAGTTCGAGTATTTCGGCCTCATACGCGATTTATCAGCGACAAGAGAAGCTATGGGAAGCGCGTCAACACGTGGTAGCGGTGAACGAAAAGGGCGATTCTATTCAAACGGAGCAAATCTTCTGGGACGAGAACAACGGACGAGTCTATACGAATGCGAATGTGAGGATTCGGACAGCCTCGGCCGTTCTGTTTGGGAAGGGGTTGGAGAGTGATGATCGTTTCATCGATTGGGAAATTAAGGAACCCACGGGCGTAATAGCGGTACCAGATGAGCGCACGCAGGCAGATCAAATGACGTTACAAAAAGCAGTATTATGAGATATTTTCAAATCGTGATGGAGATCCTCTGGGTGGTTCTCGCCTTGCTGTGTCTCTATTTGGGGATTACACGTTGGCATGTCCCAGGGCACTTCTCGCTTATTTTCTTCATTATGGCAGGTGTGGCGCTCTTGATGGCCTTCTTTAGAAACTACACACGTCGAAAACGTGAGCGGCGTCCACGGAGATCGTAATACATTCCCCCTCATGCCTGCACCATCCCACTAAACCGATCTTGTTTTGTCTATCTACTGGTTGTTTGCCCTCTCTTTGCTCTTCTCTGCGCTCTTTTCGGGTACAGAGATTGCCTTTTTGACTGCCAATCGTTTGCGGTTGGAATTGGATAAGAAACAGAACCCCCTCCTTGCCCGACTTCTCTCCATCTATACCTCCAACCCAGCGCTTTTCATAGCCTCTATTCTGGTGGGGAACAATGTCGCCCTTGTGCTTTATGGTTTGGCTATTTCGGAAATACTCAATCCTTACCTCGGAGGCTTTTTCTCCGATCCGTGGCTCTTACTGCTGCTTCAGACGCTTCTGAGTACCATCCTTTTATTGCTCTTTGCTGAGTTTCTTCCGAAGGCGATTTGCCGCATCCATGCCAATGGCTTGCTCAAGGTTTTGGCTTTTCCCATCTTCCTCTTTTACATCCTTTTTTACCCAGTGAGCAAATTGATGACGCTCTTGTCTGGGCACTTGGTGCGTCTTTTTACAAAGCGTAATTTGCTTACCACGCCGCAACCGACGATATTCGGACGTAATGACCTGAACGTCTTGATAGAAGAGGCCGCACAGCAGTCCGAAGAAGAGGACGAACATGACCCAGATCCTTCGCGAAATGCCTTACGTTTGATGCGCAATGCGTTAGAGTTTAGCGAGGCTAAGGTACGGGATTGTTATGTGCCCCGTCCGGATATTGTGACCATTGACGTAAATGACTCTCTTGAGGAGTTGCGTGCGCTCTTCATCTCGTCAAACTTTTCCCGTATCCCCGTTTACGAAAACACGGTCGACAACATTATCGGCTATGTGAATGCGAAGTCGCTCTTCCGCCATCCGGATTCTATTCGGCAGATTCTCATCTCATTGCGCTTCATACCCGAGACCATGAGCGCAAGCCGCCTTCTTTCAGATTTTATCCACTCCTCCTCTTCCATGGCTATCGTAGTGGATGAGTTTGGTGGCACCGCAGGGTTGGTCACGATAGAAGATTTGGTGGAAGAGATCTTTGGGGAGATTAACGACGAACACGACCGGCTTGACATCCAAATGTCCGAGGTCGGCGAGGGCGTGTATCATCTCTCTGGGCGTGCAGAGGTCGAGGAAGTCAATGAGCGTTTTGGGTTAAAAATACCAGAATCTGACGATTATGATACCGTTGCGGGCTACATTCTTGCGCATCACCCCAGCATCCCTGTCGAGGGGGCTACGTGTGTGATAGAAGATTATACATTCCGCATCCTTAAGGTTGAAGGGAGTCGGATTACACTGGTCGAGCTTACTCTTTAGTCCTTCAGCGCTTTCTTTTCCAGATGCGCGGTTGTCGGTCTATTTCATTTATTAACTACCTTTGCCCGAGGTAATACGTAGAAAGTTATGGATATTGCTATCTCTTCCTCCACGACGGTTGAAGAATTGCTTGCGAGCAATCTTTCTTATGCACAAGCTGTTGAGCATTTGGAGGCGATCGGGCGTGGACTCTCTTCGGGGGCTATTGCTCTAGAGGAGTTGGAGGGTAAGGTTGCCGAGATGGATCTTCTTCTTCGTTTCTGCGTAAAGAAACTTGGTTTGGTACAGGGCGCTGTGGGGAAAGTTATGGAGGGTTGGAAGCCCCTATTAGACGGATTGAATGAATAAATTAAGTTACCAGAAGATTGACCGGATTGCCGGTTGGGGGGTATTTGTCGTAGCCACGTTGGTCTACCTACTTACCCTAGAGCCTACGGCTAGTTTTTGGGACTGTGGAGAGTTTATTGCCTGTGGCTATAAGCTGATGGTGGGGCATCCTCCGGGAGCGCCGTTCTTCATGCTGCTGGTACGTCTTTTCTCTCTCTTTGCCCCCGATGTGGAGCACGTCGGGCTTTTGGCGAATGCGATGTCGGCATTTGCCAGTGGGGCTACGATTATGTTCCTTTATTGGACGATTGCACACTTCGCACGTCGCCTTATTTTGCAAAAAGAGGAACGCGAGCTCTCCCTCTGGGAAAAGGTCTCTGTGGTGGGGGCATCCCTTATTGGGGCGCTCTGTTATACCTTTAGCGATACCTTCTGGTTCTCTGCAGTGGAGGGCGAGGTCTACGCACTTTCGTCGCTTTTTACCGCAGTGGTCTTTTGGGCGATGTTAAAGTGGGAGTCGGAGGCTTTTCAGCCCAGAGCCGACCGCTGGATTGTCCTTATCGCTTACCTGATGGGGCTCTCTATTGGGGTGCACTTGCTGAACCTTTTGGCAATCCCCGCTATCTGCTTGGTGTACTACTTCCGAAAGTATAAATTCTCTTGGTGGGGACTCTTGAAGTGCCTTGTTTTGAGCGGCGTGTTGTTGCTTGCGGTGCTTTATGGGGTTATCCAAGGGCTTATTGTCATAGCCTCCTCTTTTGAGCTCCTCTTTGTCAATGGTTTTGGGTTGCCGTTTATGTCGGGGGCTATTTTCTTCTTCTTGCTTTTGGCGGGAGGGATCGTCTTCGGTGTATTACTTTCGCGTAAACGTCGTGCCTATACCATACACCTCCTGTTTGTTTGCTTTGCGATGCTTTTGCTGGGCTATTCGAGCTATGCGCTAATTGTGGTGCGTTCGCTTGCAAACCCGACACTCGATCAGAATGGGGTCGATAATATGTTTGCCCTTAAGTCTTATCTTAATCGAGAGCAGTATGGCGATCGACCGTTGCTTACAGGGGCTTATTACAACGCCCCCGTGGAAGACTATGTGGATGGGAACGAGGTCTATGCGCCGCGTGGCGATCGTTACGAGGTGGTAACAAAGCGCACAGAGCCCGTCTATGATAGACGTTTTGAAACCATATTTCCCCGTATCTGGAGTCACGACCCTGTGCACGTAAGGGGCTACAAAATGTGGGTCGACCTCAAAGGGACGCCTATCTCCACGCG
>CAJPTV010000070.1 GCA_905373665.1 Bacteroidia bacterium
GATAACAGTGCGCACATCGATACCGACTTGGATACAAGCCACAAGAGCAGCCATCGCATTCTCGACATTGTAATTACCCGGAATTCCTAACACGACCTCTAAATTGTGACCGTGATGGCTGTGAAAACAAAAGCGCGTCATACTCCCCTGCCCCTCAATGTCCGTAGCCCAGTAGTCACACTCCGCAGAATAACCATAAGTCGTAATCTCTAACCCTTGATCAAGAAAATAGCTCTGTGCCGCTTGCTGTACAATAAGCTTTTTCTGAATGTTCTGCTTAGCAAACTGCCGAAACGTCTGAACAAGATTATCAAACGAACCATAGACATCAAGATGGTCGGCCGCCATAGAGGTCACGATCGTCACGTAGGGGAAAAGATGTAAAAAGCTACGATCGTACTCATCAGCTTCCACGACAAGGTTGCGCTGTCCCTTATCTCCCAAATAGAGGTTTGACCCTATGTTAAGACTGATTCCCCCCATAAACGAATCACACCCTTGACTCTTCGAGAGTAGGTACATCAACAGTGTCGTGGTGGTCGTTTTCCCATGAGCCCCCGAAATGGCAAAGACGCGACGATCGCGAGCCAAAATACCGAGCACCTCCGCACGCTTGTGAAGTTTATAGCCGAGCCCTTCGAAGAAGCAAATTTCCTTTGCATCGCTAGGCAACGCTGGTGTATAAACCACAAGAGTATGCGGATCTAACGTTCGGAACTCATGCGGGATACACTCAACAGCATCCGTGTAATGCACACTCACCCCCTCTGCTTTAAGCACTTCGGTAAGCGGCGTTTGAACCAAGTCATACCCCGCAACGCGTAGACCAGCATGTAAGAAATAGCGTGCCAACGCACTCATGCCAATACCACCGATCCCCAAAAGGTAGACGCGCGTGATCTGCGATAAGTCTGTATATGTGTGCATCGTTCCGAACTGTGGTTACATAAAGGACTCGAAAGAGAACAGTTATCCCGTACTCTGTGCTTGGGAATTTTTCATAAAGGTAAATCGAAGGAAATGAAACGACAATAGGTAATTTTACTTACGACTAGCAAAATGCCTTATAAACAGAACAGAAGAACTTATGAACAGGAGGAAATCACTTATAGACACACCTTCGACAGTTAAGCGAGAGAGGCTATGATTTTTGCTAAATCTTTTGATGCATTTGGCTTAGATAATTTACTTAAAGATAGCGTCATAACTCGTCTTCCCTCTTCATCATTCAAGAGCCCTTCGACTGCCGACCAGATGCGCTCCTTACTTTGAGACTCTGGAACTAAAATAGCTGCCCCTACATCCGAAAGAACGCGAGCATTTTTGGTCTGATGATCCTCTGCCACGTAGGGCGAAGGCACTAAAATAAGCGGACGTCCCACCAGCGAGAGTTCAGAAATAGCAATCGCTCCCGCACGAGAAACTATCAGATCAGCAGCAGCATACGCATAATCCATGCGTGCAATAAAGGGCACTATGTGCAGGTTAGGGCATCCCCCCAACGTCTTAGCACACTCCTGCATTCTATCGAAGTCCGCAGCCCCTGTTTGCAACAAGACCGAGAGGTCTGTACGACGTGCAATATCCTCAGCGTGCGCAAGGAACGCTTCACTCAAACGCGTAGCTCCGAGACTCCCCCCAAGTACCAAAATATTCTTCGTGTTCGACGGCAGCCCCAAATAGTTGCAAGCCTCCTCACGGGGCGGTAAGGGGGCTAGGAACTCCTCGCGTACAGGATTGCCCGTCATCACGATCTTTTCCTGCGGGAAATAGCGCTCCATACCCTGATATGCAACGGCGATCTTAGAGACCTTGTTCGCCAGCATCCGATTCGCCTTTCCTGCAAAACTATTCTGTTCTTGTAGCAAAGTCGGAATCCCCGCACGTTGTGCCGCCTGCATTGCTGGCACGCTAGCATATCCACCAACCCCCACCACGACATCAGGTCGGAACTCTCGGACAATCTTCTTCGCCATCCGATAACTTCGATACCACTGCCGCACAAAATGCAACAACGTCACTGGAGTTTTCCGACGCGGGACGCCCACGATGGGTAGTCCCACGATACGAAACCCCGCCGCGGGGACTTTCTCCATCTCCATACGCCCCAAGGCGCCAACATAGAGTAGTTCAAGGTCAGGAAACTCTCTTTTCAACGCTTTACCGATCGCAAGTGCGGGGAAAATGTGCCCCCCTGTACCACCACCAGCAATCAAAACCCTAGACAGCATCTTGCTTCTCTCCCTCATACAATTCCTTCTTTTGTTGGCGCACTACATTCTGTATAATCCCCAGCGCAATACAGGTAGCGACAATAGAACTCCCCCCCTTACTGACAAGCGGGAGAGTCTGTCCTGTTACTGGCATCAACCCCACAGAAATACAAATATGAATAAAAGCCTGAATGGAGATCAGTAACCCAAAACCAGCACACAAATAGAGGTTATACGGACGGTGACTCGCCTGCATGATAACGTAAATGCGTAGCATAAGCCAAAGGTAGAGTGCCATCACCACGATGGCACCGATAAGCCCCCCCTCTTCGACAAGCGCGGCAAAGATAAAATCGGCATAACTCTCAGGGAGCGTCAACATCTCAATCCCATTCCCTGGTCCCTTCCCCCAAAGCAACCCATTGGCTATTGCAGTTTTGGCACACTGAGATTGCCAAGTCTTATCGCGCGCATCTTGCGCATTGTCCTCATTGTTCGATACAAATCTCTCGATACGATTTCGCCAAGTTATCACACGCGCGGGCAGTGAGTCGGAGAACTTAGGCGCAACCCAAAGCAAGGCAGACAATACGAAAACGGACAGAAACGAGACAGAGATCAGATAACGACGAGGTACACGACCAAGCCACATCACCACAAAACTGACAAAAGCGAGTAAGAGCGCCGTACTAAAGTCTTGTGTAACGATCACCCCACATATTACTGCCACCACCACAAAAAGATTGACCACGACGAAGCTAAAGTTCTTCAATTCCTTTTGTTTCTTTGCTAAGATATATGCCAAATAGAGTATCAATGGGATTTTCACAAATTCCGAAGGTTGCACGCTTTTCCCAAATAATTCCACCCAACGATTCGCTGTATTCCTTTCTGGGGCAAAGAGCAACGTGAACAATAAGACAAAAAACGAGACGACAAGCATCGGCATAGCAAACTTCGCTATCCTCCCGATCGGGATCATCTGAAAGAGAAACATCATCCCCACACCGAGAGCCAAAAACGCGACATGCCAACTAATTACGCCAAAGGTGTCACCTCCCGCCCTCCGATATGCCAACGAAAAGGTAGTGCTGTAAACCTCCACCACGGAGATGAGCATCAGCAAAAAGACGATAATCCAAATCTGCCGATCGCCTCGGAAATAATAACGCCCTTCACGGGGCTGCAGTTCCTGTTTCATAATGCTAAGACCGCCTCCTTAAATTGACGCCCCCGATCCTCATAGTTCTTAAAGAGGTCGAAACTAGCACACGCGGGTGAAAGGAGCACCGTATCTCCGTTGTGTGCAAAATACCGTGCTTGTGCAACAGCCTCTTGTGCCGAGTGCACCTCAACCACATTTTTTACGAGCCCTCCGAAATCGCGAATTAACTTCTGATTTTCCACCCCAAGACAAATGAGCGTATGCACCTTCTCGCGTACAAAATCTTGCAATGGAGCATAGTCATTCCCTTTGTCCGTTCCCCCAGCAATCCAAACCACTGGCGTTTTCATACTCTCAAGGGCATACCAAACAGAGTCAACGTTCGTGGCTTTCGAGTCGTTAATATAGCGCACCCCCTCCACTTCACGGACAAACTCCAAGCGATGTTCTATTCCTTGGAAGGAACGCAAGACCTCTGCAATGGTCTCCTCTGACACCTTCGCCAAAAGCGCCGCAAGCATTGCAGCCGTAGCATTGTACTGATTATGCACCCCCTTAAGTGAAAGTGACTCTTGTGGGTGCAGCGGCGTCACATCCTTCCCAAGAACGTTCTTTCCCGCATGTTTTGAAAATGGGTACAATGCTGCCCGCACTGGGTGCGATCGCATATAGCCCATAATCTCCTCATCGTCCGCATTGAAGATAAAGCATTCGCCTTCGGTTTGGTTCTGACAGATACGGAACTTCGAGCGGACATAGTTCCGCATATCATGGTCATAACGGTCAAGATGGTCAGGAGTGATATTGAGCAATATCGCCACGTCGGCACGGAAGTGATACATCCCATCAAGTTGGAAACTACTGAGCTCTAAGACATAATAGTCGTGATGCTCATCAGCCACAATACGGGCAAGGCTTCGCCCCACGTTACCTGCCATCGCCACATCCAGATGCGCAGCACGTAGGAGTTCATAAACGAGGTTCGTGGTGGTCGTCTTCCCATTACTCCCCGTAATGCAAAACCACTTGGCGTCGGGCGCGTACGATGCTGCAAACTCAATCTCGGAGATAACGGGAATGCCCGCATAGCGTAACGCCTGTACCACAGTCGCCGTATCGGGGATTCCGGGACTCTTCACCACGAGACTCGCTCCCTTCATGCGCTCAAAGGTATGCCACCCTTCTTCATACGACACACCCCAAGCCTCCAGCTCCGCCTTATGTTCGGGGGCGATGCGTCCAGCATCGCTCAAAAAGACCTTCTCGCCCTTTTTCTGAGCCAAATAGGCGGCTCCCATTCCACTTTCCCCTGCACCGAGCACAACGACGAATCTTTGCATTGCAAAACTATGTTTATCTGTTAGCGCACCTTAAGGGTTACAATCGTAAGCACGGCGAGGAGCAAACTCACAATCCAAAAACGGAGTACGATGCGCGGTTCTGGGACACCCTTCTTTTGATAATGGTGGTGTAGCGGCGACATGAGAAAGATACGACGCCCCTCGCCAAAACGAATGCGGGTATACTTAAAGTAGAGCACTTGCAGCATAACCGAAAGGCTCTCTATCAAGAATATCCCACACAAGATAGGCAACAGGAGCTCCTTTCGCACCAATACAGCAAAAACCCCAATCACGCCACCGATAGTCAAACTCCCCGTATCGCCCATAAAGATGCGCGCCGGGTAACCATTGTACCATAAGAAACCGACTAGCGCCCCAACCAACGCCCCCATATACACCAGCAACTCCCCCACATTGGGGATATGCTCAATATTCAGATAGCTCGCATAGATCACATTCCCCGACAGGTAAGCAAAAAGTCCCAATACTGCCACAATAGGGACACTCACCCCTGCGGCTAAACCGTCGAGACCATCGGTAAGATTTGCCCCATTAGAGACTGAGGTAACAATCAAAACCACGATCAACGCAAAGAGCAACCACGCCACCACATCCCCAAGCGTACCAGAAAAGGGTACCAACCAACGATAGTCAAGCTCGTTATTCTTGAAGAAGGGAATCGTCGTCGTAAGCGCCTTATCAAGCGGAGGTAACGGTGTCTGTTGTACGGAGCTCTCCTCAGTCTCTATCTCTGGCTCTGACTGGGGTGCGTCGGCTACGATTGCTGGCTGTAGCGGCTCTGCTTTAGGTTGAGGACGTACCCCTGTTTCCGAACTTAAAAACAGTACCAAAGCGACAAAAAGACCGAGAGCGACCTGTCCCGCGACTTTACACCATCCATTAAGCCCCGCCTTTTTGTGCTTAAAGACCTTGATATAGTCGTCAAGCCCCCCAAGAAAGCCCAACCAAATGGTAGAGACCAGCATAATCAGCAAGTAGGCATTAGAGAGATTGGCAAAAAGGAGCGTCGGCAGCAATGTAGCTACCACGATGAGCAGCCCCCCCATGGTAGGCGTCCCCTTCTTGGACATTTGCCCCTCTAAGCCGAGATCGCGAATCTCCTCACCGATTTGGTTTCGCTGCAAAAGTCGTATCACCTGATGCCCAAAAGGTATGAGGAGCAGCAGCGAGACAAGAAAAGCCATCCCCGCTCGGAAGGAGAGATACTGTAACAACCCAAGCCCTGGGATATCCCACCCCTCAAAAAGTAAATATAGTTGGTAAAACATAGCAAGGTCAACGGCTGATTAACGTATCTGTTTACTGTGCTCTCCGCACACCATTTCTAGGGCTTTACGCAGCTCGGTCACGTCGTCAAACGGGAACTTCTCATCCCCTACCTGCTGATAGGCTTCGTGCCCCTTGCCTGCCACTAAGATAAAATCCCCTGGCGCAGAAAGGCTAACAGCCGTCCGAATCGCCTCCCGACGGTCAACATTCCGCAACACACGCGCACGTTTCCCCTCGGGGATTCCTTCAAACATCTGATCTATAATATCGGCAGGCGACTCATGGCGCGGATTGTCTGACGTAAGGAGGAGCTTGGAGCAGTATTTAATAGCCGCCGCAGCCATCAAAGGGCGTTTCCCATGATCACGATCCCCCCCTGCGCCGATAACCCCAATAATCGATGCCCCACGCGGGAGAATATCCGTCAATGTTTCCAACACCTTCTCGATAGCATCTGGCGTATGGGCAAAATCTACCACCCCAACACGCCCAGCTATGGGCATATACTCAAGACGTCCACGGACGGGACACAACAAAGTCAACAAACGCTGCACCTCCGCAGGGTCAAAACCCAGAAGGCACGCAGCACCGTAGACCGCCGAAATGTTATAAGCGTTAAAACGACCAAGGAGGGGAAGATGCAGCTCTACACCGTTAATACGTACGAACATCCCCTCCAACTCTTGACTCAGTAGTTCGCAGCGTACATACGCCAAACGCGTAAGGGAGTAATATTCTTGCCGCGCCTTGCAGTTTTGCAACATGAACGCTCCGTTGGGGTCATCTGCATTGGAAAGAGCAAAGCTTGTCTGTGGCAGGTGGTCAAAGAAGAGCTTCTTCGCATCGCGATAGGCTTGTACAGTGCCGTGATAATCGAGATGATCGCGCGTGAGATTGGTAAAAATACCACCTGCAAAATGCACCCCTGCCACGCGCTGTTGTACCAAAGCGTGAGAGCTCACCTCCATAAAGGCATAGCGACACCCCGCTGCCACCATTTGCGCCAGCAGTTCTTGGAGTTCTAAGGGCACAGGAGTGGTAAACTGCGTTGGAAGCACGCGGTCATGTACCCGATTTTCCACCGTGGAGATAAGCCCCGCACGCTCCCCCATCAATTGGACGAGACGATAGAGAAACGTCGCAACAGAGGTCTTCCCATTCGTCCCTGTCACCCCCACCAGTTTCAACTTACGACTCGGGTTACCGTAGAGATTGCTCGCCATTACCCCAAAAGCCTCAGCCGTATCAGCCACCTGAAGGTAAGCGACTCCGTCGGCATACTGGGCAAGCTCTCGTTGGTGGACTATGAGCGCAGCCCCACTCTCTATGGCTTTATCAATATAGTCATGTCCATCTGAGTTTGTCCCCACCAGCGCGACAAAACAGCCCCCTGCGACCACTCGTCGCGAATCTGCAGTCAATACGGAAACCGCATCTGGACACTCGCCACGGCGACTCAAAACGTTCACCCCGACGAGGAGCTCAGTAAGACGCGTATACAATTCCACTTCCATAAAAAATGAGGTTTTGATGGGGCAAAGGTAAGGATTTGGCAGTGGGAAGTCAAAACAATTTAGGACAAAATCACCCCATTACTCCCGATGGGCCGCCGCACGCGACATCGACACGATCCTCCCCCCCCCATCCACTCACGTGCACATTACGGCACGCTCATCTCCAAGATAATACGACTTCCCTTCACTACTGGACGACCCGGTGCTATGCTCTGTCGCTTTACGCTCCCGCGACCACGAAAGGAGACTTTAAGCCCCGAGTTCTCTAATAAGAAAAGCGCATCTGAGAGCGGAAACCCCACCACATTAGGCACATGGGTAGCCACTATCGGGTGAGGGGTCACCACAATCTTGTCCCCCTGTCGTGTCGTATTGACCCATTGTGCCGCCCCCGACTCGTCCACATAGTCCAAATCGAGGATATCAAACGCCTTCAATAACGCTTGCTTCGCCCCCGATTTGCTCATCGGGAGATGCGCTACGGCTTGCGTCTCCGCCTCATACCAAGGAAACCATTCGCTTCGTGTCGCATAGACCTTTTCGGCGATCTCGCGAAAGATAGGTCCCGCGACCACGTTGCCATAATACCCACTTTGTGTCGGCGAGTTCACCACCACGATACAAGAATAACGAGGTTCATCAGCAGGGAAATAACCAACAAAAGAAGCTTGATACTCGGTCTTTCCTCCATTGCGATAGCCCTCTTTCCCACGCGCGATTTGCGCCGTACCCGTTTTCCCAGCAATACTATACACCGCCGTTTGAAGGTTGCGTGCCGTACCCGATTTCACCACCCCCTGCAAGACTTGCTTTACTTGCTTAATCGTCTCGCGCGAACAAATGGAGGGGTCGATCACCTCTGTCTTAAAACGCCGCATCACCTGCCCGTGATGCAAAATCTCGTTCACCAAACGTGGGCGCACCATACAGCCGTCATTGGCGATCGCATTGTAAAAAGCCAACACTTGAAGAGGGGTCTGTTTGACCTCATACCCGATGCTCATCATGGGTAAGGAGACCCCTGACCAAAAGGTATCTTGCGTAGATTTGATGTAAGGAATCCCTTCCCCTTCAATCGAAAGCCCCAACTTACGATCAAGGTGCATCGCATGGAGGTGTGCGATAAAATCCTCAGCGTGCCCTTGGTAGTGCTTCATCATCAACTTCGCAACCCCGACATTGGAAGAGACTTCCCACACCTGCTGCACGGTGAGCACGCCGTGCCCTTCTGGCTTCGTGTCTGTGATCACTTGATCGTAAACACGGTATCGCCCATCTTTCGTATCCACGGTGTCTTCCAAAGAGACTTTACCATCTTCCAACAAAGCAATAAGGGCGGCAAGCTTGAACGTACTCCCGGGCTCAGAGCTCATCCCTACCGCATAGTTGTATTGTTCGGTATAATCTCCCGCCTCGGTACGCGTCAAATTCGCAATAGCCTTTATCTCTCCACTCTTCACCTCCATCACGACCACCGTCCCGTGCTCGGCCTCATGTCGCATAAGCTGTTCCGACAGAGCCCGCGAGACGACGTCTTGCAAGTTAATATCGATGGTCGTCTTGAGGTCATAGCCGTCGCGTGCCGGAATCGGGTCTTCTGCCCCCACGGGTATAAGACGCCCACCAGGGGTACTCTGCATAATCTGAGCTCCCGGCTCTCCTTTCAAATAGTCATTGTAAGCCCCCTCAATACCGACTCCGGAGCCCGCATTGATACTGCCAATAGTGCGGCTTGCCAAGCCCCCTAAAGGTAAAAGACGCCGTTCTTCTGGTTCGACAATCAGACCGCTCTTATTGGTGTCTTCAATACACAACAGGGGGAACGTTTTAAGCTCCTTGAGTTCGAAATAGTTAATCAATCGCGACCCCAGCCTATAGCTACTGTTTCGCAAACTCCGCTGCTCAATCAACTTCTGACGATACTCAGCTTGAGAATGATCCTTAAAAAAGCGAGATAGGCAAAGCGCAAGCGAATTGACGTTCTTACGAAAAAGCGTATCGGTTAAACCTCTTGCCACCAAATCCATACGAATATTATACCTCGGCATTGAGGTGGCTAAAAAACGTCCGTCATCGGCAAGGATATTGCCTCGACTTGCAGGGATCTCCTTCTCCATGTAAGCCCGCGCATTACTCGCACTACGGAGCGCATCTCCCTCCACATACTGCAACCAAAGAATACGCGCTATGACCCCAAAAGTCAAAAGCACGAAAAAGACGAGAAAGAAACGAACGGTATTGAGAGCGTACTGTTTCTGATCGGTCGCCATCGTTTTCTTCGACTAACGTTCTCGGTACTGAATACGGATCGGAGGACGGTGCGACTCCTCCAAATCCAGATTCTGCTCCTTCACCCTCTTTGAAATGTCCGACTCCCTGCTCACGCGCATCAACTCGGCGGTAAGGGTAATAGACTCGTTCCGCAAGTCCTTTACCTCCTCCTCGAGTACCTGCGCCTCGCGCCACAGTTTGTAGTAATAGTTGCGCTTCGCGATATAGAGCACACACAGGATGCAGACAAATATCCAGAATCGCAAACTGAAGATTTGCGACAAGAGCATATCTCTCTTCCCAGCCTTCTTTTTCGGCTTAGCAGGGGGCTCGGGTACAGCAGCTTGCTCGGGATACTCCACGGGCTCTGTTACTCGGTTTGGTTCGGCTTCGTTCATGAGAAATCAGTTCTTTCAGCAGCACGTAAGCGTACAGAATGGGATCGGGAGTTCTCCTCCTGCTCGGCATCTCCAGCTCTTTCCGTCCCCTTAGACAATAAACGGAAAGGCGTCTGGGTATTGCCATAGACATCGCGCTCTAGGCGTCCGTCAAAATTACCCGCTCGAAGGAAATTCTTTACCAGACGGTCTTCAAGTGAATGGTAGGCTAAGACGACCACCCGCCCACGCGGTGCAACAAGCTCGGGAAGCTGGAGCAATAGGCGCTGCAGACTCTCCAACTCTTGGTTCACCTCAATGCGCAAAGCTTGGAAAATACAGCCTAGAAGCTTGGGTGTACTCCCTGCCGTGCCAAAAGCCTTTTGTGCCACAGCGACAAGCTCGGAGGTAGTTGCGATGGGGTGCGTTGCGCGTTCCGACACAATGGTGCGTGCGAACTTTGCCGCAGCACGGAGCTCGCCATAGCGCAGAAAGAGCTCGGCAAGGGCTTCCTCAGAATAGGTGGCTAAAATCTCCTCCGCTGTGCTTGTCCCCTGCTGGTTCATGCGCATATCGAGCGGTGCATCGAGACGGTAAGAGAAGCCTCGCGCCTGCTCGTCGAAATGGTGGGAAGAGACTCCTAAATCCATCAATACACCATCGAGATGTGCCACCTCAAGATAACGCAACCAGCGTCCGAGGTGTGCGTAGTTGGCATGAATGGGGGTCACGCGCGGATCGTCTGGAAGATTGGCAAAAGCGTCCTCGTCACGATCGAGGCAAAAAAGACATCCCTTCTCCCCCAATTGCTCCAAAATAGCACGCGTATGCCCGCCACCCCCAAGCGTGAGGTCAGCATAGAATCCATCTGGGCGGATAGAGAGCAGCTCTACGGAGCGAGCAAGTAATACAGGTTCGTGGTACGCCATGGTAGTGGACAACAAAGGTAGAGAAAAGTAAAGAATAGCGGCGAAGCTACTGACCTAAAAGAAAAAGCCCACCTCCTTCGAGGCAGGCTTATATTTGTCTGTAAAATGTAGGGTTAGTACTTAACGACTCTTACGCCACGTTGCGCGCCATTTTCGCCCGTTAAACGCACGAAATAGAGCCCTGCAACGAGGTCTGCCGTTTCAACCACCGTCTCCGTACCACCCAATACGCCAGCACGAAGCACTACACCAGCAAGATTCACTAGCTCATACGTCACGGACGCGCCCTCTGGGTTCACAATGCGCAACTGTGTGGAGAATGGGGTCGGGGCTACCAGCACGGTCGCCAATGTCGCATCTTCCACCGCGTTAGGCTTAGGCTTGGGGGTAGGAGTAGGATTAGGTTTTAGAGTAGGCGTAGGTGAGGGAGTGGGAGTAGGCTTTGCTTTTACTTTCACCGTACACTCTGCTGTCTTCCCCTCGTCCTCGGTCGTTACCGTAATCTTTGCCTCACCTACGCCTACTGGGGTTACCGTGCCGTCCTTTACGGTAGCTACCTCGGGCTTATCGCTCGTCCACGTTACCTTCTTGTTCGTAGCCTTGTCAGGCAATACCGTTGCCGTAAGGGTTTGCGGCGCGTCGCCCATGGTGAACGCAAGGGTCTCCTTGTCTAGAGTTACTCCTGTTACCTTCACGGGATTGACTCTCACCGTACAAGTCGCCGTCTTCCCCTCGTCTTCGGTCGTTACCGTAATCTTTGCATCGCCCACGCCGACTGCGGTTACCGTGCCGTCCTTTACAGTGGCTACCTCGGGCTTATCGCTCGTCCACGTTACCTTCTTGTTCGTAGCCTTGTCAGGCAATACCGTTGCTGTAAGGGTTTGCGGCGCGTCGCCCATAGTGAAGACAAGAGCCTCTTTGTCTAGAGTTACCCCTGTTACCTTCACAGGATTGACCGTCACTGTACACTCTGCCGTCTTCCCCTCGTCCTCGGTCGTTACCGTAATCTTTGCATCGCCTACGCCTTTCGCAGTTACCTTCCCATCCGCATCTACTGTGGCTACCTCAGGCTTATCGCTCGTCCACTTTACCTTCTTGTTCGTAGCGTTATCTGGTTTCACGGTTGCTGTAAGGGTTTGCGGCGCATCGCCCATAGTGAACGCAAGGGTCTCTTTGTCTAGGGTTACTCCTGTTACCTTTACGGGATTTACCGTCACCGTACAAGTCGCCGTCTTCCCCTCGTCTTCAGTCGTGACCGTAATGGTTGCTTCGCCTATGCCTTTCGCAGTTACCTTCCCATCCGCATCTACTGTGGCTACCTCGGGCTTATCGCTCGTCCACGTTACCTTCTTGTTCGTAGCCTTGT
>CAJPTV010000071.1 GCA_905373665.1 Bacteroidia bacterium
GTGGCTACCTCGGGCTTATCGCTCGTCCACGTTACCTTCTTGTTCGTAGCCTTGTCAGGCAATACGGTTGCTGTAAGGGTTTGCGGCGCGTCGCCCATAGCGAACGCAAGGGTCTCTTTATCTAGGGTTACCCCAGTTACAGCAACCCATGGCGCTATCTTCACTCTTTTGGCTTTCTCTTTTCCTTCCATTATGGAATGCAGATTAGGAATCCACTTGCCACCGACAGGCTCTATTATCTGGACCCCCTCCATCCCCAAAGAGTGAAGTCTGCATATAGCACCATACTCACTCCTATTCACAACGACTGTTGCGTTCTTAATAATCAATTGCTCACCCAAGTCTCCACGATTCCCTTTTATCCCATAAGAACCTGCTGAGACCGTTACGGTAATAGCCGAAATCGTTAAGGTTACATCTGCGTGCAGAAGTATCCCCACTTCGTCCGTTGTTTCCACACGCAACTCTCCGTCGCCTCGAAAGGTCGTAACCTTGCGTAAGACGATTCCTATTCTGTTCACCGACTTCAGTACATTCTCTGCAGCGAAGTCAATAGTTAAATTCTCTAGCCCCTTATTCTCTATCTGACCATCCTTCTCTTCTCCCGCTATCGTTACGCCTCTCATAAAAAGCGTATTACTCGCACGGTCATACTTAAACTCGCCGCCAGATTGAACCTTTATCCTTTCCGTGTCTAGCGTGCTCAAATCACCACAGTTGGCAGGGGTTACCTCTTTGCCTAAAATGTAGAGACCATAGCCCCCTTGCGCCCGAGCGCTCCCAATGACAGCCCCCAACGACACGATGAGTGCCATCACAAAATACCGTAATACTCTCTTCATAATATTTACTGGTTAAATCTATAAACAAATGTAATCACTCTATTAGATTCAAACAATAAGCCCCCACCCATTAAAAGGGCGGAGGGCTTCCAACAAACTAACTAGAGAAGACTTTGCTAAATGACGAAGAACGCGGTCGCAGCATTGAGAGAGTCTGCCTGACTGTTAAGCTCCTCAGCATTCGACGCCATTTCCTCGCTCGAAGAGGCATTTTCTTGCACCACACTCGAGAGCTGTTGCAATGCAGCGTTGATCTGATCCACCCCCGTACGCTGCTCCCTGCTCGCTGTCGCAATCTCTGTCACTAAGGCTGCCGTACGCTGCACATCGGGGAGTACGGAGGCAAGCCCCTCAGCTGCAATACGCGTATCAGCAAGCGAATGTTGCGAGAATTGGCTTATCTCGTTGGCTGCTTCACGGCTGCGCTCGGCTAGCTTACGAATCTCTGATGCCACGACGGAGAACCCGCGCCCATGTTCCCCAGCACGCGCCGCCTCTACTGCAGCGTTCAGGGCAAGGATATTGGTTTGGTTCGCAATTTCGGTAATGATACCGATCTTCTCCGTAATGGAAAGGACGGAAGTAAGCGACTTCTGCGACATATCGTTGACCTGCAAGAGGCTCTTCTCCATGGCTTGAGCAATGGCTTGGGTCTGCGTCGCATTCTCTGCATTCTGGTCGATATTGGCGGTCATTTGCTCCATGGCGCTACTTACCTCCTCCGCACTCGCAGCTTGGGTGCTCGTACCCTGTGAAATCCGTTGTGAGATCTCATTTAGGCGCATACTAGCCTCTGCCACACTCGTTGACCCCATTTTAACTTCCTGCACAACAGAACGTATTTTTTCTGCCATAGAGATGATGGAGCGTGCTAATGTTCCAAACTCATCCGTACGCCTGAGGAAGGTCTCAGACATACGGGTGTTGAAATTCCCCGCAGCGTTGAGTTCCATCTGTTCTACCCCTTGTCTAAGAGCCGAAATGATGCTACGAGCGGTGTAAAGCGATGCTACTGCAGCGAAGACTATCAGAAGCGAAAGCACGACCACCGTCCAGAACATCACCTGCGCATACTCATTACGATAGGCTACGGCAAAGTACTCCGAGACATCATCCAGCGCATCCGAAAGTGACGTACTTTCCTTTGCCACAAACTGTTTGAATGCTACGAGCTCGATAGCCAGTTCGTGAAGTTCTTGTTCACTCACCGAAAGTTCCTTAAGCCGCTGTTGGATGGCAGGAGAACTGGGGATGTCGCCCAACTCCCCGTAGAGCTTATAGGCACTCTCAAGAGCACTGAGGTCATTATCCGCCTGATAACGTTGGTAACCATCTGAAGCCTCAGCCACTCCTGACAAGAGACGCGAAGGAATGAAAGCCTCCTTATTTACAGCGTCAATCATCTGATTAAATGCCGTAATTACGTGTCCTTCAATCTCCTCTTCCCTAGCGATGTGTTTGGGGAGCTGCTCCTCGAGGCTAGACGAATTCTCTAGTTGTTTGAGAATCTTGGTCACCATCTGCGCCCCCTGCTCTTCATCGATATCGTGACAACGTTCAAGAGACTCCTCGAGCTTGGCTTTTGTCTCATGGAGCATCTTGGAAAACTTGTTAAAGTCTTCCTTTACGCGCATCTCCATGTAATTCGTAACATAGCGCGTAGCCTCGCTAATATTGTAATTAGCAGCATCAGCGAGGTAGATGTTCCTAACAAACCCCCGCTGTCGAATGTTCTTGAAGATGATGAACAATCCGAAGCTCAGAATAAGAGCAATGATGATCCCGAAGATCAAATTCAGACGTGTACGAACAGAAAACGTTTTCATGAATAGCCCACACTTAACGGTTAATATCCTCACAAAAAGTACATCATATACAAAACCAAATTTTAATACATTAAAACTACACAAATTGAGTACCAAGAATGCGCGCAAATGCAGCCTCCTCTTTCCGCACCCTAGAGCGCAGAATGCTATCCTCTTTTCATTCAACAATCTAGCATTTTGCCCCTCCAGAATAAACTTGTGATTAGGGGGCGAAAAACATATTGATTATACAATACAGGCATTCTCTTTTCATAAAAATGACGGCAAGGGGGACTCTAGGTGATTCTCCTAGAATACTTATCTTTGTTAAAGAGCATAGAAAATATTGAGAGAACGATGATAGAGCTAACATTACACCCTGCGGACAAGGAGGAGATCCGAGCCCACGGACTCTCGGAAGAGGCGGTTCGCGAGCAGTTCGCACGCTTACAGACAGGCTACCCCTCCACCCCCATTACAGCACCCGTAGTGCCCGGTCGCGGGTTAAAGCAGGTCACCCACGCGGAAGAGCAGGAGTACATCCGCCGCTACGGCGAATACAAGGGCTTGCGCAGTAAGTTTGTGCCCGCCTCAGGCGCTGCCTCGCGGATGTTTAACCGCTTCTTTGCGTATCAGAACGGACAGAGCGAGAAGAAGCCCTACGAAGGCAATCCTGCCCTTTTCGCCTTTTACGACGAGGTAATGGCGCATGTGCAAAACCAAGAGGAACGAGCCTTTGTAGACGAGGTACTGGCGCGTTATGCCCATCTTCCCAAGGCGCTCGTGCCCTTTCACCGATACGGCGCAAGCTTATGGACGCCAATAGACGAGCACCTCATGGAGGGAATCGTCTACGGGCGCAACCCAGACGGTGAGGTACGCCTTCACTTCACCGTATCAGCAGAGCACCAAGAGGATATTCGGCACTATTATACACAGCATAGCCCTTCGCTGGCTGAGCGTTATGGGGTGCGTTTTTCCATCTCACAGAGCATCCAAGCCCCCGCGACCGACACAATCGCCGTGTCAGAAACAGGCGAGCTCTTTCGCGACGCTAAGGGGCATATTCTCTTCCGTCCCGGCGGGCACGGGGCTCTCCTACACAACCTCGGCACGATGGAGGAAGAGCTCATCTTTATCAAGAACATCGATAACGTTGCCAAGCACTCCTACCTCGTCGAAACACGCCGCTATAAGGAGATGCTAGCGGGGCTTCTACTCACGGTACGCGAGCGGGTCTTTACGCTTATAGGTCAGCTACAAGCAGGGGGGCTCTCCGCAGAAGCACTCGCGGAGATTGTCGCCTATTGCCAAAACGAACTCTGTATCACCATCCCCGCGACCGTACACAGCAACATTGAGCGGCTCATCCCCTACCTACTCGGCAAGCTAAACCGCCCTATACGTGTGTGTGGCATGGTGCCTAACGAGGGCGAACCCGGGGGCGGTCCCTTCTGGGTACGCGAAGCCGATGGGAGCGAGAGCCTGCAAATCGTGGAGATCTCCCAACTAGACCGTTCCGATGCACAGACGGAGGCTATCATCCAACAGTCACGCTATTTCAATCCCGTGGATATCGTCTGCTCCATACACAACTACAAGGGCGAACGGTTCGACCTCACGAAGTTTATCAATCCCGACATGGGTATCCTCGTGCACAAGAGCTATAACGGCACGCCGCTCACGGGGCTCGAACCTCCCGGGTTGTGGAATGGGGCTATGGCAGGGTGGCTCACGCTCTTTGTCGAAGTGCCTGCCATGACCTTTACGCCTGTAAAGGAGGTTGCGGACTTGCTCCGTCCTGCGCACCGCTTCGACCCGCAAGAGCCGTTGTTAACGCTATAAACTCTTCCACGCCCAGCGCCTCGGGGCGAAGCGTAGCTTGCGGCAGGTCAGAGACGTCGCACCCGAGGGCTGCCTCTAAGCTGTTGCGCAACATTTTACGGCGCTGGTTAAAAGCCCCTTTGACGACCTGTTCAAAAAGTAGCGCATCGCAAGGAAGGGCGCGACGCCCGTTACGCATCAGTCGCACCACACTAGAGTAGACATTCGGGGGTGGATCAAACGAGGCGGGCGGGAGGTCAAAAAGCACCTCTATATCGAAATAGGTTTGAAGGAGAATGGATAGTATTCCATTCTCCTTTGTTTTTGGGCGTGCCGCGAGGCGATAAGCGACCTCTCGCTGTAGCATAAAGACCGCCGACGGGACACGCTCGCGCAGCGCCTTGACTTGAAAGAGGATCTGCGACGAAATGTTGTAAGGCAAGTTCCCAACAAGGACAAACTCTGGCACGCCGAGCGAGTCATAGTCAAACCGTAAACAATCCGTCGCGTGCAGCCGCTCGCCCAATGTAGGGAAACGGGCGGAAAGGTAAGCAATAGCCTCACGGTCGACCTCCAGACAGTGTAACCGTTCGCCGAAACGCTCTAATAAGCCGCCCGAGATAGCCCCCATACCCGGCCCAATCTCTACGACCAGCGCCTCTGGGGTAGGGGGCGTGACTGCCCCCACGATACGCGCAATGGCTTCTTGGTCGACCAAGAAGTGTTGCCCCATACGTTTCTTAGGGGTTACCTTGTGTGCCGTAATAGCCATCGCCGCACGAGCGTAATTTCGTAGTTACTATTTTACCCGAAAGGCGAACTCCTCTTGCGCCAGCTCGGCGTCCGCCTTCACCACCTTTTGCGCCAACTGCTCCTTAAAGGTTTGAAGACGCGCCGCTATCGCAGGGTCGGTAAGGGCGAGGATCTGCATCGCTAGGATGGCAGCATTCTGCGCCCCGTCTATCGCCACGGTCGCTACGGGAATCCCCGAGGGCATTTGCAGGATAGAGAGAATGGAGTCCCACCCGTCAATCGAGTTAGAGGATTTGATAGGCACCCCAATCACCGGTAAGGGGGTATACGCTGCGATAACACCCGGAAGGTGCGCTGCACCCCCAGCTCCCGCAATAATCACTTTTACGCCCCGTTTCTGCGCGCCTGAAGCGTATTCTGCGACGAGGTTGGGGGTGCGGTGTGCCGAGAGGGCATGGATTTCAAAAGGAATCTCCTGTGCATTGAGAAACTCGGCGGCCTTGCGCATCACGGGCATATCAGACGTACTGCCCATGTAGATAGATATCAGGGGAATTTGTATATTCGGCATGCGACTCGTTTTGATATTATAGCGTTCGTACGTTTGTCTACGCACTTCTGCGCAAAAGTAGAAAAAAAGCATGACGCACAATAAGAATATCACTAAACAAGTATCACTCTATGAGTTAGAGCTGATAATTCTACAAGAATTCGCCTTCAAGAACCGTTCTAATTTAACACTTTCGTGCTGTTTATTCAACAACAGTGTAGTTTTTGTGTTGTATTTTTATAGACATAAACAGTTCGCGCGCTACGGCACCTTCCGCTGCTAATCATTTCAGAGAAGGGGTCTCTGAATCTATCACTTATTTACCAAACAACTTTAACATGACGACTTTGAGTACACGTTCTCGTCTTAACCTCATTTTCGGGTTTATCATCGTATTAACCCTCTCATTCGGGCTTTTCATCATAGCGAAATCGATGAAGTCTGGGCGTATGGTCAAGCTTATCTACGAGTCTGACGCAGCGAACTATGCAGAGTGCTCCGCTATCATTTCGATGATAAACTATCTAAACTACTCAAAACAAGAAGATTTACAGAGCTTCTCTTTCATGCTCGATAGCACCCAACGGAGCGTCAATGCAGCCCTTGCCGAATGTCAAAAAATAGACGACCCCGAAGGCGAACGGCTCCTCTTGTCCGCCAATGCGATGCTGAGCAAGCTCCTCCAAAACGAGCGTGAGATCAAAGAAGCTTCTAAAGCCAATGATGCTGCGCTGGGGAAAGTCAACGTCGCTTTTGCCAAACTACTCGACGTACTCAATAAACAAGAGACGATAGCCTCAGCCGTCGTGGTGGGCATATCCACGGGGAACGATCTTTTTCAACAATACAGCGGCGATGATGATATCACAGCCCTCCAGCGCGCGTACGAAAACTACTACCAGATAGCCACCAAAGCCATAATACCCGCAGTGCGAGAGGCGCTAAACGAGCTCGCTGATGCGGAAAAAGCGCTGTACGCCGAAGCGGTACACATCGTGGAGATAAGAAAGGCACTTCACCAGCACGCCCAAGAACTCTCTCATCTGCTAGATAACACAACGGACTACTTCGTCAAACAGTACCAAGCGAACTACGACTCCGTACTCCTAAACACGATGATTATCTTGACGGTCATCATCCTCTTCTCGCTCATCATCTCGCAGTACATTTCCAAAGCCATTACAAGGGCACTGCGTCAGGGCGTCGAGCAGATGGAGATCTGTGCTGCGGGCAACTTCACGCACCACATCGCCCCACAGTTAATGAATCGCAAAGATGAGTTTGGCAACCTCGCACGCGCCATCACCTCCATGACCGAACAGGTACGTGGCGCAATCAGCAACGTGAAGGGCGGCGCCGAGAATATCACCGAAGCCAGTGCCCAACTCAACGATATTTCCAAGCGCCTTGCCGAGGGGACGAATTCCCAAGCCTCTAGTGCCGAGCAGGTGAGCAGTGCCATGGAGCAAATGACCGCCAACATCGATCAGAACGCAGAGAATGCGACCCAAACCCAAGCCATCGCTACGGCCATGGAGGAAAAGATTCTACACGTGAACGAACTCTCGCAGAAGTCTCTTGACTCCGTAAAATCGATTACACAGAAGATTGCGATTATCACCGAGATAGCCAGCCAGACCAACATCCTTGCCTTGAATGCAGCGGTAGAGGCGGCGCGTGCTGGCGAACACGGTCGCGGCTTCTCGGTGGTGGCAACAGAAATTCGGAAGTTAGCCGAACGTAGCCGCGAGGCTGCTGGCGAGATCGAGCACGACGCTTCGCAATCGCTCAGCGATACCGAAGGGGCGGCACTGGGGCTTGGCGACGTACTCCCCGAGGTGAAACACACGGCGCAGCTCGTAGAAGAGATAGCCACCGCCAGCCGCGAACAACGCCAAGGGGTCGATCAGATCAACTCGGCTATCCAAGAGCTCTCGGAGGTTATCCAACACAACGCCTCGGCGAGTGAAGAGATGGCAGCCTCTGCCAACGACCTGAGCGATCAAGCACAAGGGCTTAAAGCAGCCAGTGGGTTCTTTGAAATCTAGTAAGCGACAAAGCATTCTCCATAAAAAAACGGACGCACGGGGATGTGCGTCCGTTTTTTTATTCCTCTTTCTCCTCCTCCCGTTCGTAAGCTTGTTCCTCCTCGACCTTAGGGCGTGGGGGCAAGAAGCCCTCGTAGGGCGCGCAAAAGAGTAAGAGGTAAAGCGAGAAGAGTGTAGAAATAAGCGACACCAACCAACGCCTCATTGCAGATACCGTCCCGTAATGCTATCTGGGTGTGCCGCCACCTCCTCTGGCGTCCCAGCAGCCACGAGACGCCCACCCGCATGCCCTCCTCCAGGACCAAGGTCTAGGATGTAGTCAGCATTACGGATTAGATCTAAATCGTGCTCAATCACAATGACCGTTGCCCCATTCTCTATAAGCTGCTGAAATACCCGCAACAATGTCTGAATATCAAGAGGATGTAAGCCAATAGTAGGTTCGTCAAAGACAAAAAGGACGTTGTCTTGCGCCACCCCCATTTCACTCGCGAGTTTCAAGCGTTGCGCCTCGCCACCCGAAAGCCCTGGCGTTGCCTCGCCAAGCGTAAGATAGCCGAGCCCCACATCGTGCAAAAGTTGCAGCCGCGCACGGATAGCTGGAAGCTTAGCTGCCGCCTCCAAGGCTTCGTCTACACTTAGCGCCATCCACTGTGGCAAGGAGAGAGTCTGCCCATCATGCCCCTCGCGAGTAATAGTATATGCCTCGCGCACATAGCGTGCCCCATGGCAGTCTGGGCAAGGGATTTCCACATCAGGCAGGAACTGTACATCGAGGGTTATACTCCCCGTACCATCACACGTCGGGCAACGGAGACACCCCGTATTGTAAGAGAAGTCCCCCGCCTTGAGTTTGCGCACCTTTGCCATCTCTGTCCGTGCATATAATTTACGGAGATCGTCGTGCACATTACAGTAGGTTGCCACCGTAGATCGGACATTGACCCCAATAGGCGTCGCATCGATAAACTTCACTTGTGTAATAAGGTCGTGGGTGACCGAACGGACGTGAGTCGGCAACGGACGACCCGCGATAGCCGCCTGTAGAGCGGGCACAAGACACTCTAAGACGAGGGTTGTTTTCCCAGACCCCGACACCCCAGTGACCACAGTTAGGCGTCCCTTGGGGAGCGCGACCTCCAGCGGCAGCACCGTGTGTAGCGAGTGGGTAGCGAGCTCCAAACGCCCAAGGGCAAAAAGCTCAGCCGCGGGGATCTGGGGACGCAAACGAGGCATAGCACGCGCATCTAAAAATCGCCCGATTTGCGAGACAGGATTCTCCTGTAACTGCTTTACAGTTCCCTCCGCAACGAGATAGCCCCCCTTTGCCCCTGCCTGCGGACCGAGCTCAATCAACCAATCGGCATGGCGGAGTACCTGAGTGTCGTGATCGACAAGGAGGACGGAGTTGCCATCTGACACGAGGTCGTCCATTACCCCCAAAAGCCCCTCAATATTAGAGGGGTGTAAGCCAATAGATGGCTCGTCGAGCACATAGAGCACCCCTGTAGTACGGTTACGCACCGAGCGAGCCAATTGCACGCGCTGTCGCTCTCCGGTTGATAGGGTCGCCCCCGCACGATCGAGGGTAAGATAAGAAAGACCGAGATCTACCAAACGTCGCGCGGTATCATGAAATGATTCACAGATGCGCTCTGCCATCGGTCTCATTTCCGCAGGAAGGGAATCTGGTACACCAGCAACCCAATCAACGAGCTCAGCAAGGGTCATCGTGCAAGCCTCAGCAAGAGAGAGGCCCCGCAAGCGTGGCGCTCGCGCAGCTTCACTCAGTCGCGAACCGTGACAGTCTGGGCATTCGTCCTGCCGAAGGAACTTCTCCACACGCTTCATCCCACTCTCGTCTGTAACCTTAGCAAGGGCATTTTCCACCGTATAAATAGCGTTGTAGTAGGTGAAGTCGAGCTCGGTTGCCGTATTGGTCTTCGTACTATGATAGAGAATATGGCGCTTTTCTGCTGGACCGTGAAAGACAATCTCTCGCTCGGCGGGAGTAAGCTCACGGAAAGGAACATCCGTACGCACCCCCATCTCACGCACAATATCTTTCATCAAAGACCACATCAGGTTCTGCCATGATGCCACTGCCCCCTCGTCGATAGAGAGCGACTCATTGGGGACGAGCGTAGTCTCATCCACCACGTGCACCGTACCCGTACCTCCGCAATGCGCGCAAGCCCCTTGACTGTTAAATGCCAATTGCTCAGCCCCTGGAGCATAAAAAGCTTCTCCACACGTGGGACAGTGTAACTCTCGTTCAGCTGCGACATTGAGCGAGGGGAGTAAATAGTGTCCATTAGGACAGCGGTGTGAAGCCAAACGCGAATACATCAGCCGTAAGCTATTAAGCAGTTCGCTCAGAGTCCCGAAAGTAGAGCGAATCCCTGGTACGGCAGGACGTTGGTGAAGCGCCAACGCCGCAGGCACATAACGTACCTCATCGACAGCCGCCCTTGCAGCTTGAGTCATTCGGCGTCGTGTATAAGTAGAAAGCGACTCAAGGTAACGCCTCGACCCCTCGGCATATAACACTCCAAGCGCTAATGAAGACTTCCCAGAGCCAGATACCCCAGCAATTCCTACAATCTTTCCCAATGGGACATCCACATCGACCTGCTTGAGATTGTGCACACGTGCACCACGCACCTCTATTTGCTGTGGTCTCTCGCCTCGTTTGTCAGTAGCCATCACTCGCTCTTTTCCTAAAGAACGGCAAAGAGTAGCGGGGTGTTGTATCCTAGCAATGCGCTCTGCTTCGTTATAATGATTAAAGGCTCATCGCGTCGGGAGTTAAAGACTGCTTTCACTCCCGACGCATAGCGATAGCTCAAAACAAAACCAGCGGGTGCAACCCGATTGCACCCGCTGGTTTTATTAGGTTCAATAGTACCGTAGCCTAAGCAAACAACGGCTTTACGACCTTCAACCACTCCTCAATCTTCTCTTGCACCTTAGCGTCGCCCTTGTCGAGGCAAAGCCCCAACAGACGCTGCCCTTGCTGCATCCGCGAGAAGGTGAAATTGTAACCACAGACGCAGACGTCGCCCACGAACTGTGCGCCACTAAAACGCAACTTGTCAAAGAAATCAGCACTCCCCGAGCAGAAGCTGTCCGGGTGGCGTTCCTGTGAACCCACGCCCACGATAGCCACCTTCTTACCCGCAAAGTCCACCGTATGGAGGAGCTTTACCTTCGCCCCCCAATCCTCTTGAAGTGCACCAAAGAAGTAGCTCGAAGCCATGAGAATCACATTATCGTAGGGCGCTATCGCCTCCACCCCCGTATCCTTCATATTGTGAAGGTCTGCCCCCAACTGCTCAGCAATTTGCTTAGCGAAAGCCTCGGTAACGCCCCCCTTGGATGCGTAGAATATACCCGTTTTACTCATTGTACGTATCTCCTCTTGGTTAAAAATCAACACGCTTATAAAACCGACTTCGAGCTAAATTGTTTACTCCCATCGGGTAACAAATACGCCACCCCTATCAGCAGCGCCGAGGAGAGGGTCACCTCCAGCGGGAATTGCCACCACGTGGTAGGCTCGAGGAGTTGCGGCAGTAGGGCTATCGCCATTGCTGGTGCAAAATAGCGTTTTAATAGCGTAAAAACGCCGAGAAGGAGTGCGAGTGCTAACATAACACTCAATACCCTTGCAAACGCCCACAAGGGGCTTAAAACGAGGTTTAATAGTGGTGTGTAGATGAAGACAAAGATGGCAAAGTTCCCCAGCAGGGCTGCCACCGCAATGAGCGACAAGATACGGAAGGGGGCTTTGCGTAGTCCCGTCCCCGGGCGCGCCATTTCCACAAAAAGCACAATCAAGGGCGGCAAAATGAAGTAACGATGCCCAAAGTAATATGCCCCCGTCGCCCAAAGCACTACCACGCACAAGAGCAACCCCAGCCGCCTAAAACGCTGCCCTGCAGGCGTCTCTACGGGGCGAAAAGGCAATGCGGCACGCCAATGCAGCCGTTCGGTAACCCACTGCGCCAAGACTAGTAGCAGCGACAACGCCAGCACCACCACAGGATAGAGCCACCCAACTTCGTTCAACACCAAGGGTAACAAGCACGCCGACAGAGCAGGGTAAAGCGACGAACGCAACAGGATAAGCGCCGCCCCCACCCCAGCAAAGCCCAGTGCGATATTCAGCACAAAGGGCAGCGGCGAATAGAGCTGCAGCACCGTCCCCAACAGCGCAGCAAAGGAGAGTAACACCACCAACCGCCACTTCGATACACTCCACACCCGCTTCACAAGTACAAGCGAGCCGAGGGCAAGCGCCGCCAACTCAGGAAAAAGAAACTCTGGCTGATGAAACAACACAGCTCCCAAAAGCATCGCCAGTACGAGGACAAGCATCACCGCCTCACGGGCAAGGAAACGAAGAGTGGACATATCTGCTCCTTAAGAAGAATTACTCAGGTAAAGGTAACGAAAAAACGCTTTTCGAGGGAGAGGAAGGGGGAGGTAGAGGCTACGTAAACAAAATCCCTAAGGTAGTGTCTGTAAAAGTGTGTAAGCCCCCCCTCTCTTCATTCCTCCAGCAGC
>CAJPTV010000072.1 GCA_905373665.1 Bacteroidia bacterium
TGCCGAAAGCGGTAGAAGATGCTGTATTGGCTAGCGTGGTGGTAGCGCCCAACCCGTTTACTTCGCAGTTGAGACTGCTGAACCCTGAGGGCGTTGCGGTGCATTACGTGCTCATCGACGCTTCGGGGGTTGTGTTGCTTACGGGCGTATTAGAAGGGACGGAAACGGTACTCAATACTGCGGACGTGCCTGCAGGGCTTTATCTCTTACAGTTGCGTACGGCGAGCGGCATAGCGCGTACGGTTCGTATTATGAAGTACTAGTGTAGAGATCATCTTATTCTCTTACAAGGAGCGTCACTGGTTTTACCGGTGGCGCTTTTTTGTGCCCATTTTGCGCGGGTATTCCGGCAATCCCATAAAGGTATTAGGCTTCTGTAAAAAGAGAGGGAAAGGGGGCTTATACGCTTTTTTTTTTAGAATAGTCTCTAGTATTCCTCTACTAATGAGGCTAGCAAGTAGGGCTTGTTCTAAGGGGCTTATACAAAGAAAGAGGGCGAACATCCGTTAGGATATTCGCCCTCTTCGTAGCGAGAGGCGGGCTTGAACCGCCGACCTTGTGATTATGAATCACACGCTCTAACCAGCTGAGCTACCTCGCCATTCCGAGTGCAAAGGTAGTACCTTTTTTGAAATAGCGAAATGCTTTCTTGCATATTGCTCTATTTTCTTTGGGGCACAACAACCGCCCTAGCTTGGAATCGTTTGAAATTGGTAGGTAAGTTTACCTACTTCTGTCTTTAAGAGATTGATAAGTAGTCTCTTGAAGCTTATGTTCTAGTAAACTAGTTATAAATAACGAACAAAGGCTACTCCCGCGGGTTTAGAGGGTAATATAAAAGCTACTTTTGCGATGAAAGTCATGGAAGGAAAATCGTGTACATACCGCAGGGCGGTGATTCTATCTGTGAAGGGCGATTTGGCGCGCGTGCAATTCATTAACGAATCGGCGTGTGCCTCTTGTCATGCGAAGTCTGCGTGTGGGGCGGCGGATACGAAGCTTTACGAGGTGGATGCGCGTATCCCACAGGGAGATACCTTCGCAGTGGGCGAAGAGGTGCGTGTCGCCGTACATAATCAACAGGGCTATTTTGCCATCTTTCTTGGCTACGTGCTGCCCTTCCTACTTTTGATGCTTGCGCTGGTGGTGACGAATGTGCTCGGCGCGAGCGAGCTGGTGATGGCGTTGGGGATGTTAGGGATGCTCGCCGTCTATTATTTTGTCTTGTACCTATTGCGTAGTCGCGTATCGCGGCGTTTTTCTTTTACAATATCTTCGGAGAGGAAATTGGAGTAACATGAATACAATAGTGATGACGCTTGCCGTCTTGGTAGGCATTGGGCTTTTGGCGGCCGTGTTGTTGTACTTTGTGTCGCAGCGCTTTAAGGTGGAGGAAGACCCTCGTATCGACGAGGTCGAGTCTACGCTGCCGGGAGCGAACTGCGGGGGATGTGGTTTCCCGGGTTGTCGAGGCTTTGCGGATGCTTATGTCAAGGCAGGTGAGGGCGATCTTGGGCGTTTCTTCTGCCCCGTCGGTGGTAACGCCGTGATGGCGAAGGTGGCTGCCGTAATGGGACGTACCGTGGAAGCGAAAGACCCGATGATTGCAGTGGTGCGTTGTGCGGGTACACCCAAGGAACGCGCTGCAGTGGCAAAGTATGACGGGGCGGTCTCCTGTCGCGTAGCTAACAACCTCTTTAACGGCGAAACGGGCTGTTCGTGGGGGTGTCTCGGGTTGGGCGATTGTGAAATGGTGTGCGATTTCGACGCTATCCATATCGACCCCGAGCGTAAGCTCCCCGTGGTAAATCAGGACAAGTGTACGGCTTGTGGTGCGTGTGTGAAGATTTGTCCGAAGCACGTCATCGAGCTTCGCAAGAAGAATGTAAAGGATCGCCGCGTTTTCGTCTCCTGTATCAATCAGGAAAAGGGCGGTGTGGCAAAGAAGGCCTGCGGCGTAGCCTGCATCGGTTGTGCACGTTGTAAGAAAGAGTGTCCCTTTGACGCAATCGTGGTGGAAAACAACTTGGCTTACATCGACTTTACTAAGTGTAAGCTGTGTCGTAAGTGTGTGGCTGTCTGCCCGACAGGGGCTATCTGGGAGGTGAACTTCCCCCCGCGTGTGGTGAAGAGCGAACCTAAGCCCGAGGCTGCAGCAACAGCGACGCCTGCCACAGCAGCAGCGCCTGCAGCAGCTGCTCCTGCATCAGAAACAGCACCAGCGCCTACACCAGTAGCAGAGGCTGCACCTAAGGAGGCAGCTGCTCCAGCACCAGAGGTAGCTTCTGCGGCAGCTCCAGCGCCAGAGGCGACACCCGTAAAAGAAACAAATGCTTAAGATTGGCGGTCTAACGCGGTAATATAGAGGAATAAGAGCTCATGAATTTTAAGACATTTAGAATGGGCGGTGTACATCCGCCTGAAGGTAAGCTCACCAGTGGTAAATCTATAGAAACCTTCCCAGTGGGTGCCGAAATGGTCTTTATGGCATCGCAACAGTTGGGAGCTCCGTCTGAGGTGTTAGTCGCCAAGGGAGATAAGGTGCTGGTGGGGCAACCCATTGCCAAGGCGTCGGCGTTCATGTCGGCACAGTTGCACTCGTCGGTGAGTGGGACGGTCTCCAAGGTAGAAACGATTGTGGATGCTTCGGGATACCCCAAGCCCGCGATTTACATTACCGTAGAGGGCGATGAGTGGGTGCCTGAGATTGACCGTTCGGAAACCCTCGTGAAAGAGTGCACGCTCGAGCCTAAAGAGATTATCGACCGTATCTCCAAGGCGGGGATCGTCGGGATGGGGGGCGCTACCTTCCCTGCGCACGTAAAGCTTTCGGTGCCGCCAGACAAGAAGGCAGAGTTTCTCATTATCAACGGGGTGGAGTGTGAACCGTTCTTGACCTCAGACCACCGTCTGATGCTCGAGAAGCCCGACGAGCTCCTCGTGGGGATCTCCATCTTGCGCCGCGCGTTGGGTAACCCCAAGACGGTGATTGGCATCGAGCGCAACAAGATGGATGCTATCAATCTCTTGACCGAAAAGGCAAAGAATTACGAAGGGATTGAGGTACAGCCCCTGATGGTGAAATACCCGCAGGGAGGGGAAAAGCAGCTCATTGAGGCGGTAACGCAGCGCGAAGTACCCGCAGGGGGGCTTCCCATTGCTGTAGGGGCTGTGGTGCAAAACGTCGGGACTGCGTATGCGGTTTACGAGGCTGTGCAGAAGAACAAGCCACTCTTCGAACGTGTGGTAACGGTAACAGGTCCGAGCCTCTCTAAGCCAGGCAACTTCCTTGTACGTGTCGGAACGCCCATCTCTCAACTCTTGGAAGCAGCTGGGGGCTTGCCCGAGGATACGGGGAAGGTCATTAGCGGGGGACCTATGATGGGGAAGGCGCTAAAGAATATCGATGCCCCCGTAACCAAGGGGACGTCTGGGGTGCTTGTATTGCCCACTAAGTTGGCAGAACGCAAAGAACCCGCTACCTGTATCCGGTGCGCTAAGTGCTCGTCGGGCTGTCCGATGGGTCTCGAACCATGGTTGCTTTACAAGTTAGGGCAGGGGAGCGACACCGAGTGGATGGAGAAAGAGGACATTATGTCGTGTATCGAGTGCGGATGTTGTAGCTTTACGTGTCCGGCGAACCTCCCGTTGCTTGACTTTATCCGCCTAGGAAAGTGGATGACGGGAGCGATGATTCGTGCACGCAATGCGAAGAAGTAAGAGCAGCGTAAGAGATTTGAAAAAGAGAGTATCAACAGATGAGTAATACACTAACTATATCTCCGTCGCCGCATCTACACGGTGTGTTCCAGACACGCCGCTTGATGTTGGATGTGGTGATTGCCCTCCTGCCAGCATGGTTGGTCGGCTTGTGGTTTTTCGGTCTTGGAGCGCTGATTGTGACGCTCATATCCGTGGTGAGTTGCGTGGGGGTAGAGTACCTCCTCCAACGCTTCGTATTGAAACAAAAGCCTACCATCTCTGACGGTTCGGCGATCGTGACGGGCTTGCTACTCGCAATGAACGTCCCCTCGAACCTATCGTGGTGGATTATCCTGATCGGGGCTATTATGGCCATTGGTGTAGGGAAAATTAGTTTCGGTGGGCTGGGGAATAACCTCTTTAATCCAGCACTCTTTGCACGTGCGTTCTTGTTGGTTTCCTTCCCCGTACAGATGACTACGTGGCCCGTGCCGATTGCCTCGCGTTTGGCTTATGTGGATGCTGTGACAGGGGCGACGCCCTTGAGCCTGATGAAGGCGGCTATTAAGGGTGGGGCACCCTTGCAAGAGCTGCCCTTGATGGATATGTTCTTTGGCGCGATGGGCGGTTCGCTCGGCGAAGTATCGGCGTTGGCGCTCTTGCTAGGTTTTGCGTATTTGCTTATTCGTCGTGTGATATCATGGCATATTCCCGTGGCGATCTTCGCAAGCGTGTTTGTTCTCTCAGGTATTTTCTACCTAGTAGACTCGCAAGTATACGCTAACCCATTGGTGGAGCTCTGTGTGGGTGGTTTGATGTTAGGGGCTATCTTTATGGCAACCGACTACGTCACCTCACCGATGTCAAAGAAGGGGATGTTGCTCTTTGGTTGTGGGATTGGTCTGCTGACGGTGGTCATCCGTACGTGGGGGGCTTACCCCGAAGGGGTCTCTTTCGCAATCTTGATTATGAATGCGTTTGTGCCGCTCATTGATCGTTATATGAAGCCGCGTAAGTTCGGTCATAAGAAAGGAGGAAAGTAAGATGGCAAAACCCTCTACGTTAAAGAATTTGACGCTCACGCTCGTGGTAATCACGGTGTTGTCGGCAGGTGGGCTCGGGGGGATGAGCATCCTTACCCAAGAACCCATTGCGAAGGCAAAGAGTAAGAAGATCCTTGCTGCGCTAAAGGACGTGCTCCCTGAGTTTGACAATGACCCCTCGAAAGAGCGCACAGAGCAGGAGGTCGATGGTGGCAAGCTCGTAATGTACACCGCAAAGAAGGGCGGCGAGGTGGTCGGAATGGCAGTAGAGAGCTTCTCGCCCAAGGGCTTCGGGGGACGCATCGCTGTCATGGTCGGTTTTGATAGGGAAGGTAAGGTCTCTGGGTATTCGGTCTTGGAACATGCTGAGACCCCAGGGCTTGGCGATCGGATGGTCAATTGGTTTAAGCCCCCAGTAGCGCCTGTAAAGAGCCTTATCGAACGTGCTTTTGGTTTTGAAATCAAGGCTCCTGAAAAGAGTAGTAATATCTATGGCGTTTCTCCGAGCACAGGATTGAGCGTATCGAAGGATGGCGGGACGGTGGATGCGATCACCGCTGCGACCATCAGCTCGCGTGCCTTCCTCGATGCCGTAAACCGTGCTTACGCGGGTTTTAAGGGGGCAATCAATTACACTGGCGCTACCACACCATCCAAGGAAAACAACGAGTAGGAGGTATCGAGCAATGAGTAACAACAATTCGAATTTGGGGATTATCATCAACGGGATCATCCGCGAGAACCCGACCTTCGTGCTCGTGCTAGGGATGTGTCCTACGTTGGGGACGACCACCTCGGCATTTAATGCCTTGGGGATGGGGCTTGCAACTGCCTTCGTGCTGATTGGGGCAAATATGGTGATTGCGGCTATTAAGAACTTGATTCCAGACAAGGTGCGCATTCCGTCGTTTATTGTCGTGATCGCGACCTTTGTGACCATCGTACAGATGACCATGGAGGCATACGTGCCAGCGCTGTACAAGAGCCTCGGGGTGTATATCCCGCTGATTGTGGTGAACTGTATCATCTTAGGGCGTGCAGAGGCGTTTGCGGCTAAGAACAACGTGATTCGTTCGATGTTTGACGGGATTGGGATTGGGCTTGGCTTTACGATCTCGCTTGTGGTGATTGGTGCGGTGCGCGAATTCTTTGGCTCGGGGGCTATCTTTGGTTTCCCACTCTATCCGTCGAACTTCGGTCCGCTCCTCTTTGTGTTGGCACCAGGCGCATTCTTAGTGCTTGCCTACCTGATGCTCTTGTTCAACCGATTTGTTAAAAAATAGACGCTCTCATGGAGTACATACTGATTATCATTGCGGGGGTCTTTGTTAATAACATCGTCCTTGCGCAGTTCTTGGGGATTTGCCCCTTCCTCGGAGTCTCTAAGAAGATTGACACGAGTGTGGGGATGGCGGGCGCTGTGCTATTTGTGATGGTCGTGGCTACGATCTTTACGTGGCTTTTGCAGCGTTTCGTGCTCACGCCGCTGAATGTAGAGTTCCTTCAGACGGTCTCGTTCATCTTGGTGATAGCAGCATTGGTACAGTGCGTTGAGATTATCTTGAAGAAGTTGAGCCCTGGGCTTTACGCTGCACTCGGTATCTTTTTGCCGCTGATTACGACCAACTGTGCGGTGCTTGGGGTGGCTATCTTGGTTATCCAGAAGGACTACGGTCTGGTGCAAGGGTTGGTTTACGCTATTGCAGGAGCCATAGGTTTTGGTTTAGCTCTGATTCTCTTAGCAGGTTTGCGAGAGTCGTTAAATTTACGCAACGTTCCACAGGCGATGAAGGGGATGCCTATAGCGCTTCTTACCGCAGGGATGTTAGCGTTGGCGTTCATGGGTTTCTCTGGGGTGGTATAGTCCCGAGCCTGTGATTTCTCTTTTGACAAGCAAGCTAATGCCGAGGCATTAGCTTGCTTGGTTTTTATGGGGGCTAAGTCATTAAGGTGGACGCTCTGAGGAGCTTACGCGCTGGGTACGGGCGGGGGCTTCTGAGTAGCCTTTTTGCTTCGTGCTCTTGTTTTGCTCTTGTTTTGCTCTTGTCTTTCTCTTGTCTTTCTCTTGTTCTTCCCCGCCGCTTTCTCTGTTCTCCATACGCCCCCCATCACGTCTCGTTTGCGCTTAGCCCCCTTAGGGCAATCCTTTTTTGCTACCTTAGTGCTGTAGATGTAACCAAATGAAACAAATGAAAACACTATGGAGCATACTAGTGGGCTGTTGTGTAGTCCTCGTCCTTTGGGGCTGTAACGGGCAGCCGCAACAAAGAGAATCGCAAGATGCACCACAAGAAGCACCCCCAAGCAAGATGCGCCCCTTTATTACGAAGTGGAAAAGCAATGGGGAAGAGGATATTCAAATCCCTATCATCGGGACGTATACCCTCACTTGGTACAACGAGGCTACACCTGAGGAGCGCCACACAGAGCAGGTAACCGTCGAAATAGACGATAATACTAGGATTGATGTAGAGCGAGTAAAGCCCTACTCCTTTACGCCTCCCACGGAGGGAGTCTATGTCGTGGAGGCTGGTCCTGAAGGAGTAGAGGGAATGTACATGACGTTCTATGGTTCTCAACAAATTTATGCCCCAAAGCTCCTCTCCGTGGTACAGTTTGGCGACGTGGTGTGGAAAAGGCTTGAATACGCTTTCTGTGACTGCGAGTATATGCAATTCGCGGAGGGGATTGATACCCCAGACCTGAGCCAATGTACTAGCCTGAAGGGGATGTTCTCGGGCTGTACCTCGTTTAATCACCCCTTAGAGCACTGGGATGTGAGCCATGTCACCGATATGAGTAATATGCTCTCGGGGTGTCACGCTTTCAATCAGCCACTGGAGAAGTGGGATGTAAGCCATGTCTCCGACATGAATAGTCTGTTCTGTAATTGTTGGTCTTTCAACCAGCCACTAGAGGGGTGGGATGTGAGTCAGGTTACCGACATGAAGCGAGCGTTTTTTGGCTGCAAGGTCTTTAATCAGCCTCTGGCGAAATGGGATGTGCGTCAGGTCACGAACCTGCACAATACTTTTAGCCATTGTAGTGCCTTTAACCACCCCTTGGAGAGCTGGAATGTGAGCAACGTCACTGATATGGCTTGCCTATTCAAAGAGTGTATGCTCTTTAACCAACCTCTAAACAGCTGGGATGTGAGCAGGGTCACCAATATGGCTATGATGTTTGAAAACTGTAAGAACTTTAATCAGCCTTTGGATGCTTGGAACGTGGGGAAGGTTAAGGGGATGTCTAGTATGTTCAGTGGTTGCGCCTCGTTTAACCAGTCGCTCGAGGCGTGGGATGTAAGCCAAGTCACCTCTATGTGGTGCATGTTTAGCGGTTGTTCGCTCTTTAACCAGCCCCTGAACCAGTGGAATGTGAGCAAGGTCGAAACGATGGGCGAGATGTTTAAGGGGTGCACCTCGTTTGACCAGTCGCTCGATGCATGGGACATTGGCAGTGTAAACAAAGCACACAAAGACGGTATCGGCGGCATATTCGACGGCTGCCCTGCAGGCGAGTTACCCTTTGTGGCTGAGTGGAAAGCCCAAGGGTATCACCTCGTTCTCGAAGAGTAGTTCGTTTAGCACCCCAACACGAGGGCTATAAGCCATACGCTGCAGCGGGGTACAATACTTGAATAGCAGGCGCAGCCCCCCCTCTCTGCTGGTGTATAGAAAGGCTCGTAGGCGAAAGACTACGGGCTTTTTCTACCTTTACGGCGTTTCTTGGGAACGAGCTCTATGTTGTTCTATACGCCTGCGGAAAGCTATTACGACCTCCTGTGCCGAGCCTTTGTGCCACCAACCGCCGCCCCCGTGGCGGAGTGCTATCTCTTACTCATTAGGCTGTTTAGGCAGCTCCTCGACGAGCAGCTCGCCGACTGCCCCATCTCTTTCGCAGGGAATGCCGCACAACTTAAGCACCTTATACGCCGTTGCCACATACCTGCGAAACCCGCGCACCTGTTGCAAGCGATGCGGGAACACCTACACGCCATAGACCCCGAAGCTGAGCACGACCCCATCCCACTCGCAAACGACCTATACGCCCTCTGTTTGCTTATCTATTACCTCTACAAAGGTACACCCCCTCCGCCGCAGTTAACGGCATGCTTTCCTGCCATACATGACATAGTACCCTTAAAACGCGCTGTAAGGGGTGAAATTTGCGTCGAGGTACTAGACTTTGATACACAATGTATCTATACAGAAGATACAGAGAATAACACCCCTTTACGCGTTATTTTACCTTCTTGTGATGAAGATAGCCCGCTACGCCCCCTGACAGACTATCTGCATGCGGGGGCAACCCTTAATCTCATCCGTCCGCGCGAGGTGGAAAAGGAGGGGGAAATAGCCCTCGAACCTGAACTAATAGTCTACGAACCCGACTACCTGATCAACATCTCCAGTATTGCGGCGTGCTTCCGCCCGGAGGGGATTTCGCCCTTTACCTACCTGCTCGGGAAGCTCCGCCCCACACAGCTTTCTAACCCCATAGAGCTGGGGAACTTGGCGGGCGAGCTCCTCGATCTTCACGTCCACCACAAGGTCTTTCACCTCAAGGATGCCGTAATGCAGTTTGCACGACGGCGCGCCTTGATAGCCTCCTCACCCCGCATTGACTACGATAGACTCGCTGGGGAAGCCGAACGGCAGTCGGAGTATATCCGTCAGGCGCTCGACGAGACCCTCCCCAAGGTATCGACCACCTATCGGCGCGAGGAGCTCCTGCTCGAACCCTCCTTTTACGGGCAAGTCCTCGGACTGGAAGGGCGTATGGACTTGCTGCAGCGCAACCTCTTGTTACTCATCGAACAGAAGGCGGGCAAGGGGGCATTCTATCGCTTGGGCGACGCCGTTCCGCAGAAACAGGAGGCACACTACGTGCAAATCTTGCTTTACCAAGCCCTGTTGGACTATGCCCTGCAACAGCGCGGGGCGACGGAAACCTACCTCCTCTATTCCAAATACTCGCAACCACTCTTGAGTGTAGGGGCTGCACCCAAGCTCTTAAGCACAGCGATAGCCTTGCGTAACGAGCTTGTGGCATACGAAGAACACTACCGACGCTACGGCTTCGGCGTTCTCCGTTCGCTCACCCCCGAGGTTTTTAACACCCAACAGCGCCGTGGGAAACTCTGGGAATGCTACACCGAGCCCGAGTTGCGAAGCTTTCTAGCTCCTTGTCAAGAAGCCTCGCCCGTGGCATGGAGTTACTTTGTACGCCTCTCGCGCAGTGTGGTCGAGGAGCAAGCGCTTGCCAAAGTGGGAAGCGGGGCAAGTCAACACTACGGTGCTGCGGGGCGATGGCTGCTCTCCCTCGGCGAACGGCAGGCGAACGGTACGTTGTTGACCCACCTTGCGGTGCACCTAGACCCTGAAGAGCAGGGACACTATAGCCGACTGACCTTTACTGCTCTTGCCCCTTCGGTGGCATTTCATAGCACGAGCTTTCGCCTAGGGGACTTGGTAGCGGTCTATCCGTGTCGGGTAGGGGAGCAGCCCGACATTCGTCGACAGGTCTTTTTGAAAGGAAAGATTGCCGCACTGGGAGCATCGGAGGTGGTCGTACAGCTCAACTTTGAACAGTCCTCGCCCCTTATCTTTGAACAGGAGGAAGGGGGCTATTGGGTGATAGAGGGCGACTCGAACGACTCCTCCTTTTCGACGCGCTATCAAGGGCTTTACTCTTTCCTGCGGTGTGGCGAGGCGCGGCAGGAGCTTATCTTACAGCAGCGTCCGCCGCGGGTAGACGAAACGCAGCGCCCCCTCGGGGAGTATGGCGAGTTGCAAGAGCTGGTGCGGCGCGTGGTGCAGGCTCGCGAGCTCTTCTTGGTGCTCGGCCCCCCGGGGACGGGAAAGACCTCGCACGTGATGATGAGCATCCTGCGCGAGGAGCTCCTTCGCCCCGACACGCGTATACTGCTTACAGCTTTTACCCACCGTGCCGTCAATGAGATGGCTAGTAAGGTGCATGCGGCGGGGATTGACTTTCTCTACATCGCCTCGGAGTTGGTCGTCCCCACGGAGTTACACCCTTACCTCCTTTCGCGTCGTGTGGCAACTGCCCGAAGCGTGGAGGAGATGCGCGCCGTATTGAAGGCGGTACGGGTGGTCTGTATCAACGTCTCGGCACTGGCGGCGCAGTTGGTGCTTTTGGAGAGCCTCCACTTCTCGCTTGCTATCGTCGACGAAGCGTCGCAACTCCTTGAGGTGCAGCTTTTACCCTTGCTTTGTGCGAACGAGGCGGAAGGGCGGCGACCGATCGACCGCTTTGTGCTCATCGGCGACCATAAGCAACTCCCCGCCATCGCCCAGCAAGACGCCCAGACGGCTTGGGTGGAAGAGCCTGAGTTGCGTGCCGCGGGATTGACGGACTGTCGTTACTCCTTCTTTGAGCGCTTTTACCGCGCCTATCGTAATGACCCGTCGGTGACCTACTTCCTTACCTGTCAGGCGCGTATGCACCCCGAGATAGCCGAGTTTGTCAATAAACACTTCTATGAGGGACGATTGACCGCACGCGGCTTGCCACACCAACTGCAAGTGTTACCCGATGGGGGCTTAGATAGGGAAACGCCTCGTGTAGTGCAGCCCCACCCCGCCGCCCTTGAGGGGGCTATTGCCCACCATCGTTTCTTTTTTGTGGATTACACGCCTACAGCGACGGGCTTGGAAGCGCCCCATCAGAATGCGCAGGAAGCGGCGATCATTGCCGAGGTCATACGCGGGTATGTAGACTACTATGCTGCGCAGGGGAAGCCCTTGCGACTTGGGGAGGATATCGGGGTGATACTCCCTTATCGTCGGCAAATTGCACAGGTACGCGAGGCACTTCGCAGGGCGGCGCTCCCCGAGGTAGAGGAAATGACCATCGACACCGTAGAGCGTTATCAGGGGAGTGAACGTAAGATTATCATTTACGGCTTTACGGTGCTCTCTGTCCACCAGCTTAACTTTCTTACCAATAGTGTAATGGAGGAGAACGGAGCGCTGATTGACCGTAAGCTGAACGTAGTGATCACGCGGGCACGCGAACACCTTGTGATGGTAGGGCATGCGGCGCTCTTGCGGCAAGTCCCCCTCTTTGCCGAGCTTTTAGATTATTTGGCTGCTCGGCGCTAGTGCAACACCTCTTCTTCCCACGCCCCTACATTGCGAGTCTTCTCGTCAAAGCTGATGCCCACGAGGTGGATGGAGCGCTTCGTCTTACTGAACTTTGCTAAGTAGCCGCTCTCTTTAAGTTGAGCGATGGCGTCTTGGGGCGTGCCTGCGGTCATTACCTTGAACTCGAAGAGGTAGACGCGCTTGCGTGTGGTGATGACCATGTCTACCCGACCCGTAGCACAGATGACCTCGGTCTGTACCTGCATTTCAAGGACATAGAAAAGGGCGTAGAGCACCGACTGGTAGTAGTATTCGCGCAGGG
>CAJPTV010000073.1 GCA_905373665.1 Bacteroidia bacterium
TCCTTTTTACCACCAAAGGACGCAGAATGTATTAGGAGAAACAAGTTATTTGCCTACATATCAGTACTTCTTTACTTGTCTAGTGTTATGGCTCTTACCTCCCCCATCAAAGAAGAGCTCTTATCTCTTTTGAACAAGAGACCGAAACTCGTAAACCTAAAGCATATTGGGTTTCCAGACAATTGGCAGGAATTTACCTTATGGAGTATGTAAGGATTTTCCCCTCTCTGTAACCGATCCCCCCTCGCTCTGTACGCAAAAGCATACCCCTCTGATGCGCGTCGGGGGGATTATCCTCTTGTGAATATGCCGACAACACGGGACTCACGCCAGACGACTCAGTGACTTTTTTGGAGGCCTGTTTAGATGTTAGCGTTGAGAGGTTAGCGGGCACAAAGTGTGCCAAAATCTTACCACTGCGCGGCATGAGTTGAATAGCGAGGTTTAGGAAAACATCAATAGATATTTAATAAGAAGATGGTAAATATTGTCCGTAATAAAATAAACAAAAGCCTCATAAATAAGGGTGTAGATGGGGGTGAAAAAGGATGCGTTTCTCGTGCTCTTTCTCTGTTTTGCCTCTGTTTTGCCTCTGCTCTTCCTCTGTTCTTCCTGTGCTCGATCTGTACGCTGTGTACGTTCTACTCCTACTTAGCAGGGGGGGCAGAGGGTGAATTAAGGAAAACATAAAGCGCGGTGCGTGGGCACACAGCCCGTGGTGATGGAGGGGCGGTCCTTAGGGCGGACGGCCCAGTGGGCGCAATGTGCGGTAAATGCAAATCACCGAGGCGGCACGTTGTGCCGAGTTGCGGGCGTGGTGGAGCGAGGGGGCGGACACAATGTTCCCATTTTGTCGTATATTTGCCCCTAAGGTTTCTATAACACTCTTAACCCTACGTAATCGATGCGTTGTATTATCATTGATGACGACCCCGTGAGTCGCCGCATATTGCTCGAATATGTGAACCAGACCGACTTTATGGTTTCGGCTGGAGAGTTTGAGTCTGCTATCGAAGCGCTCAACTTTTTGAAGAGGGAGTCTGATATAGACCTCGTCTTCCTTGACGTGATGCTCCCTAATATGGACGGTTTCGAGCTTCTCGATACCCTCGAAACGCCGCCGCAGGTGATCATGATCTCCGCTTCGGAGAGCCACGCGGTGCGGGCTTTTGACTTCGGTGCAACGGACTATCTGCTTAAGCCTATCTCTTACGCCCGTTTCTTCAAGGGGGTTTCTAAAGCGATGAAGTGGATGCACCCCACGGGGGCGGAAGGGGAGCTCTTTCTTAAGAAAAACTCGTCGTTGGTGCGTGTTCCCTATAGCACCATTCTTTGGGTAGAATCTA
The DNA here is from genome assembly GCA_905373665.1 of Bacteroidia bacterium. Classification (GTDB taxonomy): domain Bacteria; phylum Bacteroidota; class Bacteroidia; order Bacteroidales; family CAJPTX01; genus Bacteroides_D. The sequence goes on from CAJPTV010000073.1 coordinate 1,347, forward strand.
TGGAGAACTACGTGAAGATCATCACCGACACGGAGAAGTTTACCCTCCACTTTACCCTTAAGACGACCGAGGGGCACATGCCGCCCTCGATGTTCCGTCGGATTCACCGTTCGTACATTGTCAATGTGACGCGTATTCAACGCATAGAAGACAGCGCGGTGGTGATGGAACTGGACGGAAAGCCCGTGTCGCTCCCCATCGGTAAGTCTTACCGCGATGGGTTGATGAGTGCCCTTCGTCTGATTACAGTGAAATAAGCGCAGCCTTGAACAGAACGATGTGCTTGGGTAGGGTGGTGCTGTGGCGGGTGCTTCTGTTGCTACTTTTTGCTGGGTGTGGAGCGGGCTTGTGGGCTCAAACAACGCCGCCGTGGCTCAATGATCCAGATGCGGCGCGGTGGGCAGATTCGGTGCTCGCCACCCTTGATCTCGAGAAGCGTATAGCACAGTCGTTTATGGTGGCAGCCTACGCAAAGGGCGATGCTGCGGAAGCGAAGTCGGTTGCTGCGTTGGTAGAAAAGCAGCACATCGGCGGGGTCATGTTTTTGCAGGGAAAGCGTGAGCGTATGCGCGATCTTTCCGCACGTTACCAGCAGAAGGCTAAGACGCCGTTGCTCTTGGCTATCGATGCCGAGTGGGGCTCGGATATGCGCCTCTCTGATGGGTTGGCTTATCTTAAGGCGATGGGCGTTGCGGCGACGGGTTCGCCAGCGCTGGCTTACCGTATGGGCGACCTCTTGGCACAAGAGCTTCAAGAAATAGGCTTGCATATCAACTTTGCCCCAGTGGTCGATGTGCAGCGCAACCCGAAGAACCCTGTGATAGGAATCCGTGGTTTCGGAGATACGCCTGACCGCGTCACCGAGTTTGGTAGCGCCTACATGGCGGGGATGCAGTCGCGCGGGCTGCTCGCTTGTGCGAAACATTTTCCAGGGCATGGGAATACGTCTACGGACTCTCATCATACCCTGCCCGTCATTGGGGCAAATTACGCGGCATTGGATACGTGCGACTTAGTGCCTTTCCGCCGCTTGGTAGGGGAACAGCTTTCGATGGTGATGGTGGCGCATCTGGCAATGCCTGGGCTTAAGCTGCCCGACTCGGTGCCATCTAGCTTGTCGCAGTATGTCGTTACCACGCTCCTGCGTGATTCGTTACGTTTTCAAGGGCTGATTTGTACCGATGCGCTGAACATGAAGGGAGCGTCTGGGCGTCTGAAGCCCGATCAGGTGGCGTTGCAAGCTTACCTCGCGGGCGCAGATATCTTGCTGTGCCCCGACAATGTCCCAGCGTCGATAAAGGTGATTAGCTACGCGGTGCGCAATGGGAAAATTTCCGAGGCGGAGGTCGCGGCACGTACGCGCCGTATCCTGATGGCTAAGTATTGGGCTGTGCGTGGGCAACGTGCGCGGCAATCGGAAGTAGCAGACTTTTCAGCCTCGCAGCGGAAAGCTCTTGATAACGAACGACAGGAGTTTGCGGCACAGATGGCGCGCGAGGCGGTGACGGTGCTCCGTAACCACAATAACACGCTTCCGATGATGGGGCTCGAATCTCTCAAGCTTTCGTTGACGACTTTCGTGCGTGGCGGGCAACAGAACGATTCGAGTGCCTTCCTCATGGGGGTGCACCGCTATACGAAGTGTGTGGAGAAGCGCCCTGATTTTAAGAAGGGAGTAGAGGCGCAAGCCATTCGTGCTGTGCGAGAGTCGACGCTGCATATCGTGGCTGTGGATGCGACGGGGTATGCGCCGTCTAAGAATTTTGGCGTTTCTAAAGAGCAAATCACCTTTGCGAAGACTTGTGCGCGACATAAGCCAACGGTGCTCGTGGTCTTTGGGACGCCCTACGTCTTGACACGCTTTTTCCCTCTTTCGGACTACGCGGCCGTGGTCTTGGCGTATGACAATACGGCGGCATCGCAAGATGCAGTATCGCAAGTGCTTTTCGGCGGACTTTCGACTTATGGGACACTCCCCATCTCCTTGCCCCCAGAGTTGAAAGCGGGGGACGGGCTGACCTTGGAGGGTGGGGTGCGTTTGAGTTACACCTCGCCAGAGCGTTACGGGGCAAACCTTGTTTGGATAGCGCGTGCGGACTCGTTGGCACAAATGGGGATTGACAGTGGGGCTTACCCTGGGGTGCAGATCTTGGCTGCGCACCGCGGAGAGGTCTTTTACCGCCGCAACTTCGGGTCTACCTCCTACTCGAAATATGCGCCGCCAGTGACCGATTCGACGATTTACGACCTCGCCTCCGTAACCAAGATTACCGCCACCACACCCCTCGTTATGAGACTGGTGGAAAAAAAAAACTAGACTTAACAGCGCCCCTCGATAAGTACCTGCCCGAGTATGCGGGGACGCCCATCGGGAAGATTACGATCGGTAAGCTCCTCCTGCACCGTGGCGGTCTTAAGGCTTGGAAACCCTTTTATATTAAAACCTTAGAGTCGCTTAAGCCGGGGCTCTCAATTACTTCTCGTGCCCTCGACGAGGATTTCTCTATCTACATGGGGGCGCGGCAGTATATGAACCGCCTCTGTATGCCCTCGGCGTATTACTATGCGGAAACAGAGTCGGAGCTTTACCCCATTCCCGTAGCACGCGGGCTGTGGGGACGTGCGGGGATGCGCGACTCGATGCTGCATGAGATTGCCTCCACCCCCCTTACAGGCAAAAGCACCTACCTCTACAGCGATTGGGGCTTTATTCTCCTGCAGCAAATCGTCGAACGCTTGGAGGGGAAGCCGATAGACGAACAGCTGGCGCAGTACTATCACCGTTCGCTCGGGATGTGGCGCACGGGGTTTGCGCCTTGGAAGGAGGGGCGGCGCGATGCGTGTGCACCGTCGGAGTTTGACCTCTTTTTCCGTAAGTCGGAGGTGCGCGGGTATGTGCACGATATGGCAGCTGCCATGATGGGGGGCGTTGCTGGGCATGCGGGGCTCTTTTCAACTGCCGATGATTTGGCAAAATATGCGGCGATGCTCGTTAGGGGAGGGGAGTATGCGCGGCTGCGATACCTGCGTTCGAAGACCATTGAACTTTTTACCCAAACCCCTGACGGCTTTGGCAATAACTACCGCGGGTATGGCTTTGACAAACCCAATCCGCAGCGGCGGAACTCCTCTTATCTCTCCTCGGTGCTGACCTCTAAAAGCTATGGGCATATCGGCTTTACGGGTACGATTTTGTGGATAGACCCCGCTAAAGATTTCTTTGTCATTATCCTTTCTAACCGTACCTACCCCGATTCTAACAACTCGCGGATTAACACCCTGCGCTTGCGTGCACGCATTTTAGAGGCGCTTTATCGCAGTGTGATTCCCGCCTCTTAACTCCTTTACAGGTGACGTTTGCAGAGGTAGCCCTCCCGTTGCGGATTTTCCAACTCTACACCTACAGTGTGCCCGAGGAGCTTCTTCCCCATGCGCAGGTGGGAGTGAGGGTTATTGTCAGCATCGAGAACCCTAAGAGCAAGAGTAAGAAGCTCTTTATGGGACTTATCTTTCGCCTGCACCACACGCCGCCTGCCGAGGTGCACCGCGTAAAGCCCCTTGTGGAGATCCTCGATGCGAAGCCGATTTTGACCCCAGAGCAGTTCAAGCTTTGGGAGTGGGTAGAGGGGTATTATCTAGCCGCGCCCAATGAGCTGCTCCATACGTTCTTACCCGCTGGGGTTCGTTTAGAACGGCGCTCGCACGTCCTGTTACTAGAGCCCCCACCAGAGCCTTTTCCTCCATTGAGCGAGCCGCAGCAACATCTCGTGGACTATCTCAAGGAGAACAAGAGTGCCACGATAGAGACCCTTGAGACGCTCTCTTGGGGGCGATCGACCACGCGTTTGCTTAAGGAGTTACAAGACCTGCGGATTGTCGAGGTACAAGACCGACTGGCGGAGCGGGTGCAGCCTAAACGTGAGCGCTATGTGCATTTCGTGCCCGATCTCAGTGACAAAGAGGCTATTTTGGATACCCTCGATGGGCTTGGGCGGCGTACGGCGCAAATTCGCGTCCTGCTCACAATGTTGCAGCTTTTGCAGGAAAAAGGTTTGCCCTTTGATGAATGGTTGCCCCTTAAGCGAGTGAACGAGAAGGCGCAGCGTCCGAGCGCGACGGTCTTTTCCGCCTTAGTGGAGGCGCGGATTCTGGAAATAGAGGAGCGCGAGGTGTCGCGTATCCCCGAAGGGCTTTTTGCCCAAGAGGTGGCGTTGCAACTCTCGCCCTTTCAACAGCAGGTCTACGACCAGATGAGCGAACAAATGGCGTCGCACCTAGTGACCCTCCTACATGGGGTGACCGGGAGTGGAAAGACCGAGCTCTACATCCGACGAATTAAGGAGGTGTTGGCGCAGGGGCGACAGGCGCTCTTCTTGTTGCCAGAAATAGCCCTCACGGAGTATATGATCGCCCGCGTGCAAGCACACTTTGGGCGGGAGGTCGTGGTCTATCACAGTCGCATCCCCGAGGCGGTGCGTGCCGAGCTCTATTGGCGGATGCTTCATGAGCCCGAGCGGGTAAAGCTGGTATTGGGGGTACGTTCGGCGCTATTCCTCCCTTTTTCCCAATTGGGGCTGGTGGTAGTCGACGAGGAGCACGACCCATCCTACAAGCAGCAGAACAACGCGCCGCGTTATCAGGGGCGCGACCTTGCGATAGTGCTTGCGCAACTTCATGGGGCAAAAGTGCTGCTGGGGAGTGCGACCCCCGCCATAGAGTCCTATTATCACGCGACGGAGAAGGATGCCGCGGGGGGGACGAAATATGGTTTTGTGGAACTCGCGGAGCGTTACGCCGATGCCACCTTGCCTACCTTTGAGACGGTGGATATGCGCAAGGCATATCATAGAAAGGAGCACGTGGGGCAGTTCTCTGACATCTTGTTGCACGCGATAGAGGAGACGGTAGGGGCGAAAAAACAGGTTATTCTCTTTCAAAATCGGCGGGGGTTCGCACCGCACGTGGAGTGTCCAGAGTGTGGCTGGGTCGCCCTTTGCCCTAACTGTGACCACGGACTGACCTACCACAAGCAGGGGCGCATCTTGCGTTGCCACTGTTGCGGGCATACGGAGATGCCCTCGGAGGAGTGCCCAGCTTGTCATTCGGCGAAACCGCATCTTCGGGGGATGGGGACGCAACGCCTCGAGGAGGAGCTGCAGAAGCTTTACCCTTCGCTGCGAATCGGGAGGTTGGACATAGACGTGGCGGCGCGAAAGGATGCGGTGCATGATCTTTTGACGCAGCTCGCCGATGGGGAACTCGACGTCTTGGTGGGGACGCAGATGGTGACCAAGGGGTTGGATTTGAGTCGGGTAGCGTTGGTGGGGATCTTCAATGCGGATTCGTTTATCAGTTTTCCTGATTTTCGGGCACATGAGCGCGCCTTTGATCTCATCGTGCAGGTGGGGGGGCGTGCAGGGCGGCGTACGGAGCAGGGAAGGGTGCTGATACAGACTTTTACTCCAGAGTTAGAGCTCTTTGATTGGATACGACGGGGCGACTATCATGCGCTGTATCGTCAAGAGCTGGCAAGTCGTGAGCGGTTTCATTATCCGCCCTACGTGCGGCAGATTGAGATCACGCTCTCGAGTAAGGAGCGGGAGTATGTCGTGGCGCAGGCCAAGGAGTTGCAGGAGTATTTGCATGCGCAGTTGACTTGTGAGATCTTCGGCCCGATGGAGCCGCCGATGTCCTACGCAAGGAGACTCTTTCACCAGTGTCTTCTTTTGAAGATAAAGCCGAGGTATCTTGCTGAGAATAAACAGAATTTGCGGATGATACTCCAAGCATTTCACTCGCGTAGCAAGGTCTTTGTGACGGTGGATGTAGACCCGTAGAACGCCGAAGCGGGGGGCGTGAACAGGAAAAGGCTTCGTGACGTGTTGTAGTGGGTTTGTGGAAAAGGTCACCTTTCGGAAAATAGTTGTAACTTGCGGCTGGTGATCGTACCTTTGGTTCAATCATAAATGAGTGTGATACAATGAGATTACAGTTATTAAAGACACTATTTCTGCTCCCCCTCCTCGGGTTGGCATTTGCTGCCGCTGGGGAAAAGAGGGAATTATCGTGGACTAATCCGACCGATAATAGCTACAAGATTGTAAAGGTGAAGACTGGGGCTGCGGCGACTACGTTTGCAACAGCTACAGAAGAGTTTACCACTTCGCCAGCGCAGGTGGAAGCTAATCACAACGTATTTGTGGTGGTGAAGGTTGAGGCTGCTGGGAAGGAAATCCAGTCGGTGACTGTGATAGGGGCTAACCCACAGGAGGAGGCTGAGTCAACCCTTAGCGCTGGGGAAAAGCTCTACAAGTTTACCATGCCTGATGCTAATGCGGCAATAACGGTGGCATTGCAGAATAAAAAGCATGCGTTGACGTGGACAGATCCTGCTGATAATAGCTACAAGATTGTAAAAGTGAAGAAGGGGGATACATTTGCAGCTGCTACGGATTTGGCTTCTTCGGCGCAGGTGGAGTATTCTCAAAATATCTTTGTAGTGGTGAAGGTTGAGGCTGCTGGGAAGGAAATTCAATCGGTGACTGTGGCAGGGGCTACGCCACAGGAGGTTGCTGAGTCAACTCTCGCTGAAGGGGAGAAGCTCTACAAGTTTACCATGCCTGATGCTGATGCGACAATAACGGTTGCATTACAGAATAAAAAGTATGCGTTGACGTGGACAGATCCTACCGATAATAGCTACAAGATTGTAAAAGTGAAGACTGGCGATGCGGCGGCGACGTTTACAACAGCTACAGAAGAGTTTACCACTTCGCCAGCGCGTGTGGAAGCTAATCACAAGGTATTTGTGGTAGTGAAGCCAGCGGTTGGAAAAAAAGTACAGTCGATGGCTGTGACAGGGGCTATGCCAGCAAAGGTTGAGGGTGAGACCCTCGGCGAGGGAGAGGAGCTCTGGAAGTTTGATATGCCTGCAGCCGCTGCGGAAGTAAAGGTTACTACAGAGAATAAGAAGTTTAAGTTGACGTGGACAGCACCGACATGGCAAGGTATGCAGGCGGGCGACCTCTCCATGGAGGTTAAAGCTAAGGGCAGTGCTGTTAGTACGGGTGCAGAGTTGGAAATGGGGGATCCCATTACGCTCTTTGTTTCCTTAAAAGAGGGAGTCCGCAAGAAGATTGATGCGGTGACGCTCGCTGGTGAGAATATGGAGTGGGATGAGACGGCGAAGGTTTACAAGGGGACGATGCCTGCAAAGGATGCGTCGTTGGATGTTGTGGTTAGAGATTTTGCCAATAGTCTCGTAACCTTTGCCTCGGAGCCTAAGAAGTACACCATTTCAATGGTTGAGCCGCAAGTATCGACCGAGAGTGTGACGGTGCTAGAGGGGACAAAGGTTGCGATGAAGATCGAGCGTGCGCCGTCAATCAAGTTAGACAACCGACCGATTCGTAGGGTGATTGCTACGAAGGAGGGGGAAACTGGGGCAGGGGCTATTATTGAGCTTTCGTTGGATAAAAATACGGGGCTCTATACTTTCGTAATGCCAGGTAAGGCGGTTGGGATTAGTGTAGAGATTTGCGAGATCCCGCGTTTGACTTTCCAGGGTAAAGAAAAAGAATATGACATAGTCCCTAGAGTCGGTAGTGGTGCGTATGCTCAAATTTTGAAGTCGGGAGAGACACTCCCGTATGGGACAGATGTGAACCTCATTGTAGCGGTTAAGAAAGAGCTTACTGATGCTAAGAAGCAGGTGGTTGCTGTCTTCTTGAAGAAAACGCAAGGTGGTGAGGTGGTAGCAAGAGCAGCGCGTGGCAGTGAAAAAGATGAGTGGCGCTTCTCTATGCCGAATGAGGACGTGACCATAGAGGTTAAGGTAGGAGGTATCGATAAAAAGAAATTCACTTTTGCGAGTGTAGAGGGTAAATATAGTGTGGTCGCTAAGATTGGAAGTACGAAACTTACGAATCCTGCCGAAGTTCTTGTGGCACAGTATGTCACTTTAACCATCACACAGTCTGAGCAGCTTCTGAATGCTGGGAAGCGTATCTCGAAGGTTATGGTCGGGGATGTTGTTGTTCGTAAGGAGAAGAGTGATAACCTCTGGAGTTTTGGTATGCCAGAAGAGGATGCGGAGCTTAAGGTAGAGTATGAGGATATCAATTATCGTACTCTTGACTTCACGCACTCTACGGATGATTATAAACTGCGTGTTGTTACGGGACCTTCGCCTCTTATTGATGTCGACCCAATTCTTAAGAAGGTCGAGCCTGGGCGTGAGGTTATTGTGGCCGTTAATATGACGGATGAGGCTAAGAAGGCTAAGAAGGTGACGCGCGAGGTGCAGGCTTTCATTGTTGAAGGGAGCAAAAAACGGGCTCTTTTTGTGACACGAGATGAACTCACGAATACATGGTCGTTTAGAATGCCCGATGCTAATGTTGAGCTTGCGGTCTTGACCAGTGTATCGCGTCAGTTGCGTTTTACTAGCGTGGCAGATAAATATAATGTCTCTGTTACTTGTCGTGGCAAGGCTTTGAAAGGACCGTTTGTTGATGTCGCTGCGGGCGAGACGCTAGAATGGACTATAGAGCCAGATGGAAATGCTAAGAAGGCAGGGCGTACGGTAGTGAGTGTGAAGTTGGGGGATAAGGATGCTGTCTTGAAGAAGGGGAAGTGGGTGATAGAGATGCCCGATGCTGACGCTAAGTTGGAAGTAACCCTCTCGGGGACAGAACCTACTAAGAAGTTGACTTTCGCTTCGGAGGCAGATCTTTACAGCGTTACTGCTAAAGTGAACGGAGCGGAGGTGACCTCTTCTGCAGATATACCTGTCGGTACGAAGGTGGAACTCACGGTTGTGCCAGTGGGGAAGGCGCTCGCTGCGGGACGTACGGTTTTGAATGTAACAGCAGGGGCGTTCGAGTTCGCGCGTACGGGTGATACGTGGTCTTTTGCGATGCCTGCACAGGATATTACTATCGCTGTGACTCTTTCGGAAGTGCCCACGCCGAAGGTAAACCTTACCGTAGTTAAGGGTGATGGCGTAGAGGGAACGGTGACCTATACAACAACTCCTGCTGTTTTGACGGGGTTGGAGCAAAAGAGTCATGTCACATTCCACGTAACGAAAGTCCCTGAGGGGAAGGTGCTGAAGATTGCAGGGGATGAGAAGATTGCTGGTGTGCGGATGGTAACCCCTAATCAAGAGTATGTGGTTGCGCTGGGGACGGAGAATGGGGCGGTGACGCTCTCTTTGGAGAATGCTGCGACGATCAATGATCTCTTTAATATTACCGTGGATGCCAGTGGGGCGGATGTCACAATGACAGCCGATGGGGCAACAACCGACGGTAAGAATGTGAAAAAGGATGCCGCGTTGGTATTTACTATCAAGCCGAAGGAGGGGATGAAGGTTGATGCCGTGACCTTTGACGGGCATCCATTGGCAGCAGACAAAGACGGAAAGTATGAAACCACGATGACGAACTATGATGCAAAGCTCGTGGTAAAGACCTCTAAGGAGGAGAAGAAGAAGCCGAAGGCTGTGGAAGATATTTTCTTTGCTTCGGTACGTGTTGCGCCAAACCCATTCTCCAACGCATTGTTTGTTCAGGCAGAGAGTGGCGTAGCAGGAACCTATCAGCTCTTGAGTGTCGTTGGACAAGTCGTACGTGCAGGAGCTTGGAATGAAACAGAGCTTCGCATTGCAACAGATGACCTACAACAGGGGATTTACCTCCTGCGTCTGACGACCGAGCGCGGTGCGGAGAAGGTCTTCCGAGTGTTGAAGCGTTAGAAGTCCGCGAATAGAATACAATAGTCCCCGTTGTGTAGAGACGCAACGGGGCTTTGTGGCGTATGAGCGTGAGTGAAGAAAAGGAGTGTCCTGTCTGTCGTATATGAGGAGTGGGATAATTTCTTGGAAAAAGTAGGTCATGGAATGATAGAGAGACTCTTTTTTTGTGGTAAGAAAGCGAAGAAACTGCCTGTTGGCGTCATTGGGGTGATATTTTTGTTACTCCTCTTAGTGTTAGCTCCTAACATCTATTTGCTGCATTACTATCGGTGGGAAGATGTGATACCGATGCTCGCCATGGCTTTGGCTGTGCTGTTCCTTCCATCGTTGTTTTTACCCGTGCGTTATTGGTTATTGTTTGAGGGGCTTTTGTTATTGGCGCTTCCTTTTGAACTTACGAGTTGGCTTTCTGTTGACACGCCGCTGAATTATGGAGTCTATTTGTCTACACGAGAAACCAGTAGTGCCGAAGCATGGGAGCAACTGCGAGAGTATGTGTTGCCTATTATCCTTTTGCTGCTTTATTGGTTGTGTTATTTCGTCTTGTTGTTTCGGTTCGTACCGCGCCGTATTTGGATCGCTAAAAAGGTGCGCTATGGGCTCTTGGGAGGGGTCTTTATCCTCGTCTTTCTTGTCCCGATTTTTACGATGCCTAGTTATGATGGGCAATTGCAGAATTGGAAGTTCTTTTTCGAAGATCGTTACCACCCTGCCATCAAGAGAGCATTTAACAATGTCTTTCCTTTCGATATACTGCGCTACACGATTTCTTATGAGAAGTCTGTTGAGCGGATGCGTGCTATTTATGCGAAGCGAAAAGAAATGAAGATCGATGTGAGTTACGCATTCGAGATAAGCATCGGGACAGAGAAACGCGTCAAATTGCACCCC